>NZ_CADCUP010000090.1:17193-39361 GCF_902805925.1 uncultured Nocardioides sp.
CGCCCGGCCGCCTCGGGGTGCGCGAGGTAGTCCTGGCACACCTCCCCCCGCACCAGGTGCTCGGGCCGCGCGTCGGCGAACTGGTCGACGTACCACGGCAGGCCGCGGTCGTAGTAGCGGTCGAAGAAGTACAGGCCCTTGGCCGGCGTCAGGAACACCTGCGGATGCGCGCCCAGGATCTCGTGGAGCCACGAGGAGCCGGCCTTGTCCGGGCCGATGTAGATGAAGTCGGGCACGCTCATCGCTACTGCTCCCGAGCCGGCGCGCCGTTGGCCCGCACCGCCGTGAGGAACAGGTTCGCGCGCCGGAACAACCGGCCGTCGGCGCGCAGGGGCGCGTCGAAGAGCCACCGGGCCCGGTGCGGAGCCAGGAGCGCGGGCACCTGCCAGACCCGCCAGAAGAGGTTCGCCCCGTCCTTGAGCCGAGGAACGAGGGTGGCGCCCTCCACGAGGGCCAGCAGGTCGGCGGTCTCGTAGTTGGTGTGCCACGCGCGCTCCCAGGCCATGTCGCCCCGGAGGCCGTTCGAGTCGTCCTCGAAGCGGGCGGAGTACGTCGCCGCGCCGAACCGCGCGGAGTAGGCGGCCCGGTGCACCCGGGGGAACCGGAACTTCGCGTTGTCGGGGTCGAGGAAGGAGAAGACGTGCCGGGCGGGAACGGTCAGGACGAGCAGGCCCCCGGGTCGGAGGACCCGGCACACCTCGGCCAGCGTCGCCCGCTCGCTGGTGGTGTGCTCCAGGACGTCGAGCATCGACACCGAGTCGAACACGGCGTCGGCGAACGGGAGCGTGCTCCCCACCCGGACGAGCGGCACGTCGCCGTACCGCCTGCGCGCATCGGCGAGGTAGCCGGCGTGCGGGTCTGCGCCGACCACCTCGAGCCGGCTCTGCCGGTGGACGGCCCCGAGGAAGGAGGCGTCGCCGATGCCGAGGTCCAGATGTCGTCCCGTCCGTCCGCGCAGCCGGTCGAACGCCCACCGGAACCGTGCCGTGGGGTGGCGCTCGAACGGCTGGGACCCCGGCCGAAGACGTCGAGCGACGGCGTCCTCGTCGGCCATCGCGTCCAGCAGGTCGGCCACCTTCTCGCCCTCGACGGGGACCAGCGAGACTCCGGAGCGCAGCAGCGTCTGCTCGTGCTCCGGGTGCCGGGACACCGCGTCGGCGAGCCCGTCCAGGTCCCCGTCGAGGGCGACCACCCGGCCGGCTGCGACCTCGCTCCGCAGGTAGACGACCTGGTGGTCGTTGCGCATCTCCCCGCGCGCCGCCTCGCGGGCGACGGCGATGGGGATCTTCCCCAGCCGCTGGACGAGGCGGACGGTGTTGCCGGCATGGGTGATGACGACGTCGGCCTCGGCGATGCGCCGCTGGGTCTCCTCGTAGCCCAGGAAGGCGGCGTGCGGGCACGGCGGTGCCAGGGTGGAGGTGCCCGTCTGCACGAAGACGTCGTGGTCGGCGCAGACGTCCGGGAGTGCCGCGAGCAGGCGGTCGAACGCCCAGGGGCCCATGCCCACGGTGACGAACACGGCAAGCCGCCGCGTGGTGGTGCCCGTCAATACAGCTCACCCACGAACAGCGCCCGGGGATGGTCGGCGAGCATCGCGCTGTGCTGCACCAGCACCAGGTCGCCTGCACGCGCGCAGACGCGCGCTGCGATCCCGGCGCCGGCGAGCACGTTGAGCGTCTCGACCCACCAGGCGGGCACCCCGGCCGACCGGGCGGCGAGGAAGTACGGCACGGCGACCCCGGTGCCGGCCGACACGACGAGGTCGATGCGGTCCCGGCGCAGGTGCCGCCGAGCCGCCACGACGGCGCGGGCCACCGCAAACGGCTGCCGAGGGGTCAGCTCCTCGGCCCACGTCACGCGTTCCCCGGCCAGGACCTCGCGCGTGTCGGAGCCGGGCACGGCGACCCAGCTGACGTCGTGCCGGGACCACCACGGGCGCAGCGCGAGGAGGTCCAGCAGCACCCCGCCGGTGCTGGAGACGAGCAGGATCCGGCGCTCACCTCGGTCCATCGGCGCAACGTAGCACTCCTACCCTGTATTGGGGGATGGGGTCGTGATCGTCCCCACGAGCCTCTCCGCCGGGGTCCACTGGGCGCGCCGGAGATGAGCAGGTCGTTCCTGGGGGAGCCGTGGGTGTCAGCGATCAGGAGCGGTTGACCGTCGTCGGCGGTGCCGGCTTCCTCGGTTCCGCGATCGTCGAGCGCTGCCTGGCACGCGGACGCGGCGTCGTCCCGGTCGACCGCGCCGATCGATGCACACCTTCCCCCGGTGTCACACCGGTCCGGGCCGACCTGCTGACCGACCCGCTGCCCGAGGTGCTCTCCGGGCTGCCTGCGGGGCCGGTCGCGCTGTCGGCGGGCAACAGCGATCCCCGGGCCGTGCGCAGCTGGCAGCTCGTCCTCGACAACGCGGTCACCACGGCGCGGCTCCTGCCGCTCCTCGCCGGGCGCCGGGTCACCCTCGTGTCGTCCGTCGAGGTGTACGGCACGGCCACCGGGCCGCAGCACGAGGGCACGCTCCCGGAGCTGCCCCTGGACGAGGACGCACTGCGGGCCTGGAACGCCGACCTCCTGGCCATCGCCGCGCAGCCGTGTCCACCGTGGCGGGTCGAGCGGCTGTGCCGGCGCCTGGCCGACGCCGACGTCAGTGGCCGGTGGGTCTACGCCATGGCCAAGCGGGCGCAGGAGCTCCTCGTGGCCGACACGGTGCCGGAGGACCGGCTCACGCTCCTCCGCGTGACGAACCTGTTCGGTCCCGGACAGGACCGGGTGGTGGCCAGGCTGGCGCGCCGGGCGCTGGCCGGCCTCCCGCTCACGGTCGTCGATACCCGTCGTACGTTCCTGCCGGTGGAGGTGCTGGCCGACGCCGTCGCCGCCGGTGCCCCCGCCGGGGTGCTCAACGCCGGCGCCGGTTGCATCGACCTGGTCGAGCTCGCCCAGCTCGTCCTCGACGAGCTGGGGCTCGACGCCGACGTCCGCACCGTCGTCGCGCCCACCGCCGACGCCGTGGGCGTCGTGGACACCACCCGCTTCGAGGAGCTGACGGGAGTGGGGGGCGCGCACCTGCGAGACGCCCTGCGGTCCTTCGTCCGGCGGCTTCGCGACGAACCACCCCCCATGGGTCCCTCGATCCCGGTCGTCGTACCGCCGCGGCCGGAGCGGCCCGAGCTGCTGGCCGACCGGATGCAGCAGAGCCTGTGGACCGGGTCCCTCAAGGGCGGACCGTGGGGGAGCGCGCTGACGAACGAGCTGCGGGAGCGCCTCGAGCTGCCGGACACCATGACCGTGCTGGCCACGTCCTCCGGGACCGCCGCACTCCGCCTGGCGACCGTGGCCGTCGCGGGACGAGCACAGCCCGGGGACGTCGCGGTCCTGCCGTCGTTCACGTTCGCGGCGACCGGCGAGTACCTCGCCATGCTGGGCTACCGGCTCCGGTTCTGCGACGTCCGGCCCGACACCTGGACCCTGGACCCCGCGCGGCTGGAGGAGGCGCTGGCCGGTGGCGACGTGCGGGTCGTCGTCGCGGTGGACGCGCTCGGGGCCCCGGCGGACTACGACGCGGTGATGGCGGTCTGTCGCCGGCACGGCGTGCCCGTCGTGGGGGACTCCGCGCCGTCGCTCGGCGGGCGGTCCCGAGGGAGGCCGGTCGGAACGCAGGCGGACGCCCACGCATTCTCCATGAGCTTCGCCAAGGTGGTCTCCGCCGCGGGCCAGGGTGGCGCTGTGGTCGTCCCGACGGAGGCCGTCGAGCGCCTGCGGTCCAGCGTCGACTGGACCCGCTCGACGCTGATCGGGGAGGTCCACGCGGCCGCGGCCCTGGACCAGGTCGAACGGCTGGACCACCTCGTCGCGCGGCGTACGGCGGTGGCAGGCGTCTACGCCGAGCTCGAGCGCGCGGACCCGCGGGTCGTCCCGCAACGCGCCGCGGACGGCGACCAGCATGCGTGGGTGCACTGGGTCGCCCGGTTCCCCGGGGTCGACCGGGACCGGCTCGCGAAGAGGCTGGAGGCCCGTGGGATCGGCACCAAGCCCTACTACTCGCCGGTGCTGCACCGCCTGCCCTGGCGCCCGTTCACCGAGCGTGCCCCAGACCTGCCGGTCACCGACGCGCTGCACGACGAGGCGCTGGCGCTGCCGATGTCCTCCGAGCTCAGCGTCGGGGAGGCCGAGCGGGTGTTCTGGTCGGTGCTCGACGCTCTCAGCGACTGCGCCGACGACCCACGATGAGCAGCTGCTTGCCGAGGTCCGCCAGCTCCGGTTGAGCGGCCAGGCGCCCCTCGGCAGCGAGGGTGCCCTCGAAGTCCTCGTCCAGCCGTCGGCGCAGCCCGTCGCGTCCGTGCGCGCTCGCTCCCACCAGCAGGCCGGACACGCGGACGACGTCCAGACCGGCCTCGTCGTAGGCACGTCGCAGCGTCGCCGAGTCCAGGAGGTGCAGGTCGGCCTCGATCTCGTCGACGCGCCACACGCCGCGCCGGGTGGTGAGCCGCGCCAGCGCCTCCTCCTCCCTCCCCGCGGCGAGCAGCTCGAGCACGAGCGCCTGCAGGTTGTCCACGAGGACGGCGAGGACGCCACCCGGGCGCAGCCAGCCGGCGAGGCGGACGACCTGCCGCACCGGGTCGTCGGTGTACTGGAGGGAGCCCATCGCCAGCACCGCGTCCACCGAGCCGGGCGTCAGCTCGACGTCCTCCACCCGGCTCCGCAGCAGGGTCGCCTGCGTGCGAGGCCAGCGGGCCAGCCGGCGCGCCGCCTGGTCGGCCATCGCCGGTGCCGGCTCGATCCCCGTCAGCGAGTAGCCGGCGTCGAGCAGCCGCTCGGCCCAGCGGCCCACCCCGCACCCGACGTCCACCGTGACGGCCGGCGCCTCGGGCAGCGCGTCGCGGCAGATGTCCCAGGCGAGCTCGTCGTAGGCCCGGCGGTGCAAGACGGCGAAGTGCTCCTCGTACGTCGGCGCCAGCAGGTCGTAGAGAGGAGCACTGGACCTCATGCGGCCCCCACGGCGGCCAGCCGGCGCCTGCCGAGGCGCCACAGCAGGTCCTCGGCGTAGGTCCCCGGCCGCCAGGCGAGGTTCAGCGCGTAGTTGCTGCCGCACCCGACGCACTCCTTCCGGAAGAACCGCGCGTGCTCCTCGCGGTAGGCGGCATCTCCGAGGATCTCCGCGACCGGCGCGTCGCGCACGTTGCGGGTCGCGTCGTGTCCCCAGCACCCGCCCAGATCCCCTGTCGAGTGGATCATCACCTTGAGCTGCGACTCGGCACACGGGAGGTCGCCCTGCAGCTGGTCCTCGAAGTGGCGTCGTACGTAGGCCAGCTCGGAGTAGCGCGGCACGAAGCGCCGGTTGCGTCGCAGGCCCTCCTCGACCTGCGCCATGGCCGCGGACACGCGGTCGCTGTCGACGCGGGTCTCGATGCTCACCTGGCCGTCGCGGAACAAGAAGGTGTGGTCCGTGGCGAGGTTGAGGTAGAGCTGCACCTCGAGGTCCTGCGCGAGCCGCATCATCTCGGGCAGGTCGTCGATGTTCGAACGCATGACCGTGAAGTTCATCCGGACGCGGAGCCCGAGACGGTCGCGATGCTCCAGCACACGCTCCAGGTTGCCGACGGTCTTGGCGAACGCCCCGGGCACGCCCCGCACGCGTTCGTGGACGTCGGCGCTGGGACCGTCGACCGAGATGTTGAAGCTGCGGACGCCCGCGTCGAGCACGGCCTCACGCCGTCGCTCGTCGAGGAGGACGGCGTTGGTGTTGACGTGGAGGTTGCGGATGCCGCGCTGGTAGGCGTGGGCCATGAGCCGGGGCGCGTCGCTGCGCAGCAGCGGCTCGCCGCCGGTGAAGTTCAGCTTGAGGAGGCCGTGGTCCGCGAGCTGGTCGATGACGCTGCGCCACTCGTCCTCGGTCAGCTCGCCCCGGGTCACCGTGCGCCAGCAGGCGCAGCTGACGCACTTGAGGTTGCAGTTGTCGGTGAGGAAGAGCTCGGCGACGAGGGGCCGGACGGGCAGTCCCGGCGCGAGGTGCTCCTTGATCGCGAGCTGGGCGAAGAAGCGCGCGAGGCGGACCTTGTCACCCCAGCCGGCGACCGGGGACCGACGTGGTGACGTCACGGCCTTCTCCCTCGCTTTGTACGACGACCGCCCCCAGCGGACGCGCGGACACGACCGTGCCCGCAACAGCACAGGCTGTCGTCGCCAGAACTGGGCATTCGGGGCGCCCCGGAGCATCCGAGAGTGTGAGTGGGTCTCGAGACGCTCGCCGGCGCCCGCTACTCGACCACCGAGGAAGCGGCGACACGTCGAGCGGGTGCCCGCGGGGCACCCGATCACGCCTTTGACCCATATTGGGGTGACCCGGGTGCACACCCACCACCTACAGTGATGGCGGCGATCCAGCAGCGGTCGGATTCCGGCGCGTGGGGCGCCGCACCAAGGGGGAAGAACTACATGCGTACAAAGCTCGCTGTCGTCGCTGTCACCGCGGCGGCCATGCTGATGACCGGCTCGGGGACGAGTGGGGCGGCGGTGGGGTCGGGCTACGTGCTCGACCTCCAGCTCAACGAGGCAAGCGGTGCCCGGACCGCTGTGGACGCCAGCGGGATGGGCCATGACGGTGCCATCGGCTCCCACGTGGTGATGAACGGCGCCTACGCCGACTGGGACCGCCACGCGCCGGCCGCGGGAGTGCCCTACGGCCTGGAGCACCTGATCTCGGTGCCGGACGCGCCCGACGGTTCGCTGGACCCGGGTGCCGGCGACTTCACGGTGGAGTTCCGGTTCAAGACCAAGGAGAACTTCGGCAACATCCTGCAGAAGGGCCAGTCCAGGACGGTCGGCGGCCAGGTCAAGTTCCAGATCCCCAAGGGGAAGCTGTCGTGCATGTTCCGCACCGCGGAGGGGGTAGCGACCGCCACCTCGGGTGCCACGCTGCTGAACGACGACCAGTGGCACGACGTGCGGTGTGTCCGCACCTCGACGTCGGTCACGCTCTACGTCGACGGACTCCAGGTGGGACGCAAGAACGGGTTCACCGGCAACCTCGACAACAAGAAGCCGTGGACGATCGGCGGCAAGCACGAGTGCGACGACGTCACCGTCACCTGTGACTACTTCGCCGGCGAGATCGACTCCGTGCGCATGACCAAGGGCGCCACGAGCGGCGGCGGCGGTGGTGACACCACCGCTCCGACCGTGAGCAGCACGACCCCCGCTGCGGGCGCGACCGGCGCCCCGCGGGGTGGCGACCTCGCCGCGACCTTCAGCGAGGCCGTGTCGGGGGTCAGTGGCACGACGATGATCCTGCGCAAGACCTCGACCGGGGCCAAGTTCGGCGGAGTGGTCACCTACGACCCCGCAACCCAGACGGCGACGCTGAACCCCAACGTCACCCTGGCGAGCAACACGGAGTTCAACGTCACGCTGACCAACGGGATCCAGGACACCGCAGGCAACGCCCTCGCGACCACCACCTGGTCCTTCACCACGGGAAGCTGACGCACGGCACCCTGACGACGACGGACCCGGAAGCGGGCGCCGACCTGGCGCCAGGTAGTTGGCCACTGCACAGGCTCGCTGGCACCGAGCCGGCAGCGCCGAGCCGAAGCTGCCGGTCGAGCCGGTCGCCCAGATCGTCGCCGGTCTCACCCGGCACGCGTGCACTGAGCAGGGCTCCGCTCGGGCGTCAGCGGGCTCCGGAGCTCTCGCGGACCACCAGCCGGTAGGAGCACAGCACCTCGTCGGACTCCGGGGACCCGCCGTCGAGCTGCCCCAGCAGGGCGTCGACGGCTGCGCGGGCGATCGCTGCCTTGTCGGGTGAGATGGTGGTCAGCGACGGCACGGCGTACGCCGCCTCCTCGATGTCGTCCCAGCCGACCACGGCGAGGTCCTGCGGCACGCGCAGGCCGTGGTCGACCACGGCGCGGACCGCGGCCAGGGCCAGGGCGTCGTTGAAGCAGAACAGCCCGTCGACGTCGACCCCACGCTGGAGCAGCGAGCGCACCGCGGTGTAGCCGGCCTCGCGGGACCACGGTCCGGTCGGCACCTCGAGCCCAGGTGTGGCGGGCAGGCCGGCGTCGCGCATGGCGGCGCGGTAGCCCTCGAGCCGTCGCTGCGCCGGGCCCATGTCGCCGGCTCCGGTCTGCGTCCCGACCGCGGCCACGCGCGTGCGGCCGCGGTCGAGGAGGTGGGCCGTGGCCTCCCTCGCCGACGCGACGTTGTCGACCGCCACGTGCACGACGCCGACCTTCTCGATGCGCTCGCCGAGCAGCACGGTCGGCATCGAGAGGTCGTGGCCCTGGAGGTCCTCCCCGGTGACCCCGAGCGGGCTGAGGATCAGCCCGTCGATCAGGTGTGCTTGGAAGCCCTCGAGCGCGTCGAGCTCGCGCTCGCGGTCGGCTCCGGTCTGGTCGACCAGGAGCGTCAGCCCACGGCTGGCCGCCTCGCGCTGCACGTGGTCGGCGAGCTCGGCGAAGTAGGGAGCCGCGACGTCGGGCACCGCGAGCGCGATGATGCCGCTGCGGCCGCTGCGCAGGCTGCGCGCACTGATGTTGGGGCGGTACTTCAGCTCGTCGATGGCCCGCTGCACCCTGGCCCGCGTCTCCGGCCGGACGTGCACGTAGCCGGTGACGACGTTCGCCACCGTCCGGGGCGACACCCCGGCGAGCGCCGCGACGTCACGCACGCTGGCTGCCACGCTGCTCCTCTCCGTACGCCGACGCAAATGGTCCGGTGCCGACGCTCGCGGCGGACCTGCACCGGCTGCGCCCGACCACCTCGCCGATTATCCACGAGAAAGCTCGGGGCGTCCGGCTGTCCGCGGCAAGCAGCGGCTCGAGGGTCCGACCCGGCGGTCGCGCGCTGATCGGCATCTGCGTGCACAGCGTCCAGACCGTCGTCTTCTCCGGCGTGCTGCTCGCCCTGGTCCTCCGCTGATCCGAGGAGCGCGGATGCGCGCGGCCCCGGTGCCTAGGGTGGGGGACATGCAGACCAGCGTCTACGTCGCCTCGGCGGAGGGCTACACCGGCAAGTCGGCGGTCGCGCTGGGCGTGCTGGACGCCCTGTCCCGCCGGGTCGAGCGCGTGGGGGTCTTCCGGCCGGTGGTGCGCCCCGAGACGGCCCGGGGCGACAAGGACTACGTCCTGGACCTGCTGGTCTCGCACGAGGCCGTCGACCTCGACTACGACGACTGCGTCGGGGTGTCGTACGACGACGTGCACGGGGACCCCACGGCGGCGCTGGACGCCATCGTGGAGCGCTACCACCGGGTCGCCGCGCGGTGCGACGCCGTGGTGGTCGTCGGCTCCGACTACACCGACGTGGCCAGCCCCACCGAGCTGGCCTACAACGCGCGGATCGCGGCCAACCTCAGCGCGCCGGTGCTGCTGGTGCTCAACGGCGCGCGCCGTACGGTCGAGGACCTCGGGACGCTGGCGGACATCACGACGGCCGAGATCGCCGCCCACCACGCCACGCTGTTCGCCGTGGTCGTCAACCGGGTGACCGAGGGCGACCCGGCCTCCGTCGCCGACGACCTCGCGGCCGGCCTGGCGGCCGACGTGCCGGTCCACGCCCTGCCCGACGAGCCGCTGCTCGCCGCACCGTCGGTGGCCGACCTGGTCCGGACCTGCGACGCCACGCTCGTCTCGGGCGACCCGGCGCTGCTGGACCGGGAGGTCCTGGGCGTGGTGGTCGCCGGCATGACGATGCCGAACGTGCTCGACCGCCTCGTCGAGGGAGCGGTCGTGGTCACCCCCGGGGACCGCCCCGAGGTGGTGCTCGGCGTCGTGATGGCCCACCTGTCCGCCAGCTTCCCGCAGGTGGCCGCGATCGTGCTCAACGGGGGGCTCGAGCTGGCGCCCCAGGTCACCCGGCTGCTCGAGGGCATCGGCTCCACCCTGCCGATCGTCGAGATCGGCCTGGGCACCCACGAGACGTCCACCGCCCTGACCTCGGTGCGGGGTCGGCTGACCTCCGCCACGCCGCGCAAGATCGCTGCCGTCCTCACGCTGTTCGCCCAGCACGTCGACGCCGACGCGCTGCTCGACCGCCTGGACGTGGCACGCACGGCCGTCGTCACGCCGCTGATGTTCGAGCACCAGCTCATGGACGACGCGACGCGACAGCGGCGGCACATCGTGCTGCCCGAAGGTGAGGAGCCCCGGGTCCTGCTGGCCGCCGACCTCCTCCTGCGTCGCGGGGTCGCCGACCTGACACTCCTCGGCGATCCCGTCCGCGTCAGCGCCCAGGCCGCGGGGGTCGGCGCGGACGTGTCGGGCGCCACGATCCTCGACCCGGCCACCTCCGAGCTCGCCGAGCGCTTCGCGCACGAGTACCACCAGCGACGCCGGCACCGCGGCGTGAGCCTCGAGGACGCCCGGGCCGTGGTGCGCGACGTGTCGTACTTCGGGACGCTCATGGTGGAGCTCGGCATCGCCGACGGGATGGTGTCCGGGAGCGTGCACACCACCGCGCACACCATCCGTCCGGCGCTCGAGGTCGTCAAGACCGTCCCGGGCGTCTCGGTGGTGTCCTCGGTGTTCTTCATGTGCCTCGAGCACCAGGTGCTGGTCTACGGCGACTGCGCCGTCAACCCCGACCCCGACTCCGAGCAGCTGGCCGACATCGCCGTCTCCTCCGCCGCGACGGCCGCGGCGTTCGGCGTCGAGCCACGGGTCGCGATGCTGTCCTACTCGACGGGCAGCTCCGGCACGGGCAGCGACGTCGCGAAGGTCTCGGCAGCCACCGGGCTCGTGCGCTCCCGGGCGCCGGAGCTGCTCGTCGAGGGGCCGATCCAGTACGACGCGGCGATCGACCCCGCCGTCGCCCGGACCAAGCTCCCGGACTCCCCGGTCGCCGGGCGGGCCACGGTGTTCGTCTTCCCCGACCTGAACACGGGCAACAACACCTACAAGGCGGTGCAGCGCTCCGCGGGCGCCGTGGCGATCGGGCCGGTCCTCCAGGGACTCCGCAAGCCGGTCAACGACCTCTCCCGCGGCGCCACCGTGCGCGACATCGTCAACACCGTGGCCATCACCGCCATCCAGGCCCAGGCCCAGGCCCCGCAGACCGGAGGGCAGGAGCGATGAGCTCGCTGGTCCTCGTCGTCAACGCCGGCTCCTCCTCGGTGAAGTACCGGCTGCTCGACGCCCGCACCGGCGAGGTCAGCGCCGTCGGGCTCGCCGAGCGCATCGCCGACGCGTCCGGGGGCACGGGGATCCTCACCCACACCGATGCCGACGGGCGCCGGCACCGCAGCGAGCTGCCGCTGCCCTCGCACGAGGCCGCGCTGACCGCCGCCCTGGAGGCGTTCGACGCCCACGGGCCGACGCTGCGCGCCGACGACCTGGCCGCCGTGGGGCACCGGGTGGTGCACGGCGGCGACCGATTCTCCGCGCCCGTGGTCGTGGACGACGACGTCGTCGCCGCGATCGGCGAGCTGGTGCCGCTGGCGCCCCTGCACAACCCCGCCAACCTGGAGGGACTGGCGGTGGCGCGCAGGCTGTTCCCCGACGTGCCGCACGTGGCGGTCTTCGACACCGCCTTCCACCAGACGATGCCGGAGCACGCCTACACCTACGCCGTGCCGCTGGCCTGGCGCGCCGACCACGGCATCCGTCGCTACGGCTTCCACGGCACCTCCCACCGGTTCGTGGCGGGCCGGACGGCCGAGCTCCTCGACCGCCCCCTGGAGTCGGTCGACGCGATCGTCCTGCACCTGGGCAACGGCGCCTCCGCGGCCGCCGTGCGAGGGGGGAGGTCGGTGGACACCTCGATGGGGATGACGCCGCTGGAGGGGCTGGTGATGGGCACCCGTTCCGGCGACGTCGACCCCGCGCTCCACGCGCACCTCCACCGCCAGCTCGGGTGGTCGCTGGAGGAGGTGGACACGGGGCTCAACCGCGACTCGGGCCTGCTCGGACTGGCGGGCGTCAGCGACTTCCGCGAGCTCTCGCGCCGGCGTACGGCGGGCGACCCGTCGGCCGCGCTCGCCTTCGACGTCTACTGCCACCGCCTGCGCAAGTACGTCGGCGCCTACCACGCCGTCCTCGGCCGGGTCGACGCGGTCGCCTTCACCGGTGGGGTCGGCGAGAACTCGCCGGAGGTCCGCGAGGCGGCGCTCAGCGGTCTCGAGCGGCTGGGCATCCTCGTGGACCCGGAGGCGAACCGTGCCTCGGACACGGGTGCGCGGCGGGTGTCGCCGCCGGAGGGCGAGGTGGCCGTCCTCGTCGTGCCGACCGACGAGGAGTGGCAGATCGCCCGGGAGAGCCTCGACGTGCTCGCCGGGCGCGGCTGAGCGCCGGCGACGGCTCGTCGCGACGGACGCTGCTGCCGTGCCCACGCGTCGTGCAGGGTGGGGGTCGTGACCGACCGCGCCGTCGACGCCGACGTCGACGCCACCTACGAGCCGCACCCGCGCCGGTGGCGCATCCTCGGGGTCTCCCTCGTGGTCGGGTTCATGTCGCTGCTCGACGTCTCGATCGTGAACGTCGCCATCCCGTCGATGCGCGAGAGCCTCGGCACCAGCGCCGGCACGATCCAGTGGGTGGTGTCCGGGTACGCCCTGACGTTCGGCCTGACCCTGGTCGCCGGCGGGCGACTGGGCGACGCCTACGGACGGCGCCGGCTGATGCTGATCGGCCTGGTGGGGTTCGTCCTCACCAGCGCGGCCGTGGGGTTCGCGCCGAACGCCGCCTGGGTCGTGGTGGCGCGCCTGGCCCAGGGTGCGACCGCCGGGCTGCTCACGCCCCAGAACTCCGGGCTCATCCAGCAGTTGTTCCGCGGCCGCGAGCGGGCCCGCGCGTTCGGCCTGTTCGGGTTCACCGTGTCGATGGCCTCGGCCGCGGGGCCGGTGCTGGGTGGGCTGATCATCTCCGTCGCCGGGGTGGAGGACGGCTGGCGCTGGCTCTTCTTCGTCAACATCCCCATCGGGGTGGTCGCCCTGCTGGCCGTCCTCTGGATGGTGCCCCGGCGTCGCCCGGCCGACGACGCGGCCGACAACCGGATCGACGTCCCGGGCGCCGTCCTGCTCGGCCTCTCGGTCTTCTGCCTGCTCTTCCCGATCGTCCGGTTCGAGGGTGGCGACCGGTCCGCGCTCGCCCTGCTGGCCGGCGTGCCCCTCTTCGCGTGGGCCTTCGCGTGGTGGGAGCGCCGGACCGCCGCGCGCGGCCACCCGCCGCTGCTGGACGTGAAGCTGCTCCGGGCCCTGCCCGGCTACCTGAACGGGCTGCTGGTCGGCACCCTGTACTTCACCGGCTTCACCGGGCTGCTGCTGGTGCTCTCCATCCACCTCCAGGAGGCTCTGCGGCACACGGCCCTGGAGGCGGGCCTCCTGGTCATGCCGTTCGCCATCGGCTCGGCCATCAGCGCCCCGGTCGCCGGGCGCCTCGTCTCCGACGCGGGGCGGTGGCTCACCGTGGTGGCCCTGGCGACGATGGTCGTCGGGACCGTGCTGGTGGCCCTGCTGGTGCCCGGCGGCGACCCGCTGTGGGCCTGGCTGGTGCCGACGCTCTTCCTGGCCGGGCTCGGCGGCGGCGCTGTCGTCTCGCCGAACATCACGCTCACCCTCGCCGAGGTGCCGCCGGCCATGGGCGGCGCCGCGGGAGGGGCGCTGCAGACCGGGCAGCGGATCGGCGCGTCGATCGGCGCCGCGCTCCTGGTCACCGTCTACCAGGTGCTCCTGGGGCCGGGCGACGACGGCGACGCGCTGCGGTGGGCGTTGCTGGCGGGAGCCGCGCTGGTGCTCCTGGCGCTCGTGGTGGCCGTGCGGGCGGCACGCCGGCCCGGCACCTGATCGGTGGTGCGGCGCGCCCTCAGGACATCGGGGACGCGCCGGCCCCCTCCGCGGCCGGCTCAGATGCCTCCGCGTGGTCGGCACCGGCCGGACGTGTGTCGTCCGGCTCGGCGGGGGGCGTCTCCGCGGCGGGGGGCGTGCGGTCCCTGACGACCTCGTCGAGGTAGCGCAGGGTCACCGCGAGCACCGCGACGACGGGCACGGCGAGGAACGCCCCGACGATGCCGAAGAGCGTGGAGGCGAGGGTCACGGCCAGCAGCACGATCGCCGGGTGGAGCCGCATGACCTTGGACTGCAGCCAGGGCTGCAGGACGTTCCCCTCCAGCTGCTGCACCGCCACGATGATCCCCAGCACGATGAGAGCGCCGCCCCAGCCCACCGACACCAGGGCGACCAGCACGGCGATCGCGCCGACCACGAAGGCGCCGACGATCGGGACGAACCCGCCGAAGAAGGTCAGCACCGCCAGCGGCACGGCCAGGGGCACGCCCACGAGGAGCAGCCCGACGCCGATGAAGATCGCGTCGATGAGGCTCACCAGCGCCTGGGTCCGGATGAAGCCGCCGAGGGTCGCCCACGAGCGCTCGAGCACGGTGACGACGTGCGGGCCGGCGCGCCGGCCGGTCACGGCGTGGAGCCACGGCCGGAAGCGGCGTCCGTCCTTGAGGAAGAAGAAGGTCAGCAGCAGGGTGATGATGAGCGTCACGAGCCCGGACCCGAGTGCGCCGAGGGTGCCGAGGACCCCCGAGGCGATCGCGTCGGCGCTGTCGGTGAGCCGCCCCTGGATGTTCTGGATGCCGCTGTCGACCTGGTCCTCGGTGACCATGTCACTGGACTGGACGCGGTCCTGCAGCTCCTGCAGGCCGCTCGAGGCGTCGGCCGCGATGTCGTCGGCCTGCCCGGCGACGCTGGGCGCGATGGCGAGGCCCGTGCCGACCAGCACCGCCAGGCCGGTGAGGAGGGCGGCGGCGGCGGCGAGGGCGGGACCCAGGCGCAGCCGGTGCTCGTAGAGCCGGGACAGGGGCTCGAGCACCGTGGTCACGACCAGCGCCAGCACCACCGGCAGCACGATGACCCAGGTCCTCTGCACCACCCAGGCCAGCAGGACGGCGCCGGCGGCGATGAGCACCCACCGCAGGCTCCACAGGGCCAGCCAGCTCAGGCCGTCGCCGATGAGCCGCTCGCGGGTGGTCTTCTCGTCCATGGAGGTCGTCACCTTCGCCCGGTGCCCCAACAGCCGCCGGGCTAGCCCTGTGCGGGGCGACCGTCTGTGGGTCGCCCGCTCCTGTCAGCCGCTGCCCGTGAGCCAGTCGACCGCCGAGCTGCGGACCTCGGCCGGCACCTCGTGCGGGCCGTCGAACTCCTCGTAGGTGACGTCGTAGCCCTGACGCCGCAGCTCCGGGACGATCCGGCGGCTGCAGGCGTCGATGGGCAGCACCTGGTCGCGGGTCCCGTGGGAGACGTAGAAGCGCGGCCGGCCGTGCACGGCCGGTGCGACCTCGAAGCCGGGGGAGAAGGCGATGACGGAGTCGAAGACGTCGCCGTTGACCCGGCCCAGGGTGAGCGCGTAGCTGGCGCCGTCGCTGAACCCGCCCACGGTGAGGCCGTCGACGGCGTGGTCGTCGGTGAGGCGGCGCAGGAGCGTGTCGACGGTGCGCACGTCGGGCCCGAAGGCGCCGAGGATCACGTCCCACGTCGGACGGCGGGAGGCGGGCGCCACGATCAGGAGGCGGTGCGACTCGGCGTACGGGCGGAGGATCTCCAGGGTGCGCCCGGGCTCGCCGCCGGCCCCGTGCAGCATGACGACGAGGCGCAAGGGGCCCGACACGTCGGGCGCGTGGACGACGGCGGCCCGGCCGCCGTCGACCTCCACCCGGTAGGTGCCGGTGCGTGCGCCCCGCGACGGTGACGGGGCCGCGGGACGGAACGACAGGCGGCCGGCGTCGGGCCGCGGGCTCACCGTGGGACCCGCGGGGCCGGCCTGGTCGCCGCACGAGACCAGGGCGCCGAGCGCGGCCCCGCCCAGGAGGCTGCGGCGGCGGCAGCGCAGGCGTGGCGGCACGGCGTCACGACGTACGGCGTTGCGGACGGACGGCCATGGCGAGCCCTTCTCGGTGGGCACCGGGGGTACCCCGTGCCTCCTCGGGCATGCGGGTGGGTACCGGCACCCGCATGACGCCGGACCCCGCCGCCCTCCGGATCGTGGTGGTGCCCGGGCTCGGGCTCGACGCGAGGTCCTGGGCGCCGGTGGCGGAGGTGCTCGACGTGCCGGTGGAGGTGCGCCCCCTCCCGGGCTACGGGATGCGGGCGGCGCGGGGCACCGACCTGTCGCCGTCGGCACTCGGCCGCCGGCTGGGGGAGGAGCTCCGCGACGGGCCTCCCGCGGTGCTGGTCGGGCACTCCTCGGGGTGCCAGGTGGCGGCCCACGCCGCGTCGGCGGCCGGTGGCGCCGTCGTCGGCCTGGTGCTGGTCGGGCCCACCACCGACCCGCGGGCCGGCGGATGGGCGGCCCTGGTGCGCCGCTGGCTGCGCACGGCCGTCCACGAGGACCCCCGCCAAGTGCCCGGGCTGGCACGCCAGTACGCCCGGACGGGCCTGGGGTCGATGCGACGCGGCATGGACGCCGCCCGACGGGACGACCTGCGCGCGACCCTCGACGACCTGCGGCTGCCGGTGCTGGCCGTCCGTGGCCCCCAGGACCGCATCTGCCCGCAGGACTGGGCGGAACGACTGGCGCCGTGGTGCCTCACCCTCACCGGAGGGGGCCACCTGGTGCCGTGCACCCACGGCCCCGAGCTGGGCGGGGTGCTCACCCGCTTCGCGGCCGACGTCGCGCCGCGGTGACGTGGGGTGCCGCGCTCGTCGACCCACGGCGGGGGCCGGTGCGCCGGCGCCGTCGACGCGAGGGCTGATCGTCGTGGAAGAAACCGTCGCGCCGGCTGGTTGACAGGCCATCTGGCGACCGAGACCGATCGGGCCCGGACCGAGAGGAACCTCATGCACGTGGGCGTCGACAGCTTCGTCTCCACCGTCACCGACCCGACCACCGGACACGTGGTCGGCCCGGCTGAGCGCATGGAGCACCTGCTCGAGGAGATCGCCCTCGCCGACCGGGTGGGGCTGTACTCCTTCGGCATCGGGGAGCACCACCGCAGCGAGTACTACGACTCCGCGCCCCCGGTGATCCTGGCCGCGGCCGCCGCCCGCACCGAGCGCATCCGGCTCGGCAGCGCGGTGGCGGTGCTGAGCGCGGCGGACCCGGTGCGGGTCTTCCAGCAGTTCGCCACCCTCGACCTGATCTCGAAGGGCCGCATCGACCTGGTGGTCGGTCGCGGCTCGTTCACCGAGGCCTTCCCACTCTTCGGCCTCGACCTGGCCGACTACGACTCGCTGTTCAGCGAGAAGCTGGAGCTGCTGCTGAGGATCCGCGACGAGGAGGAGGTCACCTGGTCGGGCCGGCACCGGCCGGCGCTCGTGCGGCAGCGCGTCTACCCGCGCCCGCTGCAGGACCCGCTTCCCATCTGGGTGGGCGTCGGCGGCACGCCGGAGTCCTTCGTCCGGGCCGGGGTCCTGGGGCTGCCGCTGATGGTCGCGATCATCGGGGGAGAGCCGCGGCAGTTCGCCCCGCTCGTCGACCTCTACCGCCGGGCCGGTGCCGAGGCCGGCCACCCACCGGAGAGGCTGAAGGTCGGGCTGCACGTCTTCGGCTTCGTCGCCGAGAGCACGCAGGCCGCCGCGGACACGATCTTCCCGGGGTGGCTGGAGATGTTCACGAAGGTCTCGCGCGAGCGCGGCTTCGGCCGGCCGAACCGGCAGCAGTTCGATGCGACCGCCGGACCGGACGGTGCGTTCTTCATGGGCGACCCCGACACGGTGGCGGCGAAGATCCGCCGGATCTCCGACCAGCTCGGCGGGGTCGACCGGCTCTCGCTACAGATGACCAACCCCCGGCTGGCCCACCAGGACCTGCTCCGCGGCATCGAGCTGCTGGGCGAGGTCGCCCCGCTCGTGGCGACGGCGTAGCCGCCCGGCACCCCGCCTGGGAGAACCGTCGGCTCCGCTGACCCGCGCATGGGCGGGGGAGGGTCAGGGCACCGGGCGCGCATGGCTCACGACAACTACCCCCGTCTCGCGATCGTCACCGGCAGCGACTCCGGCATCGGCCAGGCCACGGCCAGGCTCCTGGCCAGTGAGGGCTTCGACATCGGCCTGACGCTCCACCACGACGAGGAGGGGGTGCGAGCGACCGCGGCCGAGGTCGAGCGGCGCGGGCAGCGGGCGTTCGTCGAGCAGTTCGACGCCGCCTCGCCCGACGCGGGTGGGGCCGTGGACCGGCTGGCCGAAAGGCTCGGCGGTCTCGGCGTCCTGGTCAACGTGGCCGGCACCGGCCACAGCAGCCGGGCGCTGGACCTGTCCTACGAGACGTGGCGCCACGTGCTGGCCACCGACCTGGACGGCCCGTTCCTGTGCGCACAGCACGCGGCTCGCATCATGGTCGCCGGCGACCAGGGCGGCCGGATCGTCAACGTGACCAGCGTGCACGAGCACGTGCCGCGGCTGGGAGCCGCGGCGTACTGCGCGGCGAAGGGCGGCTTGGGCCTGTTCAGCAAGGTCCTCGCCCTCGAGCTCGCCGAGCACGGCATCACCGTCAACACCGTGTCCCCGGGCGAGATCGCGACCGAGATGACCGGCATGGAGGAGTCGGAGGCCTACCACCAGGAGCGGCCGGGCAACCCGCTGGGCCGGCCGGGTCACGTCAACGAGGTCGCCTCGGTCATCGCCTTCCTGGCCTCGCCGCGCGCGGCGTACGTCACGGGGTCGTCCTACGCCGTCGACGGCGGGTTGATGCTGATGGCGGCCCACGGCCACGACGAGGCGACCGACTGGCGCGAGGTCTGACCGCTGGCTTGCGGTCGCCTGCATCGCGACGACCGTGCGTCACGGACCGGCTCTCGTGCTGCTGCTCACCCTGTTCTGTTGGGCCGGATACAGGCAGCGCCGCTACGGCGCAGCCCGGTCCACCGACGATGCCCGCCATGACGAGCCCCGACGTAGGCAGCGGCGGCGGAGGCCTCAGCGGTCGACGTGCTCTCTCACTGACGAGGAACAGAGGTGCTCGACCAGGACTGCCTCATCGGCTCCATCTCGGATGGCGGCACCACGGCCGGATCGCAGCCGCCCTCAACGCGGCCGATGCGCATGCCCCACCGGACCATCATCGGCAGGTCCTCGCCACTTCGTGGCGGCGCCGAGGGCCGATCAGTCGTCGCGCAACGCTCGATGCTGGTCGACGTTGCGCCCCGCGGCGGGGTCCGGCACCGAATCCGCATCGACGCTGACGATGGTCTCGTCGAGCCGCACGCCCGGCGGAAGCGACCGGTAGTCAGGCACGGGCTTCTCGCTGCCGGGGTTGTCGTCGGCCGCTTCCATGTTCCGACCGTAGCCGAGGCGCCTCGTGCTGCGCTGCACGACAGATCGATGTTGAGGGGCACATCATCGGCAAGAGCGGATACCTGGAGCCGACGCCGACAGGCGGCGAGACAAGACGCACACGCCTCGCGGTGCCGGAGTGCAACCCAAGGGGATGAGGATCGCCTTCACCTCGACGGGCTCACCGACTGTCGGCCATGGCGAGGACGTACAACGCCTGATGGTCGGGGTGCCCGTCCCGTGGCCAGGGCAGCGGGCGCGGGCTGGGTCGTTCTGGCCACCCCCTGAGGGCGAGGGGCTCGGCGCGCCGGGGAAGCGGTGGACGTAGGCAGGCATCGGCCTGCAGCCGTCCAAAAAAGCGCGACGGCTTCCGGTGCAGCACGGCAGAATGGCCGCGATGCTCACCGCGCTCCGCAACTACGCCAGGCCCCCGTCCTCCCTCGCTGGCCGCCTGTCGGTCCAGTCGCTGCTCTTCGCCACGGGCGAGGGCGCCTTCCTGGCGGGATCCGCCGTCTACTTCGGCGTCATCCTGGGGCTGTCGCTGGGACAGGTCGGTGTCGGGCTCACGGTGGCGGCGATCGCCAGCTTCCTCGCCGCCGTGCCGGCCGGGAGGCTCGTCGACCGGTTCGGCCCCAAGCGGATGTGGTCGCTGAGCGCTGTGCTGCAGGGGGTGTTGTTCCTCGCCTGGCCGTTCATCGACACCTTCCCGCAGTTCATCGCGCTCGCGGTGGTGATGGAGGTGGCGGGGAGTCTCGGCGGGGCGGCCCACGGCGCCTACGTCCTCGACGTGCTGCCGCCCGGCGAGCGCGTCGAGTCCCGGGCCTACATGTACTCCGCGCTCAACGTGGGCTTCAGTCTCGGAGCGTTTCTGGGCGGCGGCGCTATCGCTTTCGGTGCCGACGTGCTGCGCTGGGCCCCGGTCGTCTCCACGGTCCTCTTCGTGGTCAACGCGGTGGCGATCCTCCGGCTGCCGGACGCCTCCCACGACGTCCGATCGACCGAGCCCCGCCGCCAGCCGGAGGGGCCGCCGGCCATCCGCAACCGCAGCTGGCTCCTGGTGACCTTCCTGACCGGCGTGCTGTGGTCCAACCAGGTGCTCCTCCACACGGTGATCCCGCTGTGGCTGGTCATCGAGACCGACGCTCCCCACGAGCTCGTGGCGCTGCTCTTCGCCACCAACACCGTGATGTGCATCGCGCTGCCCCGGGTGACGTCGCGCGGCATCCGCGACATCGACACCGCCCTGCGCGCGGTGCGCCTCTCCGCGGTCTTCTTCGCGCTCACCTGCGTCGTCACGCTCGCCACTCACGAGACCGTCGGCTGGGTCACGGTGGTCCTGTTCTTCGTCGGCCACATCGTCCTGACGTGGGCCGAGCTCTATCTGTCCGCCTCGGGGTGGACCTTCGAGGCCGAGCTGATGGATCCCCGGCGGCGAGGGGACTACCAGGGCGTCTCCGAGCTCGGCAACACGCTCGGCCGGTTCTGGGCGCCGGCCGTCTATGGCTTCCTTGCGATGGAATGGGGCGCCTTCGGCTGGCTCGCCATCGCCGCCATCGTCGGCGCCGCGGCGGCTGCCATGCACCCGGCGACACGCGCCGGGCGGCGCTACCTCGAGAAGCACGTCCCGCCCGATGTCCTCGCCGACGCCCGTGCCGGTGCGCCCGAGGGGGCGCCTCCTCCTCCGGCCGTTCTGACGGACCCGCTCGACCGCGGCACGACCGGTATCGACCCTCCGCTGCCGCGCTGAGCGGGTCACGAGCGGGGATCCTCGGGTGACCGCCCGCTGAGGGATTCGCGGGGGCTCGCCCATCCATCCCGCTCATCGGCAGACGAGTGCGTCTCGCCCTCAATGGGGACACGCCCAGTGACACGCAAGCGGGAGCCGGTCCGAGGACCGGCTCCCGCTGCGGTGCTGCTGTGGTGCGCAGGTCAGCGCCTGGCGACCGTGATCCGCTGGACCACCCTCTCCCGCTCGACCCCCCTGCTGCCGAGGTAGGTGATGGCGACTTTGTTCCTGCCGGGCGTCCCGAACGCCGGCAGCCGGACGGCCACCCGTCCGCCCCTCAGCTCGCCCGTGGCCCGGGCCTTGCCCCGCGGGTCGACGACGACCTCGCCCGCGGGCGTGACGCCGTCGGCGGCGACCCGGATCGCGACCGCGGCACGCGTCCGGTCGGCCCTGATCTTGGCGGGGGAGACCTTCACCTACAGCGACGCCGCCGCCTTGACGACGGTCACGGTGACGGTGCCCTGCGACGGCTGGTACGCCGCGTCGCCGAGGTAGCGCAGGGTGAGGGTCCGCCTCCCGAGCTTCAACGACCTGGCGGGCAGGACGACCTTCGCGACCCCCGCGGCGAGGGTTCCGGTCGCGACGACCCGGGAGCGCTCCAGGACCTGCACGGTGCCGGTGGCCCCACTGGTCACCTCGACCGTGACGGTGGCCGGCTTGCCGTAGGTCATCCGCACGTCCTCCGCCCGGACCGACGACGGGGCCGGGTCGACCTCGTCGTCGACGACGTCGAGCCCGACGACCTCCGGGTTGTGGTCGGAGGCGGCGAAGGGGTTGGTGGCGTCGAAGAACTGCGTGACGTTGTAGTTGTAGCGGCTGTACTGGAAGGCCGCCGACTCGCTGGCGTTGATGTCCCACACGTCGGAGCCGGTGACCAGCTCCATCGCGGCGGCGTTGCCGAGGATGTGGTCCAGCGACCCGGACAGTCCACTGAAGGAGTACGACTCGTCGTCGCCGGGGCGCTCGACGGCGTCGTACCCACCGCCGTAGAGGACGTGCATCGGGTCCTCCTGCGTGTAGGAGTTGAAGTCACCCACCAGGAAGACGGCCTCGGTGCCGCGTGCCCGGGCGAACTCGTCGGCGAAGGCGAGGAGCCTGGTCGCCTGCCGCACCCGGTCGCCGTTGTAGGCGCCGGTGTCGGGGCTGTTGGCGTTGTCGCCGGTCGCCGGCGGGCTGCCG
>NZ_CADCUP010000091.1 GCF_902805925.1 uncultured Nocardioides sp.
GTCGGCGGCCGCCAGCAACCCCGCCCCGGTGCAGCCGCCCGCCCCGGAGACACCCGCGGCACCGGTGGCCGAGCCGCGGCCGGTGCGGCCCGCCGACCTCGATGTCGGGGTGGCGGTGCGCGCGGTGCGCCACCTGGCCGGCCGCATCGGGCCCCGTCACGCCACGAGCCCGGCCTACCGCGAGGCGGCCGACTGGGTCTCGGGCCGCTTCGAGCGGCTGGGCCTCCAGGTCCGCCGCCAGCCGGTTGAGACGCCCCGCGGGGTCTCCTGGGGCGTGCCCGTGGCGGCCGGCACCTCGCAGAACGTCATCGCCGCTCCGCCCGGCTACCGTCCCGGGGAGCCGCACCTGGTGGTCGGTGCCCACCTCGACACCGTGCCTCAGGCGCCCGGCGCCGAGGACAACGCCTCGGGCGTCGGTGTCCTGCTGGCCGTGGGGGAGTCGATCCGCGACCGGGCGACGCGCCTGCCGGTCGTCCTGGTCGCCTTCGGCGCCGAGGAGCCGCGCGGCGACAGCGACGCCGACCACCACTACGGCTCGCGGGCCTACGTCGCGTCCCTCACGCCCCGGGAGCGGCGAGCGGTGCGGGGGATGGTCTCGCTCGACCGGGTCGGCGTCGGCTCGGTCGTGCCGGTCGGCTCGGCCCTCGAGAGCGGCGGTGGACCGGCCTCCGAGGCGGTCGCGCGGGCGGCGCGGCGGGCCGACGTGCCGGTCGTGCGCGAGCCGAACCGCTCCAGCGACCACTGGTCCTTCGTGCGGGCCGGGCTGCCGGGCGCCCGTCTGGGCAGCACGCCGTACGCCGGCTACCACTCACCGGGCGACCTGCCCGAGGTCGTGGACCCCGAGCAGCTGCGGCGCACCGGACGCATCGTGCTCTCCTGGCTCGCGCGGTGACCCTGCGACGGGTGCCGCGAGCCTGATCGGCGCCCGTGGCGCGCCGGTGCCACGCTCGCCGACGTCGTCGTCCGCCACGGCGCCGAGCGGCTGTTCGTCGAGGTGAGGTTCGCCGACCTGACCCGCCGGGTAGGAGGCGGCATGTCGGTCTTCATCGACTGGCTGGCCGCCGGCTGACCCTCACCCCGCCGCAACGAGCACGACGGCCACCGCGCACAGGCCCAGTCCGAGAGCCTGCGCGCGGTGCACGTGCTCCCGCAGCACGAGCACGGCGAGCACCACGGTGGCCGCGGGGTAGAGCGAGGCCAGCACCGCGGCCACCGCGAGCAGGCCGCGCTGGGCGGCGAGCAGGAACCCCAGGACGGCGAGGGTGGCCAGGAGGCCGGCCACGGCGCCCCACCAGTCGCTCGGAGCGCGTGGAGCCCACGCCTGGCGCAGCGAGACCGCGAGTGCGACGACGATGAGCATGGAGGCGACCTGGGTGGCGACCAGCGGCCAGTAGCCGGCGTCCTCACCGATCTGTCCGGTGGCGGCGAAGAGCACGCCGAACCCGACGCCGGCGAGCACGCCGTCGAGCACGCCGGCCGCCGGGCCGGTCGAGCTCACGGGCTCCTTCGACACCAGCCAGATCGCCGGGACGGCAGCGAGGATGCCCAGCCAGACCAGGGGGTCGGGCCGCTCACCCGTGGCGACGCCGACCAGCACCGGCACCACCGCGGCGCCCACCGCGGAGATCGGCGCGACCACGCCCATCCGCCCCAGCGACAGGCCGCGGTAGAGGAACGCCGACCCGATCCCGCTGCCCACGCCGGCCAGGGCACCCCAGGCGAAATCGCCGGCCGCGGGGTCGCCGGGGAACGCCACGGCGATGATCGTCGCGCCCAGCAGGGCGCCCGTGGCGGCGGCCACGGCCACCGGCCACGCGGAGGTACGGCGGGAGGCGAGGCCCGCGATGAAGTCGGAGACCCCGTAGGCGAGTGCTGCGGCGAGCGCGAGGAGGACGGCCATGACGGGGCTCAGACGGCGAGGACGCCGACGACCCAGGTCGCGGCGGCGAGCATCGCCGCGACCAGCTCGATCAGGATGCTGAGCCCCACCGCCCGCAGCGCCTGCCTGGTGGACGGCCATGCCTGCTCGGAGCCGAGGCGGCGGCGCTCGGCCAGGTAGACGCCGAGCACGAACCCCAGGGGCAGGCCCACCACCGGGACCACGAAGAACCCGACGACGCCGAGGGCGGCACCGACCGCGAGGGTCGAGGTGGGCACGCCGGTGGCCCTGAGGCGTCGTCCGGGCACGGCGTACTTCACGATCGTGCCGACGACGAGGAAGGTGGTGGCCACGCCGAAGACGATCCAGGCGGTGTCGGTGCCCACCTCCAGGGTCCACACGAGGATCGCCCCCAGGATCAGGAGCGTGCCCGGGAGCATGGGCACCACGATGCCCGCGATGCCGACGGCGATGGCGATCCCGACGAGGAGGGTGGTCAGCGTGCCCGAGTCAGTCACGGCGTCAGGGTGTCACACGGGCCGGGACGCGCAGACGGCCCCGGACCGTGAGGTCCGGGGCCGTCGTGAGCCTGGTGGAGAGCTGGTGGTCAGCGGTCCGTGTCGGGAGCCGCAGCCGGCTTGCTGGAGAGCTTGTGCGTCTCATCGACCACGGTCACGGCGACCTCACGGAGAGCGTCGGCGTGCTCGCGGGCGTGGTGCGCGCAGAAGAGCAGCTCGCCGCCGCTCTGGAGCTCGACCCGGAGGTAGGCCTGGGCTCCGCAACGGTCACAGCGGTCGGCCGCGGTCAGCGCGGAGGCACTGGGGGCAACGGCGGTAGTCACATCGGCCTCTTCCCATTAAGTGGTGAGCATGGTGTCTGGATCGTCAGGTTCGTTTTCATCGGTACTTCCATCAACGTAACCGGGGGATCAAGTAATTCCCCCGCCAGTCCCGGTCGATGTGGTGCATCCCATCACAGGAAGTTGTACCCGTTCCGGCCGCTCCCATACTGCGGAACGACTGTTTCCCAGGTAGTTCGTTCCCACATCGTGATCGGATTGCCGTGGTGCGGTGCGCTGTTCCAGACCACCGTAGGCCGACCGGGGCGAGGAGGCGGCACCGGTCGCGCGAGTGCCTGCGGCGTGTCGCCGGCGAGGCGAGCCTGCGACGCGGAGTCGGTGGTCGCGGGTAGGTTTGGCCCTGACCGGAGCGCACGGCGACCCGGCCGTGACCGCATCGTGATGGGACAGGACGTTCGTGGCAGCACCGACCGACACCTCGTACAACGCAGCGCACCTCCTGGTGCTCGAGGGCCTGGAGGCGGTGCGCAAGCGCCCGGGCATGTACATCGGCTCGACCGACACCCGCGGCCTCATGCACTGCCTGTGGGAGATCATCGACAACGGCGTCGACGAGGCGCTGGCCGGTGCCGCGCACCGGGTCGAGGTCACCTTGCACCGCGACGACTCGGTGGAGGTCCACGACGACGGGCGGGGCATCCCGACCGACAAGGAGCCCAAGACCGGGCTGCCCGGTGTCGAGGTGGTGGCCACCAAGCTGCACGCGGGGGGCAAGTTCGGCGGCGGCTCGTACGTCGCCACGGGCGGGCTCCACGGCGTCGGCCTGTCGGTGGTCAACGCACTGTCCTCGCGGATGGACATCGACGTCGAGCGCTCGCCGTCCGAGCAGGGGATCAGCTTCCACCGCGGCGTCCCGGGGGTCTTCGACGCCGACGGCCCGCGGGCGGCGTTCACGCCGCGGTCGGGGCTCTCGCGCAAGGGCGGCCGGGTCGCCAAGGGCCGGTCCGGCACCCGCATCCGCTTCTGGCCCGACCGCCAGGTCTTCACGAAGGACGCCACCTTCGAGCTCGAGGGCCTGCTGGGCCGGGCCCGGCAGACGTCCTTCATCGTGCCGGGGCTCGAGCTGGTCATCCGTGACCTGCGGGGCGACCAGCCGGTGGAGGAGAAGTTCCGCCACGACGGGGGGATCGCTGAGTTCGTGGAGTTCCTCGCCTCCGACGAGCCGGTGACCGACGTGCTGCGCCTGCAGGGGTCCGACACCTTCACCGAGACCGTGCCGCTGCTCGACGCCCAGGGCCACATGACCCCGCAGGAGGTCGAGCGCGACCTGCAGGTCGACGTCGCGCTGCGCTGGGGCACCGGCTACGACACCGAGCTGCGCTCGTTCGTCAACGTCATCGCCACGCCCAAGGGCGGCACGCACGTCAGCGGCTTCGAGGCCGCGGTCACCAAGACGTTCAACGACGTCATGCGCTCCACCAAGGCGCTCAAGGTCGGTGACGCCGACGTCGTCAAGGACGACGTCCTCGAAGGCCTGACCACCGTGGTGACGGTGCGGCTCGCGGAGCCGCAGTTCGAGGGCCAGACCAAGGAGATCCTCGGCACGCCCGCCGCGCGCGGCGTCGTGCGCAAGGTCGTGGCAGCGGAGCTCAAGGAGTTCCTGACCTCCGGCAAGCGCGCCGAGAAGGCGCAGGCCAGGCTGGTCATGGAGAAGGTCGTCGGGGCGTCCAAGACCCGTCTGGCGGCCCGCGCGCACAAGGAGACCCAGCGCCGCAAGAACGCCCTGGAGTCCTCCGCCCTGCCGGCCAAGCTGGCCGACTGCCGGTCCAACGACACCGAGCGCAGCGAGCTCTTCATCGTCGAGGGCGACTCGGCGCTCGGCACGGCCAAGCTGGCGCGCGACTCCGAGTACCAGGCGCTCCTGCCGATCCGCGGCAAGATCCTCAACGTCCAGAAGGCCTCGGTCGGCGACATGCTGAAGAACGCCGAGTGCGCCTCGATCATCCAGGTGGTGGGCGCCGGCTCGGGGCGCACCTTCGACATCGACGCCGCGCGCTACGGCCGGATCATCTTCATGGCCGACGCCGACTCCGACGGCGCGCACATCCGCTGCCTGCTGGCCACGTTGTTCTTCAAGTACATGCCCGAGCTCATCGCAGCGGGCCGGGTGTTCACCGCCGTGCCGCCCCTGCACCGCATCGAGCTCGCCAACCCCAAGAAGGGCATGGACAGGTACGTCTACACCTACTCCGACGACGAGCTGCAGCGCCGGCTGGCGGAGCTGAAGAAGCGGAGCGTCCGCTGGAAGGACCCGGTGCAGCGCTACAAGGGCCTCGGCGAGATGGACGCCGACCAGCTGGCCGAGACCACCATGGACCCCCGCCACCGCACCCTGCGCCGGCTCACCGTCGACGACGCGCTCGTCGCCGCCGACGTCTTCGAGCTGCTGATGGGCTCCGACGTCGCGCCCCGCAAGGAGTTCATCGTGCAGGGTGCCTACGAGGTCGACGTGGAGACCCTGGACGCCTGAGCCGGGCGGGCCGTGTCAGGTGGTGTGGACCGGCCCGGCGATCTAGAACTTGCGGTCGATGAGCCCGGTGTCGACGTCGTAGAGGAAGCCGCCGAGCTGCACCGACTCGGGGATCAGCGGGTGTGAGCGCACCGTCCGCACGTCCTCCTCGAGCGCTGCGACCTGGTCGGCGATGACGTGGAACTCCTGCCAGCTCGCGTCCACCCCGGTCGACGCGCTGACGCGCTGGCGCAGCTCGGCCTCGGTGTTGCTCGCCATCGCGCACCGGGTGTGCGGGACGACGAGGATGCGCCGCACCCCCAGCAGGTGAACACCCAGCACGAGCGCCTCCAGCGCGGCGGCGGTGACGCGGCCGCCGGGGTTGCGGAAGATCTTGGCGTCGCCGGGGGAGAGCCCGACCATGCCCAGCGGGTCGATCCGGCTGTCCATGCACGTCACGATGGCGACGCCGGCGTGGGCGACCCCGTCGAAGCCGGCCAGCCGGAAGTCGGATGCGAACGCGGCGTTCGCGGCGATCAGGTCGTCGAAGTCATCCACGACCGCGGACGCTATCGGATGCCTCAGTGTGCCGACAGGGCGTCTCGTGCGCTGATGCGGTCGGTGCGGGCGCCGCGGAACAGCGCCACCGCCAGCAGGCCGGCCACGACCGCGCACACCGCGGCCCCGAGGAACACCGTCTGCTCCTGGGCGATGCCGGCCTCTTTCAGCACCAGCGTGAACTCGGCACAGCGGCTCCGGCCGTCGCAGACCTCACGCACCGACGGGAAGTCGGCCTGCTCGGCGTAGTACCGCCGCAGCCCGATGACGGTCAGGGCCGAGATCCCGACCAGCATGCCGACCATGCGGGCGACGACCACGAGCGCGCTGGCCAGGCCGTGCACGTCGTCGTCGGTGTGGGCCAGCACGGCCGCGTTGACCGGCGCCAGCGCCAGCCCGAAGCCGAGCCCGCCGATCACCAGGGCGAGGTTGGCGTGCCAGTGCTCGAGCGTCGTGAGGTCCCAGCGGCTCATCAGCACGAAGCCGAGCGCGGCGGCCGCCATGCCGAGCGCGGTGGTGGGGCCTGCACCGACCCGGCGCGAGAGGTAGCCGCCGAGCACCGCACCGACCGGCAGCGCGACGAGGAAGCGCACCAGCACCAGCGCCGCCCCCAGCTGGGAGTCGGCATGGACGGTCGTGCGGGCGAACAGCGGGATGTCGATGAGCGCGGCGATGAGGGCGGCACCGACGAAGAAGCTGACGAGCAGGGCGCCCCAGGCCGGCGTACGGCGCAGGGCACCGTGCGGGACGAGCGGGGCGTCGTCGCGGCGCAGGTGCCACACCAGGAGCACGGATGCCACCAGCGCGCCGAGGAGGTACCACCACCCGTTCTCGGCGAACACCTGGATCTTCGGGTCGGCGGTGGAGAAGGCGAGGATCACGCCGCCCAGCGCGACGGCCAGCAGCAGCGACCCGGTGAGGTCGGCCTCCCGCATGGCACCGATCCAGCCGCGCAGGTCGACCAGCGGCCTGCGCGCGGTGAGGCACCGGACCAGGAACAGGGCGGCGGCGCCCATCGCCACGGCCCCGACGGGGGTGAGCCAGCGTCCGTCGCCGCCGAAGGGCACGAACATCTCGCCCCACGTGAGGTCCCGCATCAGGGCCGGTGGCCGGAGGGAGACCAGCGCCGACGCACCGACCGCGACGACCAGCAGCAGGGCACCGGGCACGTCGGGCCGGCCGCGGGCCGGGGGACCGGTGACGACGGCGGCGTGGCCGTGCCGCAGCGCCCTCAGCGCCACCGCCAGGACCAGGCCGACGGCCAGGTTGACCAGGAAGATGGCCCGCCAGTCGGCCACCGAGAGCACCAGGGCGCCGAAGAGCGGGCCCAGCACCGAGCCGATCTCCTGCACCGCGGAGACCAGCCCGAGCGGCACGCTGCGCCGGTCGGCGGGGTAGAGGTCGGCCACCAGGGCGAGGGTCGCCGGGACGAGCCCGCCGCCGCCCACGCCCTGCAGGAACCGGCCGGCCACCATGCTCGGCAGGTCGTAGGCCAGCGCGGTCACCAGCGACCCGAACGCGAAGACCACCAGGGCCATCAGCAGGACCGGGAGGCGGCCGCGCAGGTCGGCGATCCGGCCGATGAGCGGCAGCATCGCGACGTACCCCAGCAGGAAGCCGGAGATCACCGGGGCGGCCCGCTGGAGCTGCTCGACCGGGACGCCGGCCGAGGCCATCATGTCCGGCAGCGCGAGCACCACGACGTAGGTGTCGGCGGCGGCGAAGGCCACCGCGACCGCTGCGAGCCCCAGCAGCAGCCGACCGCTCCGACCCACCGACGAGTCGGCCGTGGCGGTCACGGCGCGGTGATCTCCTGCTCGGTGCCGTAGTCGTCGAAGGTGACGGTGTAGGTCATCTCCTCGGAGTCGGGGTAGAAGACGCCGGTCAGCTCCGCCTCGCGCAGCTCGTTGTCGTCGCTGACGAGGTAGGCGGCGTCGAAGGTGTCGCCGGAGGAGCTCGGGATGACCTTTCTCATCGCCTCACCCGGGATGGTGCCGGTGTAGGTCGTGAGGATCTCGCTGTTGTCGTCGCCGCCGCGGACGCTCTCGCCCCGCTCAGGGTCCTCGGTGACGGGGAGCAGGGAGGAGAAGCCGCGGTCGGGCGTGATCAGCCCGGCCGGGTCGGGGGCGCCGTACTCGGCCGGGTCGACGTCGGAGTAGCCGGGCGTGAGCGGGATCTGGGCGTAGACCTTGCCGTCGACGGCGACCACGGGCACCTCGAACTCGGTGCCCGAGAGCATCACCTTGAAGGCGCCGTCGAACGCCGGGGCGCTGGTCGCCACGCCGATCGCGCTGGTGAGACCGGTGACGCCCTCCGGCAGGTCCTCGGTGGTCAGGCTCAGCTGCACCCCCGGGGTCTCGTCGAGGGTGCTCTTGGCCTCGCCGAGCACCTCGGCCGGGGTCGGCTCGTCGGCGGCGGGCTCGTCGTCGCTCCCGCCGCACGCCGCCGTGGCCAGCACCACCGGGAGGGCGAGCAGGGCGGCGAGAGTGCGACGCAGGGGGTGCCTCATGTCGCAGAGCCTTCCACATCGCCGGTGACCCCGAGCTGCGCCGCGACGGGCCCGGCGCAGGCCGCGATCGGCTGCGGCGAGGGGATGCCCGAGCCGTCGCGGCGACCGGTCGGGGGCGGCAGCTCGACGGGCGCGCCGCTGGAGGCCGCGGCCCGGGCGGG
>NZ_CADCUP010000092.1 GCF_902805925.1 uncultured Nocardioides sp.
TCTTCTTCGTGCTGTGGTTCGTGCACCCCCGCGGTCTGGGGTACGGCGACGTGCGGCTCTCGGGCGTGCTCGGCATCGCGCTCGGCCACGTCGGGTGGGCCGAGCTGGTGGTCGGCCTCTACGCGGGATTCCTCGTCGGCGGCGTCGTCGGGCTGGTGCTGAGCCGGCTGCGGGTGGTCGACCGCAAGGGCTACCCCTTCGGTCCGTTCATGCTGGCCGGCGCCCTCGTCGGGCTGCTGTGGGGTGCATCGGTCGCCTCCGCGCTGGGCTACTGAGCCTCGGCGTCGGGGCGGGGTCGGGGCCCACCACCGGGGTAGTCAGGCGCAGAATGGCTGCCAGATCGCCGTTCCGACGACCATTTCGCACCTAACTACCCCGCCGTCGCCCCGCCGCCCCGCCACTGCCCCGCCGTCGCCCCGCCGGACGACCACCGCAGCGGCCGGGGCGGAGGTGGCCCAGGCGTGCGTGAAAGACTGCCACCATGCTGCGTTGGCTCACTGCGGGCGAGTCCCACGGTCCGTCCCTGGTCGCGATCCTCGAGGGCCTCCCCGCCCACGTGCGAGTGACCACCGAGGACGTCTCCGACTCCCTGGCCCGCCGGCGGCTGGGCTACGGCCGCGGCGCCCGGATGAAGTTCGAGCAGGACCAGGTGACCATCACCGGTGGCGTCCGGCACGGGGAGACCCAGGGCGGGCCCGTGGCGATCATGATCGGCAACACCGAGTGGCCGAAGTGGGAGAAGGTCATGTCGGCCGACCCCGTCGACCCGGTCGAGCTGGAGGAGCTGGCACGCAACGCCGCGCTGACGCGTCCGCGGCCCGGCCACGCCGACCTGGTGGGGATGCAGAAGTACGACTTCGAGGAGGCCCGGCCGATCCTCGAGCGGGCCTCCGCCCGGGAGACCGCCGCCCGCGTCGCCCTGGGGCGGGTCGCCTCGAACTTCCTCGCGCAGGCGGTCGGGGCCGGCATCGTCTCCCACGTCGTGCGCCTGGGCTCGGTCAGCGCGCCCGACGGGCTCGTGCCCGCGCCCGGCGACGTCGAGCGCCTCGACGCCGACCCCGTGCGCTGCCTGGACCCCGAGACGTCCACGGCGATGGTCGCCGAGGTCGACCAGGCCCGCAAGGACGGCGACACGCTCGGCGGCGTCGTCGAGGTGGCCGTCCACGGCCTGCCCCCCGGACTCGGCTCGCACGTCCACTGGGACCGCCGGCTCGACGCCCGCCTGGCCGGTGCGCTGATGGGCATCCAGGCCATCAAGGGCGTGGAGGTCGGCGACGGGTTCGCGCTCGCGGCCACCCCCGGTTCGCTGGCGCACGACGAGATCGTGCCCACCGAGGACGGGCTGCGCCGTACGTCCGGACGATCGGGCGGCACCGAGGGCGGCATGAGCACCGGTGAGGTGCTGCGCGTGCGCGCCGCGATGAAGCCGATCGCCACGGTCCCGCGGGCCCTGCGCACCGTCGACCTCTCCACGGGGGAGGCCGCCGTGGCGCACCACCAGCGCAGCGACGTGTGTGCCGTGCCCGCCGCCGGCATCGTCGCCGAGGCGATGGTGGCGCTGGTGCTGGCCGAGGCGGTCGTGGAGAAGTTCGGCGGCGACTCGGTGGGCGAGACGCGCCGCAACGTGGAGGGCTACCTCGACACCCTGAGGTTCCGGTGACCCGGCCCCGGGTCGTGCTGGTCGGTGCGATGGGCGCCGGCAAGACCACCGTGGCCGGGCTGCTGGGCGAGGCCTGGGGCCTGCCCGTGCGGGACAGCGACGCCGACGTCGAGCAGGCCACGGGTCGCAGCGTCCCCGACATCTTCGTCGAGTCGGGCGAGCAGGCCTTCCGGGCGCTGGAGGCCGACGCGGTGGCGTCCGCCCTGAGCGAGCACGAGGGGGTGCTGGCCCTGGGCGGTGGTGCGGTGCTCGCGGAGGGCACGCGCGCCCTCCTGGCCGGGCACACGGTGGTGTTCCTGCGGGTGGGGCTCTCCGAGGCCGTGTCCCGCGTCGGCCTCGGTGCCGGGCGGCCGCTGCTGCTCGGCAACGTCCGGGGCCGCATCAAGCTGCTGCTCGACGAGCGCACCCCGGTCTATGAGTCCGTGGCGACGCACGTCGTCGACACCGACGGCCGCACCGCCGACGAGGTCGCCCGCGAGGTGGCCGACCGCGTCGGGGAGCCGGTCGGATGAGCGCGCGGGTCCTGCCCGTGCGCGGAGCCGCGCCGTACGACGTGGTGGTCGGCCACGACCTCGCCGACCGCCTGCCCGCGGTGCTGGGCGAGTCGGTCCAGCGCGTCGCCTTCCTGTACGACGGCACGCTGGGCGAGCTGGCCCAGCCCGTCGTCGACTCGTTGTCGGTCCGCTACGACGTGCTGGCCCTCGGCCTCCCGCCGGGCGAGGCCGGCAAGGACGTCTCCGTGGTCGCCGACTGCTGGGAGGCGCTCGGGGCGGCGGGGTTCACCCGCTCCGACGCCGTCGTCACCTTCGGCGGAGGCGCCACCACCGACCTGGGCGGCTTCGTCGCGGCCACGTGGCTGCGCGGCGTGCGCGTCGTGCACCTGCCGACCACGCTGCTCGGCATGGTGGACGCGGCGGTGGGCGGCAAGACCGGCATCAACACCGGCGCCGGCAAGAACCTGGTGGGCGCCTTCCACGAGCCGGCCGGGGTGCTCTGCGACCTCGACCTGCTGCGCACGCTGCCGCGCGCCGAGCTGGTCGCCGGGCTGGGCGAGGTCGTCAAGTGCGGCTTCGTCGCCGACCCGGCGATCCTCGACCTGGTCGAGTCCGGCGATCCCGCGGACCTGACGGCCGACAGCCCGGTGCTCCGCGAGCTGGTCGAGCGGGCGATCACCGTCAAGATCGACGTCGTCGTCGACGACCTCCGGGAGACCGGCGGGGCGCAGGGCCATCCCGGTCGCGAGGTGCTCAACTACGGCCACACCATGGGCCACGCCATCGAGCGGGCGTCGGGCTATGCGGTGCGGCACGGCGAGGCGGTGGCCATCGGGTGCGTCTACGTGGCGGAGGTGGCCCGCCGTGCCGGCTCGCTCGACGACGCGGTCGCCGAGCGCCACCGCACCGCCTTCGGCCGGGTCGGGCTGCCGACCACCTGGTCGGGCGCCACGTTCGAGGAGCTGCACGACGCGATGAGGGTCGACAAGAAGTCGCGTGGCTCGCAGCTGCGCTTCGTCGTGCTCGACGACCTGGCCCGCCCGCGGATCCTGGCCGGACCGTCCGAGGACGTGCTGCGCGCGGCGTACGAGACGATGACGGGGGCCCAGCGGTGATGGTGTGGGTGCTCAACGGCCCGAACCTCGGGCGGCTGGGGCGCCGGCAGCCGGAGATCTACGGCAGCACCACCCACGACGAGCTCGCGGAGGCCTGCCGGGTGTGGGGCGCGGAGCTCGGGCTGGACGTCGAGCTGCGGCAGACCAACCACGAGGGCGAGCTGCTCGACTGGCTCAACGACGCCGCCGACGCGCGGGTGCCGGTGGTGCTCAACGCCGGCGCCTGGACCCACTACTCGCTGGCGCTGTTCGACGCCTGCGCCCAGCTCGAGGCGCCGCTGGTGGAGGTGCACATCTCCGACCCGAGGCAGCGCGCCGAGGAGTTCCGGCACACCTCGGTGGTCGAGCCGCACGCGGTCGCGACCATCGCCGGGCGCGGGGTCCAGGGCTACCGGGACGCCCTCGCGCTGCTCGCGGACGCCTAGGTAGTCGCCAGCGCCGGCTGGCCGCGACGCAGGCGCGACAGCCCGCGGTGCCGGGCCACCCGGACGGCGGCCTGGCTGATGCCGAGCGCCGCGGCGGTGGCGGCGACGTCGAGGCCCACGACCTCCAGGCACGCCACCACCTCGCGCTCGCGGGTGGGGAGCTGGTCGAGGAGCCCGCGCACGCGGTCGAGGTGACCGGGTACGCCGGGGTGCGGGGCGAGCCGGTCGAGCGACCCGTGGTGCGGATCGGTGGCCCGGGTGTTGCGCCGCCGGGTGCGGCGGCGTGCGTTGGCCGCGACGTTGCGGGCGATCCCGAACAGCCAGCCCGCGAAGTCGTCGTCGCCGCCACGGAACGAGCCGATCTTCTCGGCCGCCACCAGCCACGCCTCGGCGGCGAGGTCCTCTGCGGACGCGGCGACGTCACCGCTCTCCGAGGTGCGCAGCCAGACCACGAGCCGCGCCGCGTGGGCGGCGTACAGCTCGCGCCACCCCTCCCCGTCGCCGACGCGGGCCCGGTCGACGGCCGAGCCGCTCACGGGTGGCCCCCGTTGCCGCCCCCGTTCCCGCCCCCGTTGCCGCCCCCGTTGCCGCCGGTGTCCTGCTGCGGGCCCTGTCCCTGGTCCTGGCCCTGGCCCTGGTTTTGGCCCTGGGCCGGGCAGGTGTCGTCACGGACGGCGCGCGAGCACTCCGGCGCGCTCGCGGGACCGGGCCCGGTGACGGAGCCGTCGACGGGCTCGGCGGCGTCGCCCGGCGGCTGCACCGCCGGGTCAGGTGGCGTGGGAACGACCGGAGGAGTGTCCGTGTCCGTGTCCGTGCCGGGGTCGCGCGTCCGGCCGGTGTCCCGCTCGCGAGTCCGGTCCTCGGCCGCGTCGTCGCGGCGGCGGTCCCGGGTGACGGCGGCGTCGGCGCCGGCGCCCGTGCGCGCGGTCGCCGGGGAGACGCCCGTGGCCGCGCTCGGGTCCGCCCGGAGGTCGGGGGAGTGCGCACGACGGGTGCCGGCGTCCCGGACGCCCACCCGGTCCCGGGACGCGTCCGGCGAGCCCGCGCCGTCCTGCCGCCGCTCGTCGGGGGCCCGTTCCTCGGGATCGACCGGCGCCACCGGACCGGCGGGCACCGGGGCGAGGTCGCGCTCGACCTGCTGCGAGGCCAGGTAGCCGCCACCGGAGAGCAGCAGGGCGACCGCGGCGGCGACGGCCACCACCCGCCAGCCCCCGTCGGTGCGGGCGTCGGCACGCTCGCGCGAGATCGCGACGAGCTCGTGCAGGAGCTCCGGGCCGATCTCGCGGGGGGCCACGTCGACCCGCAGGCCGAGCGGCCGGGGGTCGGGCCGGTGGTCGATCATGGTGGCGTCTCCGTCGCGGGCGGCGTGCGTGCCACAGGCTACAGACACCCGCCCCCCAGGCATCCGGTGCCCCGACAGCCGCCTCGGGGGATGACGACTCTCGGGGCGCCGGGCGCGAGCAGGGCACCGGCGACGGCGTCGACCCCGGGGCACGATCGGGGGAACACGACCCGAGCCGGGCCGTCACCGGTGCACTGCACCCGGTACATGTCGCGTCGACGGGCGCCTGTTACACACGGTGGGCGGGCGACGCAATTTCCTCAGCCACCGCGCCGACCGATAGACTTCCCGCTCCCGCCCGCCGTGAGCTCCTCGACGCACCAGCTGCCCCGGAGGCCGGCGGCCCACGACACCCGACCGATAGGCTGACTCGCGCGCATGGCATCGACCAACGACCTCAAGAACGGCCTGGTGCTCAACCTGGACGGCCAGCTGTGGTCCGTCGTGGAGTTCCAGCACGTCAAGCCGGGCAAGGGCCCCGCGTTCGTGCGCACCAAGCTCAAGAACGTCGAGTCCGGCAAGACGGTCGACAAGACGTTCAACGCCGGCACCAAGGTCGAGACGGCCAACGTCGACAAGCGCACCATGCAGTACCTCTACAACGACGGCACGTCGTACGTCTTCATGGACAACTCCAGCTACGAGCAGCTCGAGGTCCCGCCGGAGGTCGTCGGCGACGCGAAGAACTTCATGCTCGAGAACCAGGACGCCATCGTGGCGACCAACGAGGGCCGGGTGCTCTACATCGAGCTGCCCGCCTCCGTGGAGCTCCTCATCGCCGAGACCGAGCCGGGCCTGCAGGGCGACCGCTCCACCGGCGGCACCAAGCCCGCCACGCTGGAGACCGGTCACGTCATCGCGGTGCCCCTGTTCATCACCGGTGGCGAGAAGGTCAAGGTCGACACCCGCGACTCGTCCTACCTCGGCCGCGTCAAGTCCTGACCGATGGCAGCGCGTTCCAAGGCCCGCAAGCGGGCGCTCGACATCCTTTTCGCCGCCGAGCTCCGCTCCCTGGACGCGGTGGCCGCGCTCGACGGGGCGATCGCCGAGGGTGAGGGCCCGACCAACGAGTACACCGCGGTGCTCGTGCGCGGGGTCGCCGCCCATCGCGAGCGCATCGACGAGCTGCTGAGCGACTACGCCGAGGGCTGGACCCTCGACCGGATGCCCGCGGTGGACCGCAACGTGCTGCGCCTGGGCCTCTACGAGCTGCTGTACGCCGACGACGTGCCCGACCCGGTGGCGGTGACCGAGGCGATGGCGTTGGTCCGCGAGCTGTCGACCGACGAGTCGCCGGCCTTCGTCAACGGCGTCCTGGGCAACCTGATGCGCAACAAGGCGAGCCTCGCCCCCTAGCCGCCCCGGTCGCTGCCGGCTAGCGCCAGCGGGCCGGCCTGCGGACGAGTCGGCGGCCCAGCCTGCGGGACGGTCGCTCGGCGTCCACGACCCGGGCGCCGACCCGGGCCTCGACGTCGGAGCGACCGAGCTCGTCGGTCACCACCGGAGCGGCCGGGACCGGCCTGCTCTCGGGCAGGTAGGGGTCGTGCACCGGGGCCCCCCAGCGCGCGACCGTCACGGCCTTCTCCCACCTCTCCACGACCCGCTCGCGGGATCGTGACTCGAAGTGGAACAGCTCGGCGGTGGCCACCCACACGATCCGGTAGCCCTGGCGCCGCGTCTTGTAGCAGAGGTCGACGTCGTTGAAGTTCAGCGGCAGCTTCTCGGCGAAGCCGCCCACCTCGAAGAAGGTGTCGCGCCGCATCGCCGAGCACGCGGCGGTGACGCCGCTCGCCTCACGGTTGATCTTGAGGCTGCCGAAGGGTGCGGTCGTGCTGCCCGGCTCGCCGATGAAGGGGTGGAGGTAGTGGCCGCCGCTGTAGGCGTGGCCGGCGTGCTGGATCGTGGTGTTGCCGAAGTACAGCTTGGCGCCCGTCATGCCGACGTCGGGCTCCTCGAGGGGACCGACGAGGTCCTCGAGCCAGTGGTCGGAGCGCACCGACACGTCGTCGTTGAGGAACACCAGCCGGTCGCCGGTGGCGAGGAGCACGCCGAGGTTCATCTTCCGGCTGTAGTTGAACGGCTCGGTGAACTCCACCAGCCGCAGCCGGTCGCCGGCGATCCGGCGCAGCTCGCGCAGCACCGACGGGGGCGTCGGCGGGTCGTAGACGACCACGATCTCCAGCGCCGGATGACGGGTCCTCTCCATCACCGTGCGGACGGCCTCGACGACGAACACGCGCTCGGCGCCCCAGATCATGCCGCTCTTGCCGATGGTGGGGATCACCAGGCTGACGACGGTGTCGGGGTCGAGGTGCCGGCTCAGGGTGTACATCCCCGGGTGCGCGCCGAAGTCGGCGGTGGCGGCCAGCCCCAGCCGGTCGAGGTGGTCCTGCACCGCCTGGCGGCCGGCGGCCCAGGCGTACGGCTTCGCGCCGGCGCTCGCGGCGGCCGAACCGGGGATGTTGCGCCAGTGGTAGAGCACCTCGGGGATGTGCACCACCCGGCGCGCCCGCTCGGTCACGCGCAGGACCAGGTCGTGGTCCTGCGACCCGTCGTAGCCCTCGCGGAAGCCGCCCACCTCCCGCACCAGGTCGGTGCGGATCACCGAGAGGTGGGCGGTGTACATCTGGCCGCGCAGCCGCTCGGGCGACCAGGCGGGCTTGCGGAAGGTGTCGTAGTGGGTGCCGGCGTCGTCGACCTTGTCCTCGTCGGAGTACAGGTAGTCGACGTCGTCGTGCTCGGCGATGCGCTCGGCGTTGCGCGCCAGCGCCGTGGGGTGCAGCAGGTCGTCGTGGTCGAGGAGGGCGACGAAGGTGCCGCGGGCCGCGGCGATGCCGTCGTTGCTGGCCGCCACGATGTGGCCGTTGGTCTCGCGCTCGACGACCCGGATCCGGGGGTCGCGGGCGGCGTACCGGCGGAGCAGGTCGCGGACGCCCGGGTCGGGGGAGAGGTCGTCGACCAGCACGAGCTCCCATCCCTGGTGCTCCTGGGCGAGGACGGAGTCGATGGTCGCCGCGAGGACGCCGAGCGGCGGGGCGTAGACCGGGGTGACGACGGAGAACAGCGGGGCGCCGGTCATGGGCCGGTCACCGCCGGCTGCGGTGCGACCGGGTCAGGAGCGCACCGACCCGCCAGGCGCGGGACTCGGTCAGCTCGGCCAGCCTGCGCTCGGCGCGCGTCGCCCGCCGGCGGGTGACCTGGAGGCGGTCGCGCAGCTTCTGGGTGCGCTCCTGACCGGCCTTGAGCCGCTTGGTGAGCCGCTCGACCTGCGCCTGGAGCTGGGCGGCCTCGGCCTCGAGGCCGATGACGTGGTCACGGGTGGTCAGCAC
>NZ_CADCUP010000093.1 GCF_902805925.1 uncultured Nocardioides sp.
CGACGGGCGCCCTCGGTGGCGACCACGACCGACCCCTACGGCTTCACCTGGCTCCAGGTGACCGGGTCGCCCGACGACGTGGCCGGGCTGTGCACCGACCTCCACGCCGTCAACTCGACCGTGGAGGCGCAGGGGTTCGGCGGTGGGCTGCTGTGCACCCTGGTCCCGTTCCGCGACGCTCAAGGCCGCACCTTCGGGCTGGTCTACCTCTACAAGCAGGGCACGTTCTACCCCTTCGCGCCCGTGCCGGGCCTTCCCGGGAGCGGGCACCAGCGCGACAACCTGCTCGAGCTCACCGTGCGAGACGGGCTCCAGGCCGAGCTGCCCTTCGAGAAGGACCTGCAGCGGTGGCTCGCCCTGTGGGATGCTCCGGGGCTGTGAGCACCGGTCAACAGCGCAACGCCGCCGTGGAGGAGTATCACCTCCTCCAGCAGCCGCAGCGTCCCGAGCTGGCCGAGCTGGCCGAGCTGGCCGCGCGCCTCTGCGCCGCACCCACCGCTGCCGTCGTCGTGCTTGCGGAGGCCGGGCCGCAGACCGTCGCGTCGTACGGCCTGGGCGCGGAGCTGGAGGCCGTGGCCCTCGCGCTGTGCGGCTCCGCGGTGCTCGACGAGAGCCCGCTGGTGGTCCCCGACGCCGACGCCGACGAACGGTTCGCGTCCGGCTGCGTCGGCGGTGGGCGCGGCGCCGTCCGGTTCGTCGCCGTCACTCCGCTGACCACCCCCGAAGGCGTCCGGTTCGGCATCCTCGCGGTCCTCGACGAGCAGCCGCACGAGGTGGACCGCCAGGGTCGGGACCTGGCCCTGCTGGCCGACCGGCTGGTGGGGGTCCTCGAGCTCGAGCTGGCGTCGCGTCGCCTCTTCGAGGTCTCGGAGTCGCTCGCGGTCGCGCAGGACGGGCTCGCCGACTTCGCCGGGACCGTCAGCCACGACCTGAAGAACCCGCTCGCAGCCGTCGCGATGTCGCTGGAGATCGCCCAGGACAACATCGACCCCGCCGACGCCCTGCTGCTCTCGATGGTCTCGCGCGCCGAGCGCGGCGCGCAGCGGATGAAGGACATGATCGACGACCTCCACGCCTACGCCCGCCAGGCCACGGCACCGGAGAAGCGCGACGTGGACGTGGCGGACCTGCTCGAGGTGGCGGTGGGTGGGCTCGGCGCGCCGGAGCACCGGTCGGCCGTCGAGGTCGCCGCGATGCCCACGGTCCTCGCCGACCCCGACCAGCTCCAGGTGGTGTTCTCCAACCTGCTCGACAACGCGGTGCGCTACGCGCACCCCGACCGGCCGCTGAGAGTCGTCGTGGCCGCCTCCGAGGAGACCGCCGCCTGGACCTTCAGCGTCGCCGACTGCGGCGTGGGCGTCCCCGAGCACGAGCGCACCCGGGTCTTCGAGCCGCTGGCGCGCCTCGACAAGTCCGTGTCGGGCACCGGCCTGGGGCTCACCACCGCCCGCCGCATCGTCAAGGCGCACCGCGGCAGGATCTGGATCGAGGAGACGCCCAGCGGCGGTGCGACCGTGCGTTTCACGCTGCCCCGTCACTGACGACGTCTCGCCGGGCGCGGCCTAGTATCTGCCCATGAGCACCGTCAACCTCCCGCTGCTGCCGCTGGGCCGCGGCAAGGACCTCTCGGCCGAGCGCGGCGTCGAGTGCCTGGGCGAGCTGCCTGCCGCCTCCGACCCCGGGCTCGTGGCACGTGCCCGCGCTGCCAAGGCGGCGCTCGGCGACCGGGTGTTCGTGCTGGGCCACCACTACCAGCGCGACGAGGTCATCGAGTTCGCCGACGTCACCGGCGACTCCTTCAAGCTCGCCCGCGACGCCGCCGACCGGCCCGACGCCGAGTTCATCGTGTTCTGCGGCGTGCACTTCATGGCGGAGTCGGCCGACATCCTCACCGGCGCGGGGCAGCGGGTCGTCCTGCCCGACCTGGCCGCCGGGTGCTCGATGGCAGACATGGCCCGCCTCGCGCAGGTCGAGGACGCCTGGGACGCGCTGGCCGACGCCGGCATCCAGGACGCCGTCGTACCCGTCACCTACATGAACTCCTCGGCCGACATCAAGGCCTTCTGCGGCCGCAACGGCGGCGTCGTGTGCACCTCCTCGAACGCCGACGTGGCGCTGGAGTGGGCCTTCGAGCAGAAGCCGGACGCCAAGGTCCTCTTCCTGCCCGACCAGCACCTCGGCCGCAACACCGCCGTGCTGCAGATGGGCATCCCCCTCGAGGAGTGCGTCGTCTGGGATCCCCGACGGCCCTCGGGCGGCCTCTCGCCCGAGCAGCTGCGCGACGCGCGGATGATCCTGTGGAGAGGCCACTGCTCCGTGCACGGCCGGTTCACCGTCGACGTGGTCGACGAGCTCCGGGCGCGCCACCCGGGCATCAACGTGCTGGTGCACCCCGAGTGCACCCACGAGGTGGTGCTCGCGGCCGACCTGGTCGGGTCGACCGAGTTCATCATCAAGACCATCGAGGCGGCCGAGCCCGGCTCGGCGTGGGCCATCGGCACCGAGCTCAACCTGGTGCAGCGGCTCGCGAACGCACACCCGGACAAGACGATCGTGTTCTTGGACCGCAACGTGTGCTACTGCTCCACGATGAACCGGATCGACCTGCCGCACCTGGTGTGGGCGATGGAGTCGCTGGTGGCCGGCGACGTCGTCAACGTCATCGAGGTCGACCCCCGCACCGAGGCCGAGGCCAAGGTCGCTCTCCAGCGGATGCTCGACCTGCCCGGCAGGTCGCAGCGCGACTGACGCGCTACAGCAGCGAGCCGTGGTGGACGTACGGCGCCGGCGGCCGCATGCCGCGCAGCCCGAGGTAGCCGCGGGTGCGCAGCGACAGGCCGGCCGCCATGCCGACGTCGATGGCCCACTGGTTCGCGGCGGTGACGTGCGGGACCCTCGCCCGGTCGCCGGCCTCGGCCAGCGCCGTCCACAGGAGCCTGGTCGCCGTGCCGCGCGTCGTGGCCGCCAGCAGCGCGACGCCGCGGTCGTCGACGTAGGCGTACCCCTCGCCGCTGCGGTGGTCGACGACCACGGCCCGGCAGGTCTCGAGCAGGAAGTCGTGGTCGGGGCCGTGAGCGGCCCCGCGCGTCGCGCGGTCGACGGAGTCCATCAGCGCGACGTCGCCGGCGGTGGCCTCGCGCACCCGGTCGACGACCGGCAGGGAGGTGCGGTCGACCCGGCCCGAGAGCTCCATCTGGGGGTGCAGGTCGAAGCCGGCGAGCCGGGAGCGGCGCAGCGCCCGCGGGTCGTCGGAGGCGCAGAGCATGCCGCGCAGGGCGCCGCGGCCGTGGTCGAGCGCGGTGGCCAGCAGCGCCTTGCCCAGGCCCCGGCCCTGGACGCCCGGCCGCACGGCGAAGGTGGCCAGGAACCAGGTGGTGTCGCGGCGGTACGACGTCGCGAAGCCGAGCAACGCGCCCTCCCGCTCGGCGACCCAGCAGCCCTGCGGGTCGGAGTCGAGGAGGTGGAGCGTCCGGGCCACCCACAGTGCGGCACGGTCCGGCGAGCGCGGCTGCGGCTCCTCCGCTCCGTTGCGTACGGCGGCCCGGGCGGCCTCGGCGAACGCCTCGGCCGAGAGCCGCTCGGCGACGGGCACGTCGGTCGGCACCATCGGCCGCACCAGGACCCCGGCGGGCACCTCGGCGTGGACGGCAGGGCTCGTCGTCGGGTCCGTCATCGGCAAGCAGCCTAGGGCGGGCCGGTGGCAGGGCGCACGTGGGCGGTCGGGGAGGATGACTGCATGCGCGTGCTCATCGCCCCGGACAGGTTCGCCGGCACCCTGACCGCACCCGAGGCGGCGGCCGCCATCGCCGAGGGGTGGGCGCGTCGTGCTCCGCACGACGAGCTCGACCTCGCACCGATGTCGGACGGCGGACCCGGGTTCGTCGACGTCCTGCACGCCTCGCTCGGTGGTGACCTCGCGGCGGTGACCGTGCGGGGGCCCTTCGCCGCCGACGTGCCGGCGACCCTGCTCGTGGTCGGTGGCACGGCCTACGTCGAGAGCGCCCAGGCCTGCGGTCGCCACCTCACCGGGCCGGGCGGCGACCCCGAGGAGGCGTCGTCGTACGGCGTGGGGCAGCTGCTGCTCGCGGCCCGGGACGCGGGGGCCACCACGGTGGTGCTCGGGCTCGGCGGCCCCGGCACGACCGACGGGGGAGCGGGGCTGCTCGCGGCTCTCGGCGCGACCGCCGACCGCCCCCTCGACCGCGGCTGCGCCGGCCTGGCCGGCGTGTCCGAGGTCGACCTGGGGCCCGCGCGCGCCGCCGTCGAGGGGCTGACGCTGGTCGCCGCCGGCGAGGCCGACCACCCGCTCACCGGGCTCTTCGGCGCCGCCAAGACCGCCGGCGCCGAGAACGGCCTCAGCGAGGAGCGGCTGCCGGCCGTCGACGGACTGCTGGAGGAGTGGGCGGCCGCGACCGACCGTCGTACGGCGCTCGACAAGGGCGCCGGCGCGGCCGGCGGGATCGGCTTCGCGCTGCTCCTGCTGGGCGCGCGCCGCGAGCCCGGCATCGCGCTGGTGGCCGCGCACGTCGACCTCGCCGCCCGGGCGGCAGCGGCCGACCTCGTGCTGACCGGGGAGGGCGCCTTTGACTTCTCCAGCCGCTCGGGCACGGTGCCGTACGGCGTGGCCGAGGTCGCCGCGCACGCGCTGCGGCCGTGCGTCGCCCTGGCCGGCCAGGTGCTCGTCGGCTCCCGTGAGATGCGGGCGCTCGGCGTGGAGTCGGCCTACGCGATGGTCGACGTGGTGGGGGAGGAGCGCTCGGCCGCCGACCCGCCCGGGGCCCTCGCCGACCTCGCGGCGCGGGTGGCCCGGACCTGGTCACCGCCCGCACCGGGCGCCGGCCGGGTCGGGGAATAACCCCGCGTGTGCGAGTATTGGGTCTGGTAGCACCGCAGCACCTCCGACCACTTTGGGAGACCACATGACCGAGCAGCTCGAGACCACCGAAGAGCGTCGTACCGACCAGATCAACCTGAGCGCGGTCGCGGCCTCCAAGGTCAAGAGCCTCCTCGAGCAGGAGGGTCGAGACGACCTCGCCCTGCGCATCTCCGTCCAGCCGGGAGGCTGCTCGGGTCTGCGCTACCAGCTGTTCTTCGACGAGCGCACCCTCGACGGCGACGTCACCACCGACTTCGACGGCGTCACCGTGGTCGTCGACCGGATGAGCGTGCCCTACCTCAACGGCGCGATGATCGACTTCGTCGACTCCATCGAGAAGCAGGGGTTCACCATCGACAACCCCAACGCCACCGGCTCCTGCGCCTGCGGCGACAGCTTCCACTGACACCTCGACGAAGGGCCCCCGCCTGAGGCGGGGGCCCTTCGTCGTGCGTGGTCGCGGTGGCACCTCGTCCCGCCGGCTCGCGCCCTCGTTCCTCGGACGCGCCGCTCGCTCGGCCACGGTCGAGGAGTCCGCTGACGCGCCCTCGTCAGTCCAGGTGCAGGTGCAGCGAGCCGGCGAGCCGCGCGGCGGCGGGGCTGACGGACACGTCCGGCACCTCCCGCGGGTGGTCGTCGTACCGCAGGCCGGGCGCGCCCTCCGCCGCCGCCCGGGCGACCCGGTCCAGGCCCAGGGCCGAGGCGACGACCCGGGCGTCATCGCGCATCTCCTCGGGTGTCGACAGCTCGCCGTAGGCGTCCGTGGCACGAGACGGGAGCGGGCTCATGCCCCCGACGCTAGGCGTTACCGATTGGTACTCCCAGGGTCGCGCCCGAGTAGGGTCTGACCCCATGTCGCTGCTGATCGCCGGCTCCATCGCCACCGACCACCTGATGTCCTTCGCGGGCAGGTTCTCCGACTCCCTGGTCGTCGACCAGCTCGACAAGCTGTCGGTGTCCTTCCTCGTCGACGACCTCGAGGTACGCCGCGGCGGCTGCGCGGCGAACATCTGCTTCGGCCTCGGCAACCTGGGCCTGCACCCCGTGCTCGTGGGTGCGGTCGGCGAGGACTTCGCGGAGTACCGCGCCTGGCTGGAGCGCCACCACGTCGACTGCGAGTCGGTGCACGTGTCGCAGACCAGGCACACCGCGCGCTTCGTGTGCACCAACGACCGGGCGATGGCCCAGATCGCCTCGTTCTACCCCGGAGCGATGAGCGAGGCGCGCGAGATCGAGCTCGCGCCGATCGTCGACCGCGTCGGTCCACCCGACTACGTGCTCATCGGCCCCGACGACCCCGAGGGCATGCTGCGCCACACCGACGAGTGCCGGGTCCGCGGCTACCGCTTCGTGGCCGACCCGTCCCAGCAGCTGGCGTTCGGTGACGGCGACCTGATCCGCCGGCTCGTCGACGGGGCCGACATCCTGTTCTCCAACGAGTACGAGGCGTCCCTGATCACCCAGAAGACCGGCTGGAGCACCGAGGAGGTGCTCGACCGGGTCGGCACGTGGGTGGTGACGCTGGGCGCGGAGGGCGTGCGCATCGACGCGCGTGGCCGCGCGTCGATCACCGTCGGCGCGGTCCCCGAGATCGAGAAGGTCGAGCCCACCGGTGTCGGCGACGCCTTCCGGGCCGGGTTCCTCGCGGCGCTGGCGTGGGGCCTCGGGCACGAGCGCGCCGCCCAGCTGGGCTGCCTGCTGGCGGTCCACGTCGTCGAGCAGGTGGGCACCCAGGAGTACACACTCTCGCGGTCGGCCTTCCTCAAGCGCTGCGCCGAGACGTACGGCGACCAGGCCCGCGCCGACGTCGAGCCCCACCTGAGCACCCTCCACGCCTGAGTCAGGCGCTGCGCCGCACCAGGTGACGCGGCTGGCCGTCGCCGGCGGCGTCCTCGCCGACGTACTCCTGCCCGCGCATGCGGCACCACGCCGGCACGTCCACCCGGGCGGCCGGGTCGGCGGTGACCACCGCCACGAGCGCGCCGACGCCGACGTCGCCGATGCGACGGGCGAGCTCGATGACGGGCATGGGACACAGCATGCCGCGGCAGTCGAGCTCGAGGTCGGGGGTCACGTCGGGGGTCCCGTCGGGCGTCACAGTCCCACCCGCCCGCGCAGCGTGGCGACGACCTCGGGCAGGGCGGTCAGAAACCGCGTCACGTCGGCGTCGGTGGTGTCGCGACCCACGGACAGCCGCACGTTGCCGTGGGTGAGCGCCCCCATCGCGACGAGCACGTGCGAGGGCTCCAGGGTGGAGGCCGTGCACGCGGAGCCGCTGGCGATGCCGCAGCCGCGCCGGTCGAGCTCGTGCACCAGCGCCTCCCCGTCGACGTAGAGGCACGAGAACGTCACCAGGTGGGGCAGCCGGTGCTCCGGCTCGCCGACCACCTCGACGTCGGCGAGGGCGCCGACGGCGCGCCGTACCCGATCGACCAGCCGGTGCTCGCGGGCGGACCGCTCCTCGCGCTCGGCCACCACCGCCTGCAGCGCGGCCGCCGCGGCCAAGGCGGCCGGGACGTTCTCGAACCCGCTGCTGCGCTCGTCGACGCGGTCGTCACCGGGCAGGGCGTTGCGCCAGCGGGCGCCGGTGCGGACGAGGAGGAGGCCGACGCCGGCCGGCCCACCCCACTTGTGGGCCGAGGCGGCCGCGACGGCCCAGCCCGCGGGAAGGGGGAGCCGTCCGGCGGACGCGCAGGCGTCGACGAACAGCGGCACGTCGGTGGTCGCGGCGATCTCACCCACCGGCTGCACCGTGCCGACCTCGTGGTTGGCCGACTGCACCGCCAGCACCCCGGCGTCCCCGTCCACCGCGGCGAGCGCCTCGGTGACCGCCGTGGTCGTCACGAGCCCGGTCGCGGTCACCGGCACGGCCACCGTCGGCACCTGCGCCCAGGCCGCCGCGTGCAGCACCGCCGAGTGCTCGACCGCGGAGTGCACGAGCGTGCGTCCGGCCCGCTCGCGGCCGCGAAGCAGGCCCAGAAGGCCTCGGTGCACCGCGTCGGTGCCGCTGGAGGTGAAGGTCACCTCCGGCGTCCGCACGCCCAGGCTCTCGGCCACCGCCTCGCGCGCGTTGTCGAGCAGGAGACGGGCCGTGCGGGCCCCGTGGTGGAGGCGCCGCGGGTCGGCGTACCCCTGGTCGAGGGCTGCCAGGAACACCTCCCGCGCCGCGGGGTGCAGCGGCTGCGAGGAGGCAGCGTCGAGGTCGGCGTACGCCGCTGGTCCAGCGGGGGCGGACCCGTCACGGGCCGGATCGGTCACACCACGAACCTACCCGGCACCCGCCGGTGGTCGATGGGGTGGATTCGGATACCCTCGACCCCATACGTGACTGACCGAGAGAGAGGCTCGTTCGTGGGTCTGCAACTCCCGCAGCGTCCGGCTGCAGCCCCGAGGCGGGCCGCGTTCGCGACAGTGCTCGGACTAGCCCTGATGACGCTCGCCGGCTGC
>NZ_CADCUP010000094.1 GCF_902805925.1 uncultured Nocardioides sp.
CCCGGCCCCGACCCGCCCCTCGATCGACCAGCAGCCCTGCGCCGTCGGCGAAGCGGTGGAGCACGTGCCGGTCGGGCGAGGCTCCGAGGCCGCGCCCAGGTCAGCACCTCGCTCGACCGGGCGGGGTCGACGTGGCGCGTCACGGAGACCGTGATGGGCAGGGGCGGACGCGGTGACGGGCGTGGACACACCCGTCGTCCTCCGGCGGGAGGCCTCGCGTGGCCGAGCCAGAGCCGACGCGATCCTCGCCAGGTCCGGGGTCAGAGGATGGCGCCCGGCGAGTACGCCGCGGCCTCGGGGTGGCGCGCGACGACCTCCTCGACGCGGCGTACGACCGCCTGGACCTGGTCGACGGCCGCGCCGGTGAAGGTGATCGGGTCGGCGACCAGGGCGTCGAGCTGGCCGGCGCCGAGCGCCAGCCGCTCGTCGGCGGCCAGGCGCTCGAAGACGTCGTTGTCGGCCTGCCCCTGGCGCATCGAGAGGGCGACGCCGACGGCGGCCTCCTTGATCGCCTCGTGCGCGACCTCCCGGCCCACCCCGTTGCGCACCGCGGCCATCAGCACCTTGGTGGTGGCCAGGAAGGGCAGGTAGCGGTCGAGCTCGCGCTGGATCACCGCCGGGAAGGCGCCGAACTCGTCGAGCACGGTGAGGAAGGTCTGGAAGAGGCCGTCGGCGGCGAAGAAGGCGTCGGGCAGCGCGACGCGACGCACGACCGAGCACGAGACGTCGCCCTCGTTCCACTGGTCGCCCGCGAGCTCCCCCACCATCGACAGGTGGCCGCGCAGCACGACCGCCAGGCCGTTGACCCGCTCGCACGATCGCGTGTTCATCTTGTGCGGCATCGCCGAGGAGCCGACCTGTCCCTCCTGGAAGCCCTCGGTCACCAGCTCGATGCCGGCCATCAGCCGGATCGTGGTCGCCAGGTTGGACGGGCCGGCCACCAGCTGGACGAGTGCGGAGACCACGTCGAAGTCGAGCGAGCGCGGGTAGACCTGGCCCACGCTGGTGAGGACGTGGTCGAAGCCGAGGTGGGCCGCGACGCGCGACTCCAGCTCCGCGAGCCGCGAGGCGTCACCGTCGAGCAGGTCGAGCATGTCCTGGGAGGTGCCGACCGGACCCTTGATGCCGCGCAGCGGGTAGCGGGCGATGAGCTCCTCGACGCGCTGCAGCCCGACGAGCATCTCGTCGGCGATGGTCGCGAAGCGCTTGCCCAGCGTGGTCGCCTGCGCGGCGACGTTGTGCGAGCGCCCGGCCATCACGAGCGTCTCGTGCTCCGTGGCCAGCCGTGCGAGCCGGGCCAGGGCGGCCACGGCCCGATCACGGACGAGCCGCAGAGAGGAGAGCACCTGGAGCTGCTCGACGTTCTCGGTCAGGTCGCGCGAGGTCATGCCCTTGTGGATGTGCTCGTGGCCGGCGAGCGCGGAGAACTCCTCGATCCGGGCCTTCACGTCGTGCCGGGTGACCCGCTCGCGGGCCGCGATGGACGGCAGGTGCACGTCGTCGACGACCCGCTCGTAGGCCTCCACGACGCCGTCCGGCACCTCGATGCCGAGGTCGCGCTGCGCCGTGAGCACCGCGATCCACAGCTGCCGCTCCAGCACGATCTTGTGCTCGGGCGACCAGATGGCGGCGAGGTCGGCGCCGGCGTACCGCGCGGCCAGGACGTTGGGGACGGTCATGGGTGCACCTTCTGGTCGGCGTCGGTCACGGCGCGGGACTCCACCGCGCCCAGCGGCTCCGCCGCGATGTCGGTACGGCGCTGGGCGCCGTCGAAGCTGACGAGGTCGGCTGCGTCGTAGGCCCGGCGCCGGGCGTCGGCGACGTCCTCGCCGACGGCGGTGACCGCCAGCACACGACCCCCCGCGGTGACGACGTGCTCGCCGTCGGTGGCGGTGCCGGCATGGATCACGTCGACGCCGTCGCGGCCGCCGGCCTCGTCGAGCCCGCTGATGACGTCGCCGGACGAGCTGGAGGCGGGGTACCCGGCGGAGGCGAGGACGACCGTGACGGCTGCGCCGTCGCGGAGCTCGGGGGCCTCGGCGTCGTCGAGTCGACCCCGCGCGGCGGCGTGCAGCAGGTCGGCGAGCGGGCTGCTGAGCAGCGCGAGCAGCGACTGGGTCTCGGGGTCGCCGAAGCGCACGTTGAACTCGATGACCCGCGGACCGCGGGCGGTGAGCGCGAGGCCCACGAACAGCAGCCCCTGGAACGGCGTGCCGCGCGCCGCCATCTCGTCGACGGTCGGCTGGACGACCGTGCGCACCACCTCGTCGGTGAGGCCGGGCGGCGCCCAGGGCAGTGGCGTGTAGGAGCCCATGCCGCCGGTGTTCGGCCCGCGCCCGCCGTCGCGGATGCGCTTGAAGTCCTGGGCCGGCTGGAAGGGCCGGACGCTCGTGCCGTCGCACACCGCGAACAGCGACACCTCGGGCCCGTCGAGGAACTCCTCGACCACCACGCGGTCGCACGAGGCCCCGTGGGCCAGGGCCTCGTCGCGGTCGGTCGTGACGACGACCCCCTTGCCGGCGGCCAGCGCGTCGTCCTTCACGACGTACGGCGGCCCGAAGGCGTCGAGCGCCGCCTCGACCTCCTCGGCCGTGCTGCAGGCACGGGAGGCGGCGGTCGGCACGCCCGCGGCCGCCATCACCTCCTTGGAGAACGCCTTGGAGCCCTCCAGCCGGGCGGCCTCCCGCGAGGGCCCGAAGCACGCGATGCCCCGCTCGGCGACCGCGTCGGCGACGCCCGCGACGAGCGGCGCCTCCGGCCCGACGACCACGAGGTCGACGCCCAGCCGCTCGGCGAGGTCGGCGACGGCCGCACCGTCCATCGGGTCGACCTCGTGGAGGGTGGCGACCTCACCGATGCCGGGGTTGCCCGGGGCGGCGTGCACCTCGGGGCTCCCGGGGTCGCGCGAGAGCGCGAGCGCCAGCGCGTGCTCGCGGCCACCGGAGCCGACGACCAGGGTCTTCACGGGGCGTCCTCCGCTCAGTCGTGGACGACGAGGGTCTGCTCGCGACCCGGACCGACGCCGACGCCCCAGATGCGGGTGCCCGACATCTCCTCGAGGGCGAGCACGTAGGCCTGCGCGTTCTTCGGCAGGTCGGCGAAGCTGCGGCAGCCGGAGATGTCCTCCGACCAGCCGTCGAGGTGCTCGTAGACCGGCGTCGCGTGGTGGAACTCGGTCTGGGTCATCGGCATCTCGTCGTGACGGACCCCGTCGATCTCGTAGGCGACGCACACCGGCACCTGCTCCCAGCTCGACAGCACGTCGAGCTTGGTCAGGAACAGGTCGGTGAGGCCGTTGACCCGGCTGGCGTAGCGCGCGACGACGGCGTCGTACCAGCCGCAGCGGCGGTCACGGCCGGTCGAGACCCCGACCTCGCCGCCGACCCTCCACAGCCTCTCGCCGTCGGCGTCGAGGAGCTCGGTCGGGAAGGGGCCCGACCCGACCCGGGTCGTGTAGGCCTTGATGACGCCGATGACGCGGTCGATGCGGGTGGGGCCCACCCCGGCACCGGTGCAGACGCCGCCGGCGACGGCGTTGGAGGAGGTGACGAAGGGGTAGGTGCCGTGGTCGACGTCGAGCATGGTCGCCTGGGCGCCCTCGAACAGCACGGTGCGCTGCTCGTCCAGCGCCCGGTTCAGCAGCAGCGAGGCGTCGATGACCATCGGACGCAGCCGGTCGACGTAGGACAGCAGCTCCTCGACGACCGACTCGGGCTCCACGGCCCGGCGGTTGTAGACCTTGGCCAGCAGGTGGTTGCGCACGTCGAGCGCCGCCTCCACCTTGGCCAGCAGGATCTTCTCGTCGAAGAGGTCGGCCACGCGGATGCCCAGGCGGTTGATCTTGTCGGCGTACGCCGGGCCGATGCCGCGCCCGGTGGTGCCGATCTTGTTCTTGCCCAGGAAGCGCTCGGTGACCTTGTCGATGGTCGAGTGGTAGGAGGCGATGACGTGGGCGTTGGCGGAGACGACCAGCCGCTCGCTCGCCGGGACACCGCGCGCCTCGAGGGCGTCGACCTCCCGGAAGAGGGCCTCGGGGGAGACGACGACGCCGTTGGCGATCACCGACGTGGTGCCCTCGGTGAGGATGCTGCTCGGGAGCAGGTGGGTGGCGAACTTCTCGCCCTCGACCACGATCGTGTGGCCGGCGTTGTGGCCGCCGCTGGTGCGGACGCAGTAGTCGATCGTCTCGGTGGTCGTGAGCAGGTCGGTCGCCTTGCCCTTGCCCTCGTCGCCCCACTGGGCGCCCAGCACAATGATCGCGGGCATCGCAGCCCCTTCCGTCGGTCATTCGTCTGGCATCGGGACGCAGAACGGCCCGGCCACAAGGTCCGACTTGTGCACCAGGCTCCTGCGTCCCAACGCTACCAAAGCCGGCCTCCGGGCAACGGGTAGTGTCCCGCCGGTGGACCCCCTCCTCGTCATCAGCAACACCGAGGCCGGCACGGCCGACCAGGTCGCGCTCGGCCAGGCGCTCGCCATCCTGCGGGCGGGTGCGTCGATCGAGGTCGCGGGCACCTCGAACCCCGGCGAGCTCGACGGCGTCCTGCACCGGGCCGGCTCGCGGCGCATCGTCGTGGCCGGTGGGGACGGCAGCCTGCACGCGGTCGTGGCGGCGCTGCACCGACGACACGAGCTGTCCGGGCGGGTGCTGGCGCTGCTGCCGCTCGGCACGGGCAACGACTTCGCCCGCACCGCCGGCATCCCCATCGACATCGAGGCGGCCGCCCGGCTGGTGCTGGAGGGCGAGGTGCGCCCGGTCGACCTGATCGTCGACGAGACCGGCGAGGTCGTGGTCAACAACGTGCACGTGGGCGCCAGCGCACAGGCGAGCCGCCGCGGGCACCGGTGGAAGAGGCGGCTGCACGCCATCGGCGTCGGCAGCGTCAACCTCGGCAAGCTCGGCTACCCGATCGGCGCGCTCACGGCGGCCTTCGTGCCACCCAAGCTGCGCCTGCGCGTGGAGGTCGACGGCGTCGTGGTCAACGACCTCGCCCACCCGGTGCTGATGGTGGCGGTGGGCAACGGCGCCTTCGTCGGCGGCGGCACCGAGGTGACGCCGGACGCCGATCCCGAGTCGGGCACCGCGGAGATCATCGTCTCGCGCGCGATCGGTCCGCTGGCCAAGGTGGGCTACGTGCTCGACATGCGACGCGGTCGGCACGACGAGCGCGACGACGTCGTCTCGCTGCGCGGCTCGACCGTGACCGTGGCCGGTGAGCCGTTCTTCGTCTCGGCCGACGGAGAGATCTACGGTCCCGAGCGGTCGCGCTCGTGGCGCGTGGAGCCGGCGGCGTACCGGATGGTGCTGCCCGCCCCCGGCCGGGAGGTCGACCCGGAGGACCAGCCCTAGATCCAGCCGCGCCGCACGGCCTCCACCCCGGCGGCGAAGCGGGTGTCGACGCCCAGGTCGCTCATCAGCCCGTGGATGCGCCGCCGCACCGTGCGCAGGCTCATCCCCAGCGTGCGCGCGATCTGCTCGTCCTTGGCGCCGGCGGCGAGCTGGGTGAGCAGGAGGCGGCGCAGGTCGGGCCGGGCGTCGCCGGACTCCAGGCGCGGCACCGCGGCCGCGGTGTCCCACAGGGCGTCGAAGTAGGCGACCAGCATCTCCACGAGGCCACCCTGGCGGATGACGAGCCGGCGGTCGTTGGCCACACCGGGCGGGTCCGGGATCATGGCGCGGCCGGTGCCGACGACGGCCAGGCGCGTGTGGACCTCCGGCACCACCCGGATCTGCTCGCCGACGCGCGCGCGGCCGATGAGCACGTCGGGAGCCTCCTGCAGCGCCCGGGCCGGGTAGATCGCCCGGACCGAGCGGCCGGCCCGCACCGCTCCGCTGGTGGCCTGGAACATCGTCGACTCGCTCGGCATCCGCCACTGGTCGGGTCGCAGGAAGAGCAGCTCGCCGGACGTCTCCTCGATCCACTGCACGAGCTGCCCGGGCACGTCGCCCGTGGCGAGGACCTCCCCGTCGATCTGCGAGGCGTCGGACTCAGTGCCCCGGCCGGTGCCCGACTCGCCGAGGAAGGGCAGCGCCCGCGCCAGGCCCTCGAGCCGTGCCGTCGCGGCGCTGATCTTCCGGGTCTCCTCGGCGAGCATCATCGCCAGGGACTCGGCCGGCGGGGCGACGTGCAGCACGTCGTCGTCTCCGACGCGTACGACGCCGCCCCTGATCATCGGCGCGAGCTCGTCCAGCAGCTCCTCGCGCGAGCGGAGCAGGCTGCGGGCGACCTCGTCGACCGAGGTGCCGCTGCCGGCGTAGACCTGGCGGTAGAGGCGGTCGACGGCGGGCGGGATCCCCAGGGCAGCCGCCACCGGACGCATGGGCATGGTGGCAGGTTAGTGCCAGTGGCCATTTCGAGCCAGGTCTCCGGCGGCCCGGCTGCCAAGATCGTCCCGATGTGCCGACGACCGGGTCGGGGGACTCGTCGTCGACACCATCGCAGGGCGTCGGAATCGTCGCAGGGGACCGATTCCGGCGCCCTCCTCACCGCTCGGCAGCCCGGCTCCCGGTAGCGTGACGGCCCGACGACGTCCGCACGCAGCACGAGGGGCCCACCACCGATGGCACGAGGCACGAGCCGGTCAGCGCCGGTCGACTGGGTGACCAGGGCGGCCGACGACGCCGTCCGGCACGCGGGCGAGGGGAGGCTGGTGACGGTCGCCTCCGGCGCCTCGCCCTCCGGGCCCATCCACCTGGGCAACCTGCGGGAGTTCCTCACCCCCCACTTCGTCGCCGAGGAGCTGCGCCGTCGCGGCGTCGCGGTGCGCCACCTGCACAGCTGGGACGACTACGACCGCTTCCGCAAGGTGCCCGCGGGCGTCCCCGCGTCGTGGTCGGAGCACATCGGCCGGCCGCTGTCGGCCGTCCCCGACCCCTGGCGGTGCCACGCGTCGTGGGCCGAGCACTTCAAGGAGCCGCTGCGTGAGTCGCTGCGCGAGCTCGGCGTGGAGATGGAGGAGATCAGCCAGACGCAGATGTACACCGCCGGCGCCTACCGCGAGCAGATCCTGCTGGCGGTCCGTCGCCGCGACGAGATCGAGCAGGTGCTGGCCCGGCACCGCACCAAGGCGCCGGCGGCGGCGTCGGCTGAGTCCGACGAGGAGGCCGCCGCGCTGGCCGACTCGGTCGCCGACGACGACGAGTCGTCCGGGTCGGGAGACCTCGCCCGCTTCCCGTTCCGACCGTGGTGCGCCGAGTGCGGGCGCGACACCACGGCCGTGACGTCGTACGACGACGAGACGACCGTGCTCGCCTACGCCTGCGAGTCCGACGGCCACGTCGGCACCACCGACCTCACGCACGAGGACGGCGGGAAGCTGGTCTGGAAGGTCGACTGGCCGATGCGCTGGGCCTTCGAGCAGGTCGACTTCGAGCCGGCCGGGCTCGACCACATGACACCGGGCTCGTCGTACACCGTCGGCCAGGAGCTCGTCGGCACGATCTTCGACTGGCGGGCGCCCACCCGCGTGACCTACGCCTTCGTGGGCTTCGCGGGGATGCAGAAGATGTCCTCCTCCTCCGGCGGCGTGCCGACCGCGGCCGACGCGCTGCGCGTCCTGGAGGCGCCGATCCTGCGCTGGCTCTACGTCCGCCGGCAGCCCAAGCAGGCGTTCACCGTCGACTTCGGTCCCGAGGTGGTCCGGCTGTACGACGAGTGGGACGCCCTGGGCCGCAAGGCCGCCGACCCCGCGAAGCACGACCTGGCCGTGCTCGCCTGGGAGCGGGCCTCGAGCACAGCGGTCGCCGGCGCCCTGCCGACGTCGCCGGTCGTCGTGCCGTTCCGCACGCTGTCGTCGGTCGCGGACGTCACCGCCGGCTCCGCGGACCTGATCAGCACCGTCATCGGGGAGGTCGGCTTCGCCCACGACTCGGTGGAGGACCTGCAGCCGCGGCTGGGGAAGGCCATGGCGTGGACGGCCGAGTTCGTGCCCGACGCCGACCGCACCATCGTGCGGGAGACGCCCGACCAGGACCGGCTGGCAGCCCTGTCGGAGGACGAGGAGCGGTGGCTGCGGATCTTCCTGGACCGGCTGCCCACCTCGATGGACCTCGACGAGGTGACCTCGGTGGTCTACGGCACGCCCAAGGTGGCTCGCGGGCTCGGCTTCGACGACCCGCCGACCGACCAGGTCAAGGCCGACCAGCGGGACTTCTTCCGGCTGCTCTACGGCCTCCTCGTCGGCAAGGACCGCGGTCCGCGCCTG
>NZ_CADCUP010000095.1 GCF_902805925.1 uncultured Nocardioides sp.
TGAAGACCGGGCTCAAGACCGCCGTGCGCAAGTTCCGCGAGCTCGCCGAGGCCGGCGACCGGGACGCCGCGCTGGTCGCTGGTCGTGACGCCTCCAAGAAGCTGGACAAGGCGGCCTCCAAGGGCGTCATCCACCAGAACCAGGCGGCCAACCGCAAGTCGTCGATCGCCAAGAAGGCCGCGTCCCTCTGACGCTCGGCCTCCCGCACGAAACGCCGCCCCCGGGCGGCGTTTCGTCATTTCAGGGGCCGCGCAGGGGTCATCGGCCAGGGCTCATCGGGGGCTGCGCAGGCCGGTCACGGTGAGCACCAGCCGCTCCAGCGTGTACGCCGCGTCGTGGGCCGCCCCCTTGATGTCGGCGTCGGCCGACGCCACGGCCCGGACGGCGGCACCGATGCCCTCGTCGGTCCAGCCACGTGACTGGTCACGGATCGTCTTGACCTTCCACGGCGGCACCCCCAGCTCCCGGGCCAGGTCGGCCTCGCGCAGGCCACGCGAGGCGCCGAGGTAGCGGGCGATGCCGCGCGCCCCGGCCGCGAACGCGGAGGTCACCAGCACCGTGGCGGTGCCGCCCTCCAGCGCCCACCGCAGCTCCTCGAGGGCCGGCGCCGCCCGGCCGCCGAAGGCATGGTCGGCCACCGCGAACGACTTGGCCTCCGCGCGGCCGCCGAAGTAGCGCTTCACCTCCTCGACCCCGATCTGCTGGTCGGGGAAGTCGTTGCCGAGCTGGGAGGTCGCCGCCGACAGGGAGCGCAGGTCCTGGCCCACGGCCTGCACCAGGAAGTCGGCGGCCTCGGCCGTCGACCGCGCGCCGCGGGCGGCGAACTCGGCGCTCACGAAGGCCACGAAGTCGCGGGCGTACTTCACCTCGGGCGACTTCACCTCGGTGACCGCCGCCTGCTTGCGGAGCCGGGTCAGCACCCCGCTGCCCTTGGCACCCCCCGAGTGCACCAGGACCAGCGCGACGTCGTCGGACGGGGCGGCGGCGTAGTCGACCAGTGCGTCGGCGACGTCGTCGGCGGCGTCCTCGAGCGCGGTGACGATCACGCAGCGCGTGGAGGAGAACAGGGAGGGCGACGACATGTCGTCGAGGGTGGCCAGCGTGAGCGCGCCCCCGGGGCTGTCGGCGACCTCCGCCTCCGCGTCGTGCGCACGGATCGCCTGGCGCACCGAGGCCACGGTGCGGGCGCTGAGGTACTCCTCCTTGCCCGTCACCAGGGTGACGCGACCGAGGACCTGGGCTGCGCTGGGACCGTGACCTGCCATCGTGCGTCAGCCTGCCACACCCCGCCGACAGCCCGTCAGCCGCCGGTGAGGGTGCCCAGCCGGCCGTCGCGGACGGTCACCACCAGGTCGCCGTCGACGTCGGTGCGCAGCACCTGCGCGCCCGCGCGCGACAGCGCTGCGACGGTCCCGGGAGCGGGGTGCCCGTAGTCGTTGTCGGCCCCGGCCGACACCAGCGCCACGCTCGCCCCCAGCCCGGTGAGGAACGGCAGGTCCTGGTAGCGGCTGCCGTGGTGCGGCACCTTGAGGACGTCCACGCGCAGGTCGCCGAGGGTGCGGGCCAGGCGGGCCTGCGCCTCCGGCTCCACGTCGCCGGTGAGGAGGACCCGCACGCCGCGGACCTCTGCCACCAGGACGACGCTGGCGTCGTTGGGCCCGGTGCCGGGGGCCCCGGCCGCCGGCCACACCTCCTGGAGCCGCACGTCGCCCACCTGCCAGCCCCGGTCGTACGACGTCACGACCGGCTCGAGGCCGCGGGCGCCGGCCAGCCGGCGTACGGCGTCGACGGCCTGGGGAGGGTCGGCCAGCGAGGTGACGACCACCTCGCCCACCGCACGCCCGCCCAGCACACCGGCGAGCCCGTCGACGTGGTCTGCGTGGAAGTGGGTGAGGACCACCAGCGGCACCGCCTCCACCTGGAAGCGGTGCAGGCACCGGTCGACGGCCGCCGGCTCGGGGCCGGCGTCGACCACCACCGCCGAGCCCGGCCCCGCACGCAGCAGCAGGGCGTCGCCCTGCCCGACGTCGCAGGCGGCGACGACCCACCCGTCGGGGGGCCAGCCCGGCGTCGGCGGGCGTGAGACGACCGTGACGACGAGCAGCACGCAGATGCCCAGCCCGGACGCCGGCGAGCGCAGCAACGGCGGGGCGAGGAGCACGACGCCGACGGTGATCGCAGTCAGCAGCGCCAGCGACCACGGGCCGGCGCCCCAGTCGAGAGCGGCGGTGGGGAGGTCGGCGCCGCGGCGCGCGACCAGCACGATCCAGCCGACGCACCAGGCGGCCGGGGCCGCCACCACCTGGCCGAGCGGCATCCACAGCAGGCCCAGGAGGCCGCCGGCCAGGCCGAGGACCGTGGCCGGCCCGATCGCCGGGGCCACCACCAGGTTGGCGAGCACGGCCACCAGGCTCACCTGCTCCGAGAGTGCCGCGACGAGCGGCGTGCACGCGACCTGCGCCGCCGCGGGCACCGCGACCGCCGCAGCCAGCCAGCGCGGCATCCAGTGCGCCATCGCGTCGCGCCAGACCGGGGCCAGGAACAGGATGCCGGCGGTGGCGAGCACCGAGAGCGCGAAGCCGGCCGTGGTGGCCAGCCACGGGTCGAGGAGCAGCAGCACGAGCACCGCCACCCCGAGGGCCCGCGACCCCTGCTCCCGGCCGTTGGAGCCCATCGCCAGCAGTCCGACGGTGCCCATCACCGCGGCGCGCAGCACGCTCGGCTCGGTGCGGGCGAGCAGCACGAACCCGACGATGCCGACCGCGGCCACGAGCACCACCCACCGGCCACGCACGCCCACCCACCGGGCCAGGAGGACGAGGAACCCGACCAGCAGCGTCAGGTTGGTGCCGCTCACCGCGAGCAGGTGGGTGAGGCCGGTGGTCCGGAAGTCGGAGGCCAGGGCCTCGTCGACCCGCGCGTCGTCGCCGACCACGAGGGCCGGCACGAGCGCCTCGGCCTCGGCGGAGCGGGGCTCGACCGAGGCCCGCATCGACGCACGCACCGCCGCCGCTCCCCGCCACCAGGCGTCCGGCCGCGACAGGGTCTGCGGTGGGCCGCGGGTCGAGAGCAGCGCGGCGGCATCGCCGTCGGCGGGCGCCAGCCGACCGGTCGCCCGCACGGTGGACCCGAGGGCGACGTCGGCCCACCGGCCGTCGCCGATCACCACCGCCGGGGTGTCGACCTGCCACGTCCGGCCCCGGCCGGTCACCGCGCTGACCCGGCCCCGCACCACGACGTACGGCGCGAAGCGGCCCGGTCGCTCGCGTGGGTCGGATGTCACGCGGAGCGTGGCGGTCACGGCCGCACGGTCGTCGGCGAGCCCGGCGACGGGCCCGCCCCCGACCTGCTCGCCCCGCAGCGACGCCAGCGAGGCCACGGCCACGAGCACGAGCGCCAGGAGCAGCCACGTGCCGAGCAGTCGGGGCGCCCGGCGGAGCACGATCGCCGCCAGGGCGAGCGAGACGGCGACCGCCACCGGCAGCCAGCCGGGCCGCAGCACCCCGAGCAGCCCACCGGCCCACGCGGCGAGCCCGAGCGCGGGCATCCGGAGGTCGGGCGGGTGTGCCCGCCGCTCCGGCGCCACCGCCTCAGACCGTCACGAGGGGTGCCAGCTCGGCGAGGGTCGCGTCGCCGATGCCGTCCACCTCCAGGAGCTCCTCGACCGCGGTGAAGCCGCCGTGCTCGGTGCGCCAGGCCAGGATCGAGCCCGCGGTCACCGGGCCGACATTGGGCAGCGTCTCGAGCGTGGCCTGGTCGGCGGTGTTGAGGTCCACCAGCGCCCCGGTCGTGGCGGTGCCGGGCTCGACCGCGGCGGGGCCCGTCACGGCGGCGACGCCGACGAGCACCTGCTCACCGTCGACGAGCGGGCGGGCCAGGTTGAGGGAGGTGAGGTCGATGCCCCGCCGGGCTCCCCCGGCCGCCTCGAGGGCGTCGACGACGCGGGAGCCGGCAGGCAGCACGGCGATGCCGGGACGGCGGACCTTGCCGGCCACGTCGACGGTGACCTCGGCCGGCGCGCCCGCCGGCGAGGGAGTCTCGGGCGCCCCCGACGACGCGACCACGGCGGGCGGGTCGGCCACCTCGACCAGCGGCTCGGTGACAGCCGGCGCAGTGAGCTGCCGGGGCTCCGAGCGCACCAGGGACCAGCACGTGACGGCGAGCCCCGCGCACAGCAGGAGCGCCACCACGGTGACGGCGCCCTGGCCCAGCCGCACCCGGCCGCGCAACGTCTCGGGCACCAGGTCGCCCAGGGCGGCACCCGCGCCGGGGCGCGCGTGCCGCCCGGGCACCGGCACCACGGGCAGATTCTCGGGCTCCTCGGGCTCCGAGGGCGACGGCACCGCGCGGATGCGGGTGTGGGTGTGCTGAGCCGCCTCGGCCCCCACCTCGGGGCGGACGGTCGCGAGCTCCGCGGACAGCAGCGCCAGCCGCCGGCTCACGGCTTCCTGGTGCTCGGGGCTCGGGCGTCGACTGCGCATGCGCCGACCCTAGGAAGACCCGCCCCCGCACGCGACCGGTGCCGCCGCCTCCTGTGGACAACGATCAGTCGACGTCCAGCCGTGGAGCCACGCAGGCGGCCACCATGCCCGGCCCCACGTGCGCGCCCAGGACCGCACCCAGCTCCCCGCACGACACGTCGCGTCCACCCAGCTGCTCCGCCAGCCGCTCGGTCAGCCGGGCGGCCAGGTGCCGGGCCCGGTCGGGGCCGGCCAGGTGGGCCACGGAGACGTCGACCTGGTGGTCGCCGGCGGCCCCCACGACCAGGTCCTCCAGCCGGGAGAGGGCGCGGGCCGCCGTCCGCACGCGCTCGAGGTTGGCGACCCGACCGTCCTCGATCCTCAGCAGCGGCTTCACCGACAGCGCCCCACCGAGCAGCGCGGCGGCGGCGCCGATGCGGCCGCCCTTGCGCAGGTGCTCGAGCGTGTCGACGTAGAACAGCAGCCGGCTGCGGCGGGCGACCTGCCGGGCCCGCTCCTCGACCTGCTCCGGCGGACGGCCCGCCTGCGCCGCCTCCGCCGCGGCCAGCACCGCGAAGCCCAGCCCCATGGCGATGGTGCGGGCGTCGACGACGCGGACCGCGATCCCCTCCGGCGCGACCTCGCGGGCGGCGAGGACGGCGGCCTCGACGGTGCCGGACAGCGCGCCGGACAGGTGCACCGACACGACGTCGGTCGCGCCCGTGGCCCGGTAGACGCGGGCGAACTCCGCCGGGGTCGGGCGCGAGGTGCGCACCTCGAGGCGCCGCTCCCGCAGGGCCCGGGCGACCTCGTCCGGGGACACCTGCACGCCCTCGATGCCGGTGCGCCGGCCGAGCACCACGTGCAGCGGCACCTCGGCGACGCCCCACCGCGCGCCGACGCCCGGCGGGAGGTACGCCGTGCTGTCCGTGACGACCGCGACGCTGCCCACCGGTCAGGCCGGGACGACGTTGACCAGCTTCGGGGCGCGGACCACCACCGTGCGCACGGCGCGGCCGTCGAGCGAGCGCTGCACCGCCTCGGAGGCGAGCGCGAGCTCCTGCAGCGCGTCGGCCGCGATGTCCGGCGCCACGTCGAGGCGGTCGCGCACCTTGCCGGCCACCTGCACCACGCAGGTGACGCTCTCCTCGACGAGCAGGGCCGCCTCGGCGGTCGGCCAGGGCGCGTCGTGCACCGAGTCGCCCGCGTCCACGTCGTGCCCGAGCCGCGACCACGCCTCCTCGGCGGTGTAGGGCGCGTAGCAGCCGAGCATCACCGCCAGCGCCGAGGCGCCGTCGCGCAGCGAGGCGACGGCGGGGCTGCCGGCGTCGACCGCGCGCCGCAGGGCGGTGGTCAGCTCCATCAGCCGCGCCACGCCGACGTTGAGCCGCTGCCCCTCCATCACGCGGGTGACGTCGTCGACCGCGCGCGCGACCACCTTGTCCAGGGCGACGTCGCGCTCGTCGCTCACCGGCAGCGCACCCACGTCCTGAGCGACGCGGGCCACGCGCGCCAGGTACTTCACCGACCCGGACGGCGACACGTCGGCCCAGTCGATGTCGTCCTCGGGCGGCCCGGCGAAGACCACCGTCAGGCGCACCGCGTCGACGCCGTACGACGACAGCTCCCGACCGAGGTCGACGCCGTTGCCCAGCGACTTGCTCATGGCCCTGCCCTGGTTGATGACCTGGCCCTGGTTCATCAGCGCGGCGAAGGGCTCGACCGCGTCGACCATGCCCATGTCGTGCAGCACCTTCATGAAGAAGCGGCTGTAGAGCAGGTGCAGGATCGCGTGCTCGACGCCGCCGACGTACTGCGCGACCGGCATCCACTCGCGCACGGCCTCGGGGTCGAACGGCCCGTCCTGGTAGTCGGGCGAGCAGTAGCGCAGGAAGTACCAGGACGAGTCGACGAAGGTGTCCATCGTGTCGGTGTCGCGGGTCGCCGGTCCGTCGCACGACGGGCAGGTGGTCTGCACCCACTCCTCGGCCGCGCCCAGCGGCGACGTGCCGGCCGGCTTGAGGGCCGCCCCGCGCAGGTCGGGCAGCCGGACGGGCAGCTGGTCGTCGGGGACGGCGACCTCCCCGCAGCCCTCGCAGTGCACGATCGGGATCGGCGCACCCCAGAAGCGCTGCCGCGACAGCAGCCAGTCGCGCAGCCGGTAGTTGATCGCGCCCTGACCGCCCCCGCGGGCCTCGAGGTCGGCGACGATCCGCTCGATCGCCTCGTCCTTGCGCAGGCCGTCGTACGGCCCGCTGTTGACCAGGACGCCGTCGCCGGACGTCGCGGTCCCCGTCTCGGCCGGGTCGGGCTGGCCGGTGTCGACCACCACGCGCACCGGCAGGTCGAAGGCGCGGGCGAAGTCGAGGTCGCGCTGGTCGTGCGCCGGCACCGCCATGATCGCGCCCGTGCCGTAGTCCGCGAGCACGTAGTCGGCGGCGTACACCGGCATCTGCTCGCCGGTGACCGGGTTCAGGGCGGTGACGCCGAGGTCGACGCCGGTCTTCTCCCGCTCGGTGGACTGCCGGTCGATGTCGGACAGCCGCCGGACCTGCTCGCGGTAGTCCTCGAGCTCCGCGCGCCGCTCGGGGGCGCACAGCTCCAGTGCCAGCGGCGCGTCGGCCGCGACGACGAAGAAGGTGGCGCCGTAGAGCGTGTCGGGACGGGTGGTGAACACCGTGACGGTGCGACCGCCGTCCTGCGTGTCGGCGTCGGCGGGGCTGACGACGAAGTCGACGTGCGCGCCCTGCGACCGGCCGATCCAGTTCTTCTGCATGAGCAGCACGCGGTCCGGCCACGAGCCGCGCAGCTGCTCCATGTCGTCCAGCAGCCGGTCGGCGTACTCGGTGACCTTGAAGAACCACTGCGTGAGCTCGCGCTTGGTCACCTGCGTGCCGCACCGCTCGCACGCGCCCTGCACGACCTGCTCGTTCGCGAGCACCGTCTGGTCGTTGGGGCACCAGTTGACCGCGCTGCTCTTGCGGTACGCCAGCCCGCGCTCGCGGAAGCGCAGGAACAGCCACTGCGTCCAGCGGTAGTAGTCGGGGTCGCTGGTGTGCAGCCGCCGCGACCAGTCGAAGCTGATGGCGTAGCGGCGGAACGACGCGGCCTGCGTCTCGATGTTGGCGTAGGTGTAGGTGGCCGGGTGCTCGTCGCGCTTGATCGCGGCGTTCTCGGCGGGCAGCCCGAACGAGTCCCAGCCGATGGGGTGCAGGACGTCGTGGCCGCGCCGCATCCAGTAGCGCGCCAGCACGTCGCACAGCCCGTACGCCTCCGCGTGCCCCATGTGCAGGTCACCGCTCGGGTACGGGAACATGTCCAGCACGTACGTCTTCGGCGCGCCCTCCCGCCGGCCGGCCCGGTAGAGGTCGAGGCGGTCCCACACCGGCAGCCAGCGGTCCTGCACGGCGTGCGGGTCGTACGCGCGCTCGTCCTGGGCGGGCGGGGCCTCGGTCACGGTCGTCCTCTCAGGGGGCGGGCGGGGCGGCGGGCCTGCCCGGACCGCGTCGTCCGGGCCCTGGCACACGAAAGGCCCCCGTGGTCACGAGGGCCGCCGCGCTGACTGGTCGCGTCAGCGCGGCTCGAGGAGCAGGAGCAGGTCCACGCGCCGATCCTACGCGCCGGCCCCCCTCCCCCTTAGGCTCGATCATGTGACCGGCGTGCT
>NZ_CADCUP010000096.1 GCF_902805925.1 uncultured Nocardioides sp.
GCGCCACACCGGGAGGCCTTCACCCATCTACGGCTCGCCGTATCCGATCGCCCAACGTGCATGGGCATGACAACTAGCGCGCCGCGGCCCGCTCGCGCAGCGCCGGCAGCACCTCGGCGCCGAAGGCGGTGATGATTCCTGCGTAGTGCGGGCCCATGTTGGCGACGTACACGTCGTCGAACCCGGCGTCGACGTACTCCCCCAGCGCCTCCACGTGGGCCGCTACGTCGGAGCCGCACGACACCGAGTCGCGGACCATCTCCCGGGTGACCAGCGTGGAGGCCTGCTCGAAGTGCCGCGGCGAGGGCAGGACCTGCGCCAGCTCGCCGGGCAGGCCGCTGTTGCCCCAGGTGCGGTGGGCGATCTCGGCGCCCTCCTCCTCGGTCCGCGCCCACGCCACCTTCACCCCGCCCTGGGTCGGCTTGCCTCCGGACTTCTCGCGGAAGCGGTCGAGGAGCTCGCGGCCGGGCGAGGTGGTGACGTAGCCGTCGCCGATGCGGGCCGCGAGGTCGGTCGCCTTGGGCCCGAAGCCGGAGACGAAGACCTGCGGGGGCTGCTCGGGGAGGGTGTAGATGCGCGCGGTGTCGGCGGTGTAGTGGCGCCCGCGGTGGTTGACGAACCCGCCCTGCCAGAGCTCGCGCATCAGGCCCACGGCCTCCTCGAGCATCTCGAGACGGACGTCGACACTCGGCCAGGCGTCGCCGAGCACGTGCTCGTTGAGCGCCTCCCCCGTGCCGACGCCGAGGATGAAGCGGCCCTGGAGCATCACCGCGCTGGTGGCGGCCGCCTGCGCGACCACCACGGGGTGGATGCGGGTGGTGGGGCAGGTGACGGCGGTGGTCACCGGCAGGGTCGTCGCCTGCGAGAGCGCCCCGATGACCGACCACACGAACGCGCTCTGGCCCTGCTCGTCGTTCCACGGATGGAAGTGGTCGCTGATCCACAGGCACTCGAAGCCCGCCTCCTCGGCGAGCACCGCCTGCTCCACGAGCTCGGCGGGGGTGAACTCCTCGGCCGACAGGAAGTATCCGAAGCGCATCGAGACTCCTCAGGTGGTGCCGTGCGTGGCGCGGTGCCGGGGCCGGTACCCCACCGGCTCGCGCGCACTCGGGTGGACGCCGGTGGCGGCATGACCCGGCGGGGGCGTGGGTACCCCGCCACGTGACCTCCCTCTGGCTCGACCGCGCCACCCCGATCGCCGACGACCCGCTGCCCGGCCCCGAGGAGACCCTCGACGTCGTGGTCGTGGGCGCCGGGCTCACCGGGCTCACCACGGCCCTGCTGCTGGCCCGGGCCGGGCACCGGGTCGCGGTCGTGGAGGCCCGGCACGTCGGTGCGGTCACCACGGGGAACACCACCGCCAAGCTGTCGCTCCTCCAGGGCACGAGGCTCTCCCGCATCCGCAGGCACCAGTCCCGCAAGGTGGCCGCGGCGTACGTCGAGGCGAACCGTGAGGGCATGGCCTGGCTGCTGCGCTTCTGCGACGACCACGGCGTCCCGGTGCAGCGCCGGCGTGCGGTCACCTACGCCGCCACCGAGTCCGAGCTGTCGTCGGTGGAGCAGGAGCACCAGGCGGCCAGCTCGCTGGGCCTCGACGTGCGCTGGCACGACACCCTCGACGTGCCGTTCCCGAACCACGGCGGGACCGTGCTGCCCGACCAGGCGCAGTTCGACCCCCTCGACGTCCTGGCGGCGCTGGTCGAGCAGCTGCGCGCGCACGGCGGCACCCTGCACCAGGGCCACCGCGTCGTCTCCGCGTCGCGCTCGGGCGAGCCCGTGCTGACGCTGGAGGGCGGGGGGTCGGTGCGCGCGGACCAGGTGGTGCTGGCCACGGGCGTCCCGATCCTGGACCGAGGGCTGTACTTCGCGAAGGTGGAGCCCCAGCGCTCCTATGCGCTCGCCTTCCGCGGCGCGGAGCCGCCCGACGGCATGTTCCTCTCCGCCGGCTCCGACAGCCGGTCGGTGCGCGACGTGCCGGACCCCGACGGCCGCTACCTGCTCATCGGCGGCAGCGGACACGTCGTGGGGCGCACCGGCTCCACCCTGGAGCACTACGACCGGCTGCGGGCCTGGACCTCCGAGCACTTCCCCGGTGCCGTGGAGACCCACCACTGGTCGGCCCAGGACTACCAGGGCCACGACGGCATCCCCTACATGGGCGCGCTCCCCCGCGGCGGCGGCCGGATGCACCTGGCGACCGGCTACGAGAAGTGGGGCATGAGCAACGCCGTGGCCGCCGCCCGCACCATCTCGGCCGAGATCCTCGGCGAGAAGCCGTCGTGGGCACAGGTGCTCGGTCGGCGGATCACCGGACCCACGGGCGCCGCGGAGATCGCCCGCATCAACCTCGGCGTGGGCCTGGCCCAGGCGGGCGGGGCGGTCCGCGCGGTCCGCAACCGGCTGCCCGGCGGGGACGACACGTTGGTCCGTGAGTGCGGCGTCGTGGGGGTGTGCACCCACCTCGGTGGCGTCCTGCAGTGGAACGACGCCGAGGAGAGCTGGGACTGCCCGCTGCACGGGTCGCGCTTCACCGCTGACGGCGAGGTCCTCGAGGGACCGGCGACCCGGCCCCTGGCGCGGCGCCCCTGACGGTCGGGGTCGACGCTGACGTTCCTGCTCGCCGCCCAGGCGCTGGGGATCGGCGCGTGCGCGCAGGCGGCGCTGGCGGGCCACTCGCCGCTGCTCCACGAGCACCTCGGCATCCCCGAGCACCGCACCGCGACGTACCGCACCTCACGAGCCGAGCTCGACGAGGCGGTCACCTTCGTCGACGGCTGACCCGACGGCGGCTGGCACCATCGAGGCATGGACTCCGAGACCCACAGCTACCGCACCGGCGACCGCGACACCGTCCTGGACCTCACCCGCGACTGCGCCCGCTTCGTCGCGGACCGCGGGTCGGGCCTGCTGCACGTGTTCGTGCCGCACGCCACGGCCGGCATCGCGGTCCTCGAGACCGGAGCAGGCAGTGACGACGACCTCCTCGCGGCGCTGGGCGACCTGCTCCCGGCCGACGACCGGTGGCGGCACCGCCACGGCACCGCCGGCCACGGGCGCTCGCACGTGATGCCCGCCCTCGTGCCGCCGTACGCGACGGTGCCGGTGCTCGACGGCGAGCTGGCCCTCGGCACCTGGCAGAGCATCTGCCTGGTGGACCTCAACGTCGACAACCACGAGCGCGAGGTGCGCTTCAGCTTCCTGGGCGGCTGAGCAGGGTCCGGAGCGGCGATGCGGTAGGAATGCGGGATGGCCCCTCGCCCGGAACCCCCGCACGTCGCCGCCCGCGCCGAGGCCCGGATGCAGGCGGTGCTCGGTCCGCGGCTGCGAGACCGCGGGTGGCGCCCCACCGTGGTGCCCGTCGTCGCGTACGGCGCCCCGGGCTGGGCCCGGGTGATGTGCCGGGTGCTGCTCCGGCCGCCGGGGACCCCGGGCGAGCAGGTGCGGGACGGACGCGGGTGGCGGCACTTCCTGACCGCCAAGGCGACCGGCACCGCGATCACGGTGCGGCTCGGCGACCGCCTGATCGACCTCGTCACCGGCACCGGCGGCTACGTCGACGCCCGGCTGGACTGCGACCTCCCGCCCGGCTGGCACACCGCGCGGCTGCAGGCCGAGGGCGGCGAGGCGGTCGAGGTGCCCGTGCGCATCGTCGCCCCCGGACCGGGGCTGGGCCTGCTCAGCGACATCGACGACACCGTTCTGGTCACGATGCTGCCGCGCCCCGTGGTCGCGCTGCGCAACGCGTTCCTGCTCAGGGAGAGCGCGCGCCAGCCCGTGCCCGGCATGGCGGCGCTCTACCGCGAGGTGCTGGAGGCCGAGCCCGACGCCTTCGTCGTCTACCTCTCGACCGGTGCGTGGAACACCGCGGGCGCCCTCACCGCCTTCCTGCGCCGCCACGACTACCCGGTGGGGCCGCTCCTGCTCACCGACTGGGGTCCCACGCAGACCGGGTGGTTCCGCTCGGGCCAGGAGCACAAGCGGGCCCAGCTGCGCCGGCTCCTCGAGGAGCTGCCCCAGCTGCGGTGGCTGCTGGTGGGCGACGACGGGCAGCACGACCCCTCGCTGTACGCCGAGGTGGCCGCCGCCCAGCCCGACCGGGTGCTCGGCGTGGCGATCCGGCAGCTCAGCGCCACCGAGCAGGTCGCCACCCACGGCACGCCCGGGCCCAAGGATCCCGGCGTGCTGAGCGAGGCGGCCGTCCTGGCCCCCGACGGCCAGGGCCTGGGCCGGCTGCTGCGGGAGCGCGGGATCGTGCTGGGCCCCCGGGCCTAGCCGGCAGCCGGGTGCTCAGGACCTCCAGACGCGCACCCAGTCGACGCTCGTCGTGGCGGCGAGCGTCTCGGGGGTGAGGTGTCGCAGCTCGTAGTTCGAGGTCAGCATGCTGAGCACCAGGTACTGGTCGACCTGGCTGATCTTCTCGCGCGTGCGCCAGAACTCGCGACCGTCGATGCGGAAGACGTACTCCTGAGGCGTCCACTCCAGGGAGAAGACGTGGTAGCTGGTCGACCAGCTGTCGCCGGCCGGCTTCATCTGCGAGGTGGACCGGAACAGCTCACCGATCTTCTCGTTGTTGCCCGCACTGTCGAGGGTGTGGACGAAGCCGCCGACCGCGTCGCGCGGGCCGCCCTCGCCGAAGAACTCCGCGACGTCGACCTCGGCGCCGCGTGACGGGTCGCCGGGCACCCGGCCGCCCTCGGGGAGGATCCAGAAGCAGGAGTGGGCGCCCTGGGGTCCGGCGAAGCGGATCCGCGCTGCGGCGTACCCGTGACGGAACTTGAACGCCTTGTTGGTCGCCAGCTGCGTGTTGAGCAGGAACGGCGACTCCCCCTCGCCCGTCGCCGCGGTGTAGCGGCAGGTCTGGCCGGCGCGGGTGGGGTCGAGGCCGATCCCGAGCTCGAGGGTGCTGCCGGTGTTCCTGCGCACCGACGCGTCCTGACGGGCGCAGGTGCGGATGCCGGTGTCGTAGCTGTAGCTCTGGGTCTGGTCGCTCCAGACAGCCGGGTCCAGGGTCGCGCCGGAGAAGGTGTCCTCGAAGACGGGGCTCCACGCGCGCGCGGTCACCGTCCCGGTGACGGATGCGGGGGCGCCGCCCGCCGCGACCGCGACCGCCCGGTAGGTGCGGCCGGCCTCGGCGGCGAACACCGCGTGCCCGGAGCGGTCCTGGGGCGCGTTCGCGACGGTCTTCCAGTCGCCACCCTGCTGCCGCTGCAGCTGCACGGTGCGGCCCGGCCGCGCCGGCTCGAAGCCCGCGGAGACGATCGGGCCCTCGGCCGGTGCGGCCGGGGTGGCGCCCTGCTGCGCCACCGGGGGCAGCGCGGCGATCCGGCCCTGCTGCGTGAGCACGGGCACCGTGACGGCCTTGGTGACGATCCTGGGCAGCCTGACCTTCGCGGTGAACCGGCGGGCCACCGCGCGGAGGCTGGCGTCGCCGGTGAGCACCACCTTGGTGAAGGTGACGGACTGGTTGCGCCGCGCCTTGGCCTTCGCGATGGTCACCCACGAACCGCCGCGCCGCTGCTGCAGCACGACGGGGCGCTTGACCTTGGTCTCGAGCTTGCCGGTGATGGTGAAGGGCACCCCCGACATGGGGGTGGTGGTCGGCGCGTAGAGCCGTCCGAAGGCGGCCTGGGCGGGCGTCTGGATCGCCACGATCGTGGCGAGTCCCAACACGGCGGACAGGAGCAGGGCGAGGGCGCGGGGGCGCGAGGTCATGGAGTTCCTAGGGGTGGCCGACGTCGGTCATCATCGATTTTAAGTATGCACAGCCGTACGCGCGGACGAATGCCACAACTGCGCGGGCGTCTTCGCGTGTCCCCCGCCCGTGCCCTCTGCCCCGTGCGTTCGACGTGCGGACGCGGGCGGGTGCAGAGTGCGCACCCGAGGCCGAGGAGGCCCCACGGCAGAGGCGGTGACGCGGTCGAGCGGTCAGCGGTCCGCCACGTTCCTCGACGGCGAGGGCACCGAGAACCTCGTCGTGCCGGCCCAGCTGGTGGCCATGGCGGCGTTCGGGGCGCTGGTCGGCCGACTGCTGCCCGCGCTCGCCGGCCCGGACCGTCGTGGTCCGGTGGTCGGCGCCCTCGTCGGGGTCGCCATGGGCCTGGTGGGCATCGGGGTGTTCTTCTGGCTGATCAGCGGGGCCGACGGCGCCTGACCCGGCCACCGGCTACTCCTCGACGCCCGCTCGTTCCTCGGCCGCCCCGTCCACGCGGGACGGCTCGCCGCCCGGCGTCGACGACGGCGAAGCCGGCTCGTTGTGCTCCTCGGAGGTGTCGGCGACGCCGGCGTTCTCCTCGGCCGCGCCTCGCTCCTGGTGCTGCTCGCTCATGTCGGGCTCCGTCTCGCTGGTCGTCTCGGTGACCACCGGTACCCACGTTCGAGCCGAGCAGCACCGCCTCGGCGGCCCTGGTGGGCACCTCGCGGGCACGAAGAGCAGGGAACTCCCCGAAACGGGGGATGGTTGCTGTCGGGTCACAGGACAGACTGCGCCGGTGACCCTCCCCACGATCGACCTCGCCGGCGCCGGCTGGCCCGAGTGGGTGCAGGTCGCCGTGGCGATCGCGCTCGTGCTCGCCGTCCTGGCGGCGTCCGTCGCCTTCCTGCACCTCGCCACCTGGATCGTGTTCGGCCACCGGGTCCGCATGCTGGCAGCGGCCGCGGCGGTGGGCCTGCTGCTGCAGTCCGACGCGGTGTCGCTCGCGGGTGCGGTCGAATGGCTGGAGGCGCAGTGGGCCGACGGCCTCCGGGGCCGGCTGGCCGTGGTGGTCCTGGCGGTGTGGCCGCTCTGGGTCGCGGCCGTGGCTGCCGCTCGACCGCGGCGGAGGCCGGTGGTGCGCAGGGAGCCGTCCCTGGTCACGCCCGCCCAGCGCGGGCCGCACCTGCACGGCGGGTTCCTCCCGACTCCCTGACCGACTCCCCGACCGGCTCCCTGACCGGCGGCAGATCCGCCTCGAGGGCGCGGTCGACCCTCCGCAGCCGTGACGCGCACCACGTGCATCGTGGCCCCGCCGGCTGTTTGCCCGGTCCGGCTCGGGGTACAGATGCGCGGGGGGTGAACGACCGTCGGGGGGCGGTCGGTCACTGGGACGGGCTCTCGGACCTCGCGGTCCGGGAGCCCGTCCTGCATCTTCCGCCGCCCGGGGCCAGGGTGCGGCGGCGTGGGTGCCAGAGCCCCGTCCCACGGTGGCGCCGCGGTGGCGGGGCGAGGCCCCGGCGCGTCGTACGACGGGGCGACGACAGGCCGCCGTGCGCGCCGGATACCTTCGTGCCGACATGCCCGCCTGGGAGGGAGCACGGTGACCGCCACCACCGACGACCGCGCGCCACGCGCCGCCGCGGCGACGGCGAAGCCGGGGTGGGGCTACCGCCCCGAGCTCGACGGGATCCGGACCATCGCGGTCTACCTGGTGGTCCTCCACCACTGCCGGGTGCCCGCTCTCAGCGGCGGCTTCATCGGCGTCGACCTCTTCTTCGTCCTCTCCGGGTTCCTGGTGACCTCGGTGCTGCTGGCCGAGGCGGCGGAGCGAGGCAGTATCTCCGTGACCTCCTTCTACGCGCGCCGGGTGCGTCGCCTGCTCCCGGCGGCGGTGCTCGTCATCGTGGCCACCTGCGTCCTCCAGCTCCTCGTCGCCTCTCTCCCCCAGCGGGTGGCGATGGTCGACGACGCCCGCGCCGCCCTGCTGTACGTCGCCAACTGGCGGTTCATCCTCGACGCGCGCGACTACTTCGCGGCCACCGACGACCCCTCGCCGTTCCTGCACTACTGGTCGCTGTCGATCGAGGAGCAGTTCTACGTCGTGCTGCCGCTGCTGCTCTGGCTCGTCTGGCGCCGCAGCAGCTCACCCGTGCGGACCCTCGCCGTGGTCGCCGGTGCGGTCACCGCCGTGTCGCTCGTGCTGCAGGTGTGGCGCGCCGGGGGCGACCCGACGTACGCCTACTACGCCACGGACACGCGGGTCTACCAGCTGACGGCCGGAGTGCTCCTCGCGTGTGCGATCAGCGCGCGCCGGGCCCGGGCCGGCCCGTTCCCAGCCCGCGCGCCCCGCGCCGGCACCGTCGCGACCCTGGCCGGGCTGGCCCTCCTGCTGGGCCTGG
>NZ_CADCUP010000097.1 GCF_902805925.1 uncultured Nocardioides sp.
ACGGGGAGAACGCGACGGACTAAGTGGACATGGCGCCGCACGTGCCCGACGGCGGCACGTCATGGCGCTGCATGACCAGCCACGGGGCCGGCACATTCGCCGCGCCTGTCGAACGACAGATGCCACCGGCGCGCCGCGACATCGGTGGCCTCATCGCCGCACGCGGCGGCTGCCGGATCCACCGGTCGGCAACCGCCGGCAGGGCACCAAGGCAGGCCGCCCGCCACCCCGGTCAGTCCCAGAACACCCGCTCGACCACCGTGTGCGCGCGCCGGGTGATCCGCAGGTAGTCGTTGACCAGCCGGTCCGACTCTCCGGGCGGGTACCCCAGCACGCTGGCGACGGCCGCCTTCTCCGTGGCGTCGCGCGGCAGCTGGTCGGCAGCCTTGCCGCGGACGAGCGTGACCGCGTTGCGCACCCTGCTGACCGTGCGCCAGGCGTCGGCGAGCACCGCGGCGTCGGCCCGCTCGACCAGGCCCTCCTCCGCGGCCGCGGCGAGGGCACCGAGGGTGCGGGGCGTGCGCAGCGCGGGGACCCGACCGGCGTGCCGCATCTGGAGCAGCTGGACGGTCCACTCCACGTCGGCGAGCCCGCCCCGGCCCAGCTTGAAGTGGGTGTGGGGGTCGGCGCCGCGGGGCAGCCGCTCGTGGTCGACCCGCGCCTTGATGCGGCGGACCTCCCTCACGTCGTCCTGGCTGATCCCCTCCTCGGGGAAGCGCAGCGGGTCGATCAGCTCGGTGAACCGGTCGCGCAGCCCCTGGTCGCCCACGGCGGCGTCGGCACGCAGCAGCGCCTGGGACTCCCACACCTTCGACCACTTGGCGTAGTACGACGCGTACGACTCCAGGGTGCGCACCAGCGGCCCCTGCTTGCCCTCGGGCCGCAGCCCGGCGTCGACCTCGAGGGCGGGGTCCGTGCCGGGGAGCGCCAGCAACCGGCGCAGCTCGTTGGCCACCGCCTGGGCGTACGCCGCGGCGACCTGCGCCTCCGCGCCGGCGACCGGCTCCTGGACGAACATGACGTCGGCGTCGGAGGCGTAGGACAGCTCGAACCCGCCGTAGCGGCCCATGGCCACGACGGCCATGACGCACGGCTGGCTGTCCAGCGAGCGCTGCACCCGCACCGCCTCCATGACCACGGCCAAGGTGGCCTCGAGCGTCGCGTCGGTCAGCCGGGACAGCCCGGCCCCCACCGACTCCACGTCGTTGTCCCCCACCAGCTCGCCGACAGCGATGCGGAACAGCTCGCGTCGCCGGACGGCGCGGATGGCCCGCACGGCCTCCTCGGGACCACCCTGCCGGGAGGCGGTCGCGGTCATCTCGGTGACGAGCGCCTCGGCCGCCAGCGGGGCGAGGTCACCGCCCAGCATCCGCACGCCCTGCGGCTCGCGCACCAGCAGGTCGGTGGCGAAGCGGGACGTGGCCAGGACCCCGGCCAGCCGCTCGGCGACCTCGCCCTCGTCGCGCAGCAGCCGGAGGTACCAGTGGCTGCTGCCCAGCGACTCGCTGATGCGGCGGAACCCGAAGAGGCCGGCGTCGGGGTCCGGTGCGTTCGCGAACCACCCGAGCATGACCGGCAGCAGGGTGCGCTGGATGGCGGCGGTGCGCGAGACGCCGCTGGTCAGCGCCTCCAGGTGGCGCAGCGCCGCCTGGGGGTCGGCGTACCCCAGGGCGGCCATCCGGTGGCCGGCCTGCTCGGCGGTGAGGCGCGCCTCGGGTCCGGGGATGCGCGCGACCGCGGCGAGCAGCGGTCGGTAGAAGAGCTTCTCGTGCAGCCGGCGCACCTCGCGCCGGTGGTGCGCCCACTCGTCGGTGAGCGCCGTCACCGGGTCCTTGTGCTTGCCGAGCGAGCGGCCGAGCCGGCGCAGCGACGCCTCGTCCTCGGGCACGACGTGGGTGCGCCGCAGCGCGAAGAGCTGGATGCGGTGCTCCAGCGAGCGCAGGAACACATATGCCTCGTGCAGCGCCTCCCCGTCCTCGCGGCCGACGTAGCCACCGCGGGTGAGGCTGGCCAGCGCGCTGAGGGTGGTCGACTGGCGCAACGTCTCGTCGCTGCGGCCGTGCACCAGCTGCAGCAGCTGCACCGCGAACTCGACGTCCCGCAGGCCGCCCGCCCCTAGCTTGAGCTGGCGTCCCGCCTCGTGCGCCGGGATCTGGTCGACCACGCGCCGCCGCATCGCCTGCACGTCGGGGACGAACCCGTCGCGGCCGGCGACGCTCCACACCAGCGGCGCCACCAGGGCGACGAGCTCGTGGCCCAGCGCGAGGTCGCCCGCGGCTGGCCGGGCCTTGAGCAGCGCCTGGAACTCCCAGGTCTTGGCCCACCGCTCGTAGTAGCCGCGATGGCTGGCCAGCGTGCGCACCAGCGGGCCGGCCTTGCCCTCGGGCCGCAGCGCGGCGTCGACCGGCCAGATGGTCCCCTCGCCGGTGTGGTCGGAGCACACCTGCATCAGGTGCGAGGCCAGCTGCGTGGCGGCCCGGGTGGCCCGGGCCTCGTCGGCGCCGTCGACCGGCTCGAAGGCGTAGATCACGTCGACGTCGGAGACGTAGTTCAGCTCGTGGCCGCCGCACTTGCCCATCGCCACCACCGCCAGCCGCGCCAGCGCTGCGTCCTCGCCCACCCGGGCGCGCGCCACGGCGAGCGCCGCGTCGAGGGTGCCGCAGGCGAGGTCGGAGAGCTCCGCCGCGGTGTCGTCGAGCCCCTGGTCGTGGGCGAGGTCGCGGGCGGCCAGCCGGAGCAGCACCCGGCGGTACTCCACGCGCAGCGCGTCCACCGCCTCCGCGTCGGGCAGCGCGGACACGGGCTGGGCGTCGTCCGGATCGGCGCCCACCGCGCGCAGCAGCCCGGCGCGGACGGCGTACGCCGGCGGGCGCGAGCACCCCAGGGTCGGGTCGGTCAGCTCGCGCCAGTGGGAGGGGTGGCGCACCAGGTGGTCGGCCAGCGCCGTGCTCGCCCCCAGCACGAGCACCAGCCGCATCGCGGTGCCCTCGTCCTCGGCGAGCTCCCCGAGCATGGCAGCACCCGCACCCGGGTCGGGGCCCCGGTCGAGCGACTCCGCGAGCCGGACCAGCCCGAGCAGCGCCAGGTCGGGGTCGGCGGCGCGGCCGAGGATGGCCAGCACCTCCTCACCCGGACGAGCGAGCCCGGCGAGCTGCTCCAGCGCGCGCTCGGGCTGCTGGAAGCCCAGCCGTGCCAGGCTCCCGCTGGTCGGTCGCTCGTCGGTCGCCACGTCGCCTAGATCACCGGCAGCATGCGGTCGCGCTCGAACGCCGAGACCTGACCGCGGTACTCCTCCCACTCCGCCCGCTTGTTGCGCAGGAAGAAGTCGAAGACGTGCTCCCCCAGCGTCTCGGCGAGCAGCTCGGAGCTCTCGGCGATGGTGATCGCGTCGTACAGGCTCTTGGGCAGCGGCGCGATGCCCAGGCTCGTGCGCTCGCGCTCGGTGAGCGACCAGACGTCGTCCTCGGCCTCGCGCGGCAGCTCGTAGTCCTCCTCGATGCCCTTCATGCCGGCCGCCAGCGTGACCGCGAAGGCCAGGTAGGGGTTGCACGCGGCGTCGATGGAGCGCAGCTCGACGCGGGTCGACTGGCCCTTGTTGGGCTTGTACATCGGGACCCGGATCATCGCGGAGCGGTTGTTGTGCCCCCAGCAGATGTACGACGGCGCCTCGCCGCCGCCGATCAGCCGCTTGTAGGAGTTGACCCACTGGTTGGTGACGCAGCTGATCTCACTGGCGTGGCGCAGGACGCCGGCGATGAACTGGCGACCCGTCCTGGAGAGCTGGTACTCCGCGCCGGCCTCGAAGAACGCGTTGCGGTCGCCCTCGAAGAGGGAGACGTGGGTGTGCATGCCCGAGCCGGGGTGGGTGGTGAACGGCTTGGGCATGAAGCTGGCCCAGATGTCCTGGTTCAGCGCCACCTCGCGGATGACGGTGCGGAAGGTCATCACGTTGTCGGCGGTGGTGAGGGCGTCGGCGTACCGCAGGTCGATCTCCTGCTGGCCGGGGCCGCCCTCGTGGTGGCTGAACTCCACCGAGATGCCCATCGCCTCGAGCATCGTGATGGCCTCGCGCCGGAAGTCCGCGCCCATCGACTGCGCGGTGTGGTCGAAGTAGCCGCTGCGGTCCACCGGCACCGGCTCCGCGCCGGCGCTCGGGGTGTCCTTGAAGAGGTAGAACTCGATCTCGGGGTGGGTGTAGAACGTGAAGCCCTTGTCGGCCGCCCGGCTCAGGATGCGCTTCAGGACGTGCCGCGGGTCGGCGTACGACGGGCTGCCGTCGGGCATCACCACGTCGCAGAACATACGGGCCGTCGAGGGGCCGTCGCCCGTGCGCCAGGGCAGGATCTGGAAGGTCGCGGGATCCGGCTTGGCCAGCATGTCGGCCTCGTAGACCCGGGCGAAGCCCTGGATCGCCGAGCCGTCGAAGCCGATGCCCTCGGCGAACGCACCCTCGAGCTCGGCCGGGGCGACCGCCACGGACTTCAGGAAGCCGAGCACGTCGGTGAACCACAGCCGCACGAACCGGACGTCGCGCTCCTCGAGAGCGCGGAGGACGAAGTCTTCCTGCTTACCCATGGGGCCACTATCGCGCATGCCTCCGGGGCGGGGGTCGCCCGTCTCAGTCGTCCGCCGGGCGGTCGCCGGCCGGGATGTTGTCCATCTCCGCGAGCCACGCGACAGCCGACGCGTCGGAGGGCATCCGCCAGTCCCCGCGCGGGCTCATCGTCCCTCCGGCGCTGACCTTGGGGCCGTTGGGCAGGGCGCTGCGCTTGAACTGGTTGGCGAAGAAGCGCCGCACGAACACCTCGAGCCAGTGCCTGATCGTCGCCAGGTCGTACGCCGGCCGGCCGGCCTCGGGATATCCCGGCGGCCAGTCCCCCGCACCGGCGTCACGCCAGGCGTGCATCGCCAGGAAGGCGATCTTGCTGGGGCGGAACCCCCGGCGGATGACGTGGAAGAGCGTGAAGTCCTGGAGGTTGTAGGGGCCGACGGTGTCCTCGGTGGCCTGTGCCTTGACGCCCTCGGTGTGCGGGACCAGCTCGGGGGTGATCTCCTGCGCGACGATCTCGCGGAGCAGCCCGTTGGTCTCCTCGTCGAACTGTCCCGAGTCGCTGACCCAGCGGATCAGGTGCTGCACCAGCGTCTTCGGGACCCCGGCGTTGACGTTGTAGTGCGACATCTGGTCGCCGACGCCGTAGGTGCACCAGCCCAGCGCCAGCTCGGACAGGTCACCCGTGCCGACGACGATCCCGCCGCGCTGGTTGGCGAGCCGGAAGAGGTAGTCGTAGCGCAGCCCCGCCTGCACGTTCTCGAACGTGACGTCGTAGACCGCCTCACCCCGGGCGAACGGGTGGCCGAGGTCGGTGAGCATCTGCGTCGCCGCCGGGGTGATGTCGAGCTCCTCGAACGTGGTGCCGAGGCTCCGGGCCAGCCGGGTGGCGTACGACTTGGACGTGTCGCCCGTGGCGAAGCCCGGCATGGTGAAGGCGAGGACGTCGCTGCGTGGCCGGCCGAGGCGGTCCATCACCTTGGCGGCGACGATCAGCGCGTGGGTGGAGTCCAGGCCCCCGCTGACGCCGATCACGGCCTTCGGCGACCCGATCGCCCGGATCCGCTGCTCGAGCCCGGAGACCTGGATGTTGTAGGCCTCGTAGCAGTCCAGCGCCAGCCGCTCGGCCTCGTCGGGCACGAACGGGAAGCGGTCGACCTTGCGCCGCAGGCCGATGTCGCCGGTCGGCGGCTCGAGGACGAACGGGACCCGGCGGAAGGGCCGCTCGCCGGCGTAGGTGCGGCGGTTGTCGTCGAAGGTGCCCTGGCGCATCCGCTCCTGGCGGATCCGGTCGAGGTCGACGTCGGCGACCGTGACCGTCGCCTCGTCGGTGAACCGGTCGCCCTCGGCGAGCAGGTTGCCGCACTCGTAGACCATCGTCTGGCCGTCCCAGCTCAGGTCGGTCGTCGACTCACCCTGCCCGGCGGCCGCGAAGAGGTACGCCGTGGTGCACCGCGCGCTCGCGCTGCGCACCAGCTGGCGCCGGTCCTCGGCCCGGGCGACCGTGATCGGGCTGCCGGAGATGTTCGCCACGACGGTCGCGCCCGCCAGCGTCGCCTCGGCGCTGGGCGGGATCGGCACCCACATGTCCTCACAGACCTCCACGAAGAGGGTCAGCCCGGGCACGTCGGTGGCCTCGAAGAGCAGGTCGGGGCCGAGGAGGGTGTCCTGCCCGGCGACCCGGAAGGCGGCGCCGCGCAGGTCGTCGCCCGGGCGGAACCAGCGGCGCTCGTAGAACTCGCGGTAGGTCGGCAGGTACGACTTCGGCGCCACGCCGAGCACGCGCCCGCGGTGCACGACGACCGCGCAGTTCAGCACGCTCCCCCGGTGCACCAGCGGGGCCCCCACGACGATCACGGGAAGCAGGTCGGCGCTGGCCGCGGCGATCTCCGCGATCGCGGCCTGGACGCCGTCGAGCAGCGTGTCCTGCAGGAAGAGGTCCTCCGCGGAGTACCCGCTCAGCCCCAGCTCCGGGAACACCGCGACCGCCACCCCGTCGTCGTGGCACACGCGTGCCTGCTCGACGACGGTCGCCGCGTTGGTGGCCGGGTCGGCCAGCGCGACCGGCACCGTCACCGTCGCGACGCGGGCGAACCCGTGGGCATAGGCGGAGTAGAAGTCCACGATCGCCGAGTCTAGGGCGGCCCGGGCGTGACCCGCGCCACAGCGCCGTGGCGTCCCAGCGGGGCTAGCCTGAACACGGTCCGTGGACCTCATCAGGAGGCTGCGAGATGACGTCAGGAGTTGCGATGAGCGAGCAGCAGCAGTCCGGCGGCGAGGTCGCCGCGCCGTACGGCACCGGGCCCGCGAGGCCGGCCGCCGGACCCGTCAAGCGGGTCCGCACCCACCACCTGCGGCAGATGAAGGAGCGCGGCGAGCGGTTCACGATGCTGACCGCCTACGACATGTACACCGCCGCCGCCTTCGACGAGGCCGGCATCGAGGTGCTGCTCGTGGGCGACAGCGCCTCCAACAACGTCTACGGCAACGAGACGTCCCTGCCCATCACCGTCGACGAGCTCCTGCCCCTGACCCGGGCCGTCGCCCGCTCGGTCACCCGCGCGATGGTGGTGGGCGACCTGCCGTTCGGCAGCTACCAGGCCTCGCCCGAGCAGGGCTACCTCACCGCGGCCCGCTTCATGAAGGAGGCGGGCGCGCACTGCGTGAAGCTCGAGGGCGGTGCCGAGATGACGCCGGTCATCGAGCGGTGCACGCGAGGCGGCATCCCGGTGATGGCCCACATCGGCTTCACCCCGCAGAGCGAGCACACCCTCGGCGGCTACCGGGTGCAGGGCCGCGGCGCCGCGGCGGAGCGGGTCCTCGCCGACGCGCGCGCCGTCCAGGACGCCGGGGCGTTCTCCGTGGTCATGGAGATGGTCCCCGCCGACGTCGCGGCACAGGTCACCAAGGAGCTCGACATCCCGACCATCGGCATCGGCGCCGGGCCCGGCTGCGACGGCCAGGTGCTCGTCTGGCAGGACGCCTTCGGCCTGCGCACCGGGCGGATGGCGACCTTCGTCAAGCAGTACGCCGACGTCCACGGCGTGCTCCTCGACGCGGCCAGGGCGTTCGCCGCGGACGTCCGTGGCGGCACCTTCCCGGGCCCCGAGCACTCGTTCTGAACGAGATCATGCGCGCGAGCGGGGTGGTCATCGCCACGGCCGAGGGAGGCGGTGCGGGCTGTGCTCGCCTCCCACGGCCGTGACAGGGTGAAGGGGACGGCCGTGACGCCCGCCCACGAAGGAGATCCCATGAGCGAGACCCCGAGCACCCCCGCCCAGAAGACCACCGAGCCCGCGCCGACCACCGAGCCCGCGCCGACCGCCACGACCGGCTCCCCGGAGCCCGCCGCACCCGAGGCGCCCGCCACTCCGGCGAAGAAGGCCCCGGCCAAGAAGGCGGCGGCGAAGAAGGCCGCGGCCAAGAAGGCCCCCACGAAGGCCCCGACGACGAAGGCTCCGGCGAAGGACGCATCCACCGAGAGGACTGCGGCCACGAAGGCGCCCGCTC
>NZ_CADCUP010000098.1 GCF_902805925.1 uncultured Nocardioides sp.
TGCCAGAACCGCCGACGCATCGCCAGGAGATGAACCACCACAACCTCCTCATGAGAGGTGTTGCACTAGCTCCTTGAACCCAAGGCCCGCCAGGCAGCCATTTCGCGCCTAACTACCCCGGCACTGCACCCGCCGCACCACCTCACCGGTAGGTCACCACCAGCCGCGCCCGTGGACCCCACCATCAGCCGGGTCACCCCGCTGTTGACGTACGTCGTGTTGAAGTGCGGCCAGAGCCGGGCCCGCCTGCTCACACCAGGAGCGCGCGGCAGCGCTGCTCGAGGTAGCCGACCGCGGGGCCGAACACGGCGTACCGCTCGTTGGTGGTCTGGCCGTGGGCGTAGCGGTACCAGATCTGCTGGGCGATCACGGCGAGCCGGAAGAGCCCGAACACCTCGTAGAAGCGCCACTGCTCCGGCGTGACCGAGCGGCCCGTGCGTTCGCAGTAGCGGGCGACGATCTGCTCGCGCGTCAGCATCCCCGGGGCGTTCGAGGGCTGGCGGCGGAAGGCGCGGAAGAACTCGTCGTCGTCGTCCTGCACCCAGTAGCCCAGGGCCCCGCCGAGGTCCATCAGCGGGTCGCCCACGGTGGCCATCTCCCAGTCGAGCACCGCGACGATCCGCGTGGGGTCGTCGGCGTCGAGCACCAGGTTGTCGAGGCGGAAGTCGTTGTGGACCAGGCAGCTCGCGACGTCGGCCGGCTGCCGCTGGTGCAGCCAGCCCGTGATGTCGGACCAGTCGCCCATGTCGTCGGTGCGGACGTTGGCCAGGCGGGTGGTCCAGCCGGAGACCTGCCGCGCGACGTACCCCTCGCCCCTGCCCAGCGCGGCGAGCCCCGGCAGCGCGGCGACGTCGACGGAGTGCAGGTCGACGAGCACGTCGAAGGCGTTGGCGCACAGCGTCGCGGTGGACGCGGGCGTGAGCCCGGCCGGCACCTCGCGCCGCGTGATCGTGCCCGCCACCGCCTCCATCACGTAGAACGGCGAGCCGATCACCGATTCGTCGTCGCACGACGCCACCATCGCCGGCACCAGCGGGAAGACCGGAGCCAGCGCTGCCTGGATGCGGTGCTCGCGCCCCATGTCGTGGGCGCCTCGGGCCTTCACGCCCGCGGGCGGCCGGCGCAGGACCAGGTCGCGGCCGGGCCAGCGCAGCAGGTAGGTCAGGTTGGAGGCGCCGCCCTGGAACTGCTGCACCTCCGGCGTGCCGGCGAGGTCGTCGCGCACCGCGGGATCGGCGTGCTCGCGCAGCCACGCGGCCATCGCGGCGACGTCGAAGGCGTCCTCCTCGCGCACCGGCCTCGCGGGGTTGCCGTCAGCCACGGGCGTGCTCCTCCAGCCTGCGGGCCTGCGCGCGCATCGTCGCGTCGTACGCCGGCCGGTCGGTGGTCTTGAGGCGGTACGCCGCCCGCGCGGCGTCGTCGGGCAGGATCAGCTCGTCGCCGCGCTCGATCCCCTCGACCACCGCGCGGGCGATGTCGTCGGGCCCCCACGGCGACTCCTCGACGAGCCTGCCGACGACCTCGCCGACCACGGCGTCGCTGCCACGCATCGCCTCGACGAGCCCGGTGCGGAAGTACGACGGGCACACGACGCTGGCACGGACGCCCCAGCCGGCCAGCTCGTGGCCGGTCGTCTCGGTCAGCGCGACCACGGCGGCCTTGGTGGCGCTGTACGACGCCATGCCGGCCGGGTGCACGAGGCCCGCCAGCGAGGCGACGTTGACGACGTGGCCGCTGCCCTGCGCCTTGAACACCGGCACGAACGCCTTGGTGCCGCGCACCACGCCCATCAGGTTGACGGCGATCAGGCGGTCCCACTCGGCGGTCGTGTCCTGGTCGAGCCGGCCCCCGCCGGCGATGCCGGCGTTGTTGACCAGGAGGTCGAGCCCGCCCCAGGTCCGCTCGACGTGCTCGCGGGCGGCCGCCCAGTCGGTGTCGGAGGTGACGTCGAGGGCGAGGTCGGCCCCGCGCAGGTCGGTCGCGAGCACGTCGTCGCCGCGGGCGGTGAACGCCTGGACCAGCGAACGGCCGAGCCCACCGGCCGCCCCGGTGACCAGCACGCGCGCCATCAGGAGTGCTTGCCGATCTCGAGGCGGGCGACCAGGCCCTGGTGCACCTCGTCGGGCCCGTCGGCCAGACGCAGCGACCGGGCGTTGACGTAGGCCATCGCGAGCGGGAAGTCGTGCGACATCCCACCACCGCCGTGCAGCTGGATCGCCATGTCGATGACCTGCTGGGCCATCCGCGGCACCGCCACCTTGATCTGGCTGACCTCGCTCAGCGCCTGCCGCGGGCCGCCGACGTCGAGCTTCCAGGCCGCGTGCAGCACCAGCAGCCGGGCCTGGTCGATGGCGATGCGAGCGTCGGCGATGCGCTCGCGGTTGCCGCCCAGGTCCACCAGCGGCTTGCCGAACGCCGTCCGGTCCAGGCCGCGCCTGATCGCCCGCTCCAGTGCCATCTCGGCCAGGCCGACCAGGCGCATGCAGTGGTGGACGCGACCGGGCCCGAGGCGGCCCTGCGCGATCCCGAACGCCTCGCCAGGCCCCGACACGATGTTGGTGATCGGGACCCGCACGTCGGTGAAGCTGACCTCGCCGTGGCCGTAGGGCTCGTCCTGGTAGCCCATGGTGTCGAGCAGCCGCTCGACCCTCACCCCGGAGGTGTCCCGCGGCACCAGCACCATGGTGTGACGGTGGTGGCGGTCCGCCCCGGGGTCGGTGAGCCCCATGAAGACGAGGATGCGGCAGTCGGGGTGCCCGACGCCCGTCGACCACCACTTGCGCCCGTTGATCACGACCTCGTCGCCGTCGACTACTGCGGTGGCCGCCATGTTGGTGGCATCCGAGGACGCGACCTCCGGCTCGGTCATGGTGAACGCGCTGCGGATCCGGCCGTCGAGGAGCGGCTCGAGCCACTCCTCGCGCTGCGCCGGGGTGCCGTAGCGCAGCAGCACCTCCATGTTGCCGGTGTCGGGGGCGTTGCAGTTGAACACCGTGGGCGCGAGCGCCGACCGGCCCATCAGCTCCGCGAGCGGCGCGTAGTCGAGGTTGGTGAGACCCTCTCCCCCGGCGGTGCCGAAGCGGGCGGCGTACTCGCCGGCGTGCTCCCGCGGCAGGAAGAGGTTCCAGAGGCCCTGCTCGCGCGCCTTCGCCTTGAGCTCCTCGATGACAGGCAGCGGCTGCCACGGGTCGCCGGTACGCCGCAGCTCGGCGAGGTCGCGGTGGTAGTCACCCTCGACGGGGTCGACCTCGGCGGCCAGGAATCCCGCCACCCGCTCGCGCAGGTCGGCGGCGCGGGGCGAGGGGGCGAAGTCCATGCCGGCGACCCTAGCCGGGCGGCGGACCGGTCAGGCGGCGACCGTCATCACCGCGCGCGCCCGCTCCGGGGCGTCCGTCCAGCGGCGGTGAGCACGCAGCAGCCGGTACGTCGACCACGCCAGGAAGGGCACGGTCCCGACCAGCGAGACCCACCACTCGGGCACCAGCGCCAGCCCCGAGAAGACCAGCCCGGTCAGGGTGGTGCTGACGGCCAGCCGGGTCGAGTAGCCCACCATCACCAGCGGCGGGGCGGGGGTCGCGCGTGCGGAGCGCATGTCGACCGAGAAGGGCCGCCTGCCCGACCAGCCCATGGCCACGGCGACCACCTGGGCGACGACGACCACCAGCGTGCAGGAGATGGCCGTCGTCTCCGCACCGGTCGGTGTCCCTGCCCGCAGCGAGGCGAGCACGACGGTCACGACGGCGCCGAGGAGCAGCCACTCCGCCAGCACCCAGCTCCGTGCGGCGAACACCGCCGACGGCGGCACGGGCAGGCTCTCGCGCCACAGGGCGCCGCGGCCGTCGAGGCACCACGCGTTGACGCCGAACAGCAGGGCGCCGCCGCTGGCGACCAGGCCGGGGAGCACGGCGATCTGGCTCCAGGTGAGCCCGCCGGCCAGGGCGATGGCCCCTGGCCCGACGGCCAGGACGATGAGGCCGCGACGCATCGGCACCGAGCGCCAGATCGACGCACGGTCGATCCGCACCAGCATCGCGACGTCGGCCCGGGTGTCGGGCCGCGACGGGTGGGAGCCGGACTCGATCCGCAGCTCGTCGCGGGGGACCCGCTTCGAGGCGACGTGCGCCGGCCAGATGCCGACGACCACGGACGCGACAACCAGGAGCACCTCGAGGACGATCGTGACCGGCCAGGTCCACGTGAAGCCGTCGAGCATCGAGACCGACGAGACCAGGAGGTGCCTGGTCGGCATCGCGTCGAAGACGTCGGTCAGCCGCCCGCTCAGCTGCAGGGAGACGGCCGTGACGAGCAGGGCCGTGGCGAGCCCGCGCACGATCCAGGCTCCGCGAGGGCCGCGGCGTACGGCCTCGGTCGTCCACGCCACCACCTGCGCGAGCGCGGTCGCCGCGACGATCCAGAGCAGGGTCGCGGGCAGGAGGTACGGCAGCCCGCCGGGGCCGAGGGCGTAGGCACCGGCGCCCAGGAGGGTCCACGCCTGCAGGATCCAGGCGATGTTGAGCGGCGCCATGACCAGCGCGCCCAGGTGGTCGGTGGTCGGGCTCACCGGGAAGGCGACGGCGTGGTCGCGGGCCAGCAGCTCGCGGCCGCCGCCCGACGCGACCGCGGAGACGACGGCCAGCACCAGGAAGCCGGCGAGCATCGAGGGCAGCACGAGCAGCACGCCGAACGCCTCGTCGCCGCCACCCGCCCCCGGCGCCCACGCGGGCACGACGGCGACCGCGACGCTCAGCGCCAGGAGGACGGCCAGGGAGCGGCCGGCGGCTCCGCGGCGGCGTACGGTCCGGGCGCGGAAGCGGATCAGCTCACGGGTGTCGGCGACGGCACGGACCAACTCGCCCCGGGCTGCCGCGACGTCAGTCCAGGAGTGCGCGGTAGGCATCGGCCCCGGCCTCCCCCGACAGCTCTCCGGCTACCAGCTCGGCGACGCGCGCGCCGCCACGCAGGACCACCGCCGTCTCGCAGGCCTGCACCGCGAGGTCGCGCAGGTGGGTGGAGACCAGGACGCAGGCGCCGCGGGCGCGGGCGTCGGCGATGACCTCGAACGTCGCCTCGACCCCGATCGGGTCGACCCCGTCGAACGGCTCGTCGAGCAGCAGCACGCCGGGGCGGTGGAAGGCGGCCAGGACCACTGACAGGCGGCGGCCCATGCCGTGGCTGAAGCCGCCGGTGACGCGGTGGGCGACGTCGCCGAGCTCGAAGCGCTCGAGCAGGTCGCGGGCACCGGTCTCCCAGTCGGGCATCCGCCGGAGCCGGGCGGAGAGCTGCAGGTGCTCCCACGGCGTCGCGCGCGGGATGAGCCCGCCGACGTCGGGGCAGTAGCCGATTGCGCGCTTGACCGTCAGCGTCTCGGTGCGGACGTCGTGGCCGAGGACCATCGCCTGTCCGGCGCTGGGCGGCACCACGCCGGCGAGCACGCGCATGGTCGTCGACTTGCCCGCGCCGTTGCGCCCCAGCAGGGCGGTCGCCTGGCCGGCGCCGGCACGGAGGTCGACTCCCGACACGGCCTCGACCTCGCCGAAGCGGACGTGGAGGTCGCGGACGTCGACGGCGAACTGGCTCACCGGGTCAGTGTGACGGAGGTCGGGGGTGCGTGGCCGGGGAATCGGGGGATCGCGGGGGGTGTTGGGATCCCCGGATATCCGGGGATCCCGACGGCGACCACGCTCACGCCCCAAACGACCCCCCGGAGGCCGCCAGGTCCCGGAGGTACGCCGTCGGCCGGAAGCGCTCACCGTACGTCTGCGCCAGCTCCTCGGCGCGGGCCAGGAAGGCCTCGAGCCCGATCTCCCCGGTGGGGCTCTCGTGGCCGGTCATGAACTGGGCGGCACCGCCGGTGCTGGGCGGGAAGCCGATGCCCATGATCGAGCCGATGTTGGCGGCGGCGGCGGAGGTGAGGACCTCCTCCTCGAAGCACCTCGCCGTCTCGAGCGCCTCGATGAAGAGCATCCGGTCCTTGACGTCCTGGAACGGCACCTGCTCCTCGGCGACCGGGAACTCCTGCGCCAGGCCCGGCCACAGCGCGGCGCGCCGGCCCGACTCGTCGTAGTCGTAGAAGCCGGCACCCTTCAGGCGCGAGGGGCGGCCCAAGCCGATCATCCTCTCGACCACGTCGGTGGCGGGGTCGCGCTCGACCTCGCCACCGGCGGCGCGGAGGGCGGCCTCGTTGGCCAGGCGGATCTTCCTCATCAGCTCCATGTTCAGCTCGTCGCTGATCTGCAGCGGACCGACCGGGAAGCCGGCCTGCGTCGCCGCGCGCTCCAGCGACACCGGGTGCACGCCCTCGGCGAGCATCCGCAGGCCCTCGTTGATCTGGGTGCCGATGACGCGCGAGGTGTAGAAGCCGCGGCTGTCGTTGACGACGATCGGCGTCTTCCTGATCTGCCGCACCACGTCGTAGGCCTTGGCCAGCGCGACGTCGGAGGTGTCGCGACCGCGGATGATCTCGACCAGCGGCATCTTGTCGACGGGTGAGAAGAAGTGCAGGCCGATGAAGTCGGCCGGCCGGTCGATGCCCTCCGACAGCTCGGTGATGGGGAGCGTGGAGGTGTTGGAGCACAGCAGCGCGTCGTCGTCGACGTGCGGCGCGATCTCGGCGAAGACCCTCCGCTTCAGCGACGGGTCCTCGAACACCGCCTCGATGACCAGGTCGCAGCCGGCGAGGTCGGCCGGGTCGGCGGTCGCGGTGATCCGGTCGAGCAGCTCGGCCTTCTTCTCCTCCGTGGAGCGGCCGCGCGAGATCGCCTTGTCGAGCAGGGTGGCGGAGTGCGCCTTGCCCTTCTCGGCGCTCTCCTGCGCCACGTCCTTGAGGACGACCTCCATGCCGGCGCGGGCGCAGGAGTAGGCGATGCCGGCGCCCATCATGCCGGCGCCGAGCACGCCCACCTTGGTGGCCTGCCACGGCTCGATGCCCTGCGGGCGCAGGGAACCGGAGTTGATCGCCTGCAGGTCGAAGAAGAACGCCTGGATCATGTTCTTGGCGTTCTGGTCGACCACCAGCCGGGTCAGGTAGCGGCTCTCGATGCGCGAGGCGGTGTCGAAGTCGGTCGACGCGCCCTCGACGGCCGCCGAGAGGATCGCGCGCTGGGCCGGGTAGACCGCGCCCTTGGTCTGCTTGCGCAGCAGCGCCGGGAACGCCGGCAGGAACGGCGCCAGCCTCGGGCTGCTCGGGGTGCCGCCGGGCATCTTGTAGCCCGGCACGTCCCACGGGTTCGCGGCCGACTCGGCGTTCGCCCTCAGCCAGGCCCTGGCGGCCGGCAGCAGCTCGTCCTGGCTCGCGACGAGCTCGTCGACCAGGCCCTTGTCGCGGGCCTGGACGGGCTTGAAGCGGGTGCCCTCGAGGAGCACGTCCATCAGGGCCGTCTGGATCCCCAACATGCGTACGACGCGGGTGACCCCGCCGCCGCCGGGCAGCAGGCCGAGCGTGGCCTCGGGGAGGCCGATCTCGGTGCGGCCGTCGTCGACGGCGATGCGATGGTTGCACGCCAGCGCGATCTCGAGGCCGCCGCCGAGGGCCGCGCCGTTGATGGCGGCGACCACCGGGCGGGGGAACCTCTCGAGGCGGCGCAGGTCGGCCTTGACCGCCTCCGCGGAGGCGAAGACGTCGGCGGCGTCGTCCTTGGTCGCCGAGGACAGCAGCGTGAGGTTGCCGCCGGCGAAGAAGGTCCTCTTCGCGCTGGCGACCACGACGCCGGTGACGTCGTCCTGCTCGGCGTACAGACGCTCCACGGCGTCGTGCATCGAGCGCTGGTAGAGCTCGTTCATGGTGTTGGCGCCGGCGGTCGGGTCGTCGAGGGTCAAGGTGACGATGCCGTCGGCGTCGCGGTCGTAGCGGACCGCGGTCTGGGCCTCGGTGCTGGTGCTCATGGATGCGTTCCTGTTCTAGGTCGGTGGTCGAGCGGCCGCGAGGGACGAGCGGCGTCTCGAGACCTCAGACGAGCTCGACGATGGTGGCGACGCCCATGCCCCCGCCGACGCAGAGGGTGGCCAGGCCCCTCCTCTGGTCGCGGCGCTCGAGCTCGT
>NZ_CADCUP010000099.1 GCF_902805925.1 uncultured Nocardioides sp.
CGACGCCGCTCCGGTCGCCCCTGACCCCTGGGTCGGCGGCGGGGGCGGACACACCCGGGCCTACTGGAACGACCACACCCTCGACATGCTCGACCGGCTGGCCCGGGAGCTGTAGTCCCGACCGCCAGCATCACCGCGTCCCGGACGAGCCGGGAGATGCTCGTAGGGTGGGTCCCCACACCGTCCTGCCCTTCCTGCCGGAGAGGCTCCCGATGACCGCGGTAGACACGCTGTCCGAGCTCACCGAACGCGCTCGTGCGCTGACGGGCACCCGGAGCCGCACGATGCTGGGGTTGACCGGCGCCCCCGGCAGCGGCAAGTCGACCTTGGCACGAGACCTCGTCGAGGCGTTGACGCCGCACGCCGTGGTCGTGCCGATGGACGGCTTCCACCTCTCCCAGGGGGAGCTCGTCCGGCTGGGCAGGCAGGAGCGCAAGGGCGCTCCCGACACCTTCGACGCCGCCGGGTACGTCGCGCTGCTCCGGCGCCTGCGCCGCCCCGGGCCCGACGTCGTCTACGCGCCCGCGTTCGACCGGGACATCGAGGAGCCCGTCGCCGGCTCCATCCCGGTGGCACCGGACACCCCCCTGGTCATCACCGAGGGCAACTACCTGCTCCTCGACGACGGCGCGTGGTCCGGCGTGCGGGAGAACCTCGACGAGGTCTGGTTCCTCGAGGTCGACCCCGAGCTGCGGATCGAGCGGCTCGTCACCCGACACGTGCGGCACGGCAAGCGACCCGACGCGGCCCGAGCGTGGGTGACCGGGAGCGACGAGATCAACGCCACGGTCGTCGGGACGACCCGGGCGGCTGCCGACCTCGTGGTGACGATCGCATGAGCGGCGAGCGGCGCGACCCCACCCTGGCGCTGAACCAGGACTCACTCGGGCTGCTGGGCGACCGCGTGACCGTCCCGGGCTACGACCGCGACGACGTCACGCCGGGGATCGTCCACCTCGGCGTCGGAGGCTTCCACCGGGCGCACGAGGCGTTCTACGTCGACCGGCTTCTGCGGCAGGGGCTCGCCGGCGAGTGGGGCATCTGCGGTGTGGGGCTGCTGCCCCAGGACTCGCTCATGCGCGACGTCATGGCCGCCCAGGACCGCCTGTACACGTTGGTGCAGCGGCACCCGGACGGCACCGTGGAGGCACAGGTCATCGGCTCCATCGTCGACTACCTCTTCGCGCCCGACGATCCCGACCGCGTGGTCGAGAGGATGGCCTCACCCGACGTGCGGATCGTCTCCATGACCGTCACCGAGGGCGGCTACAACCTGCGGTCGGACGGTGAGTTCGACGGCGACGACCCCGCCGTGCGCCGGGACCTCGAGCCCGGAGCGGCACCCACCACCGTCTTCGCCTTCGTCACCGAGGCCCTGGGTCGTCGGCGCGAGCGCGGCATCGACCCCTTCACCGTGGTGTCCTGCGACAACCTGGAGGAGAACGGCGAGAAGGCCCGCAACGCCTTCACCTCCTACGCCCGGTTGAAGGATCCCGCGCTGGCGGACTGGATGGCCGACCGCGTGGCCTTCCCGAGCTCGATGGTGGACCGGATCACTCCCGCGACCACCGACGGGGACCGAGCACTCGTCGCCGACTCCCTCGGGGTCCAGGACGCCTGGCCGGTGGTGTGCGAGCCGTACCACCAGTGGGTCATCCAGGACGACTTCACCGCCGGACGCCCGCCGTGGGAGGAGGCCGGGGTCCAGCTGGTGCCCGACGTCCGCCCGTACGAGCTGATGAAGCTCCGCCTGCTCAACGCCAGCCACCAGGTCATGGGCTACCTGGGGTCGCTGGCCGGGTACGGCTACGTGCACGACGTGTGCCGGGACCCCGACTTCGTGGCGCTGCTGCGGGGATACATGGAACGCGAGGCGACCCCCACCCTGGACCCGGTGCCGGGTGTGGACCTCGGGGACTACCGGTCCTCGCTGCTGGAGAGGTTCACGAACGAGGCCATCGGCGACACGCTGGCGCGTCAGTGCGTCGACTCCACCGAGCGCATCCCCAAGTTCCTGCTGCCGGTGGTGCGTCAGCGGCTGCAGGACGGCGGCGAGATCGACCGCGCCGCCCTGGCGATCGCCGGGTGGGCCCGCCATGCCGAGGGCGTCGACGACGCCGGGCGCCCGCTCGAGGTCGTGGACGTCCGCCGGGACCAGGTCCTGGCGCTGGCCCGGCAGCAGCAGGACGATCCCACCGCCATGCTCGGTCTCAGCATGTTCGACGGCCTGCGCGAGGATCGTCGCTTCGTCACGACGTACGTCGCGGCGCTCCGGACCCTGCACGAGCACGGGGCGCGCGCGGCGGTCGCTAGGTACGCCGGCAGCTCCGGGGACTGACGGCCCCGTCGGCCCGCGCCGAGCCTGCACATCGACACCGCGTCCCCCGAGGCGAATGATGAGGTCACCGGGCGAGAGTCGAAGAGGCGTGAGATGGCGGCAGCTGAGGACCCCGACCACCGGGCCGTGGCGGACGACGCGGTGTCCCCCGGCCAGATCCCGGTCCGGGGGTGGCGGCAGATCCTGCCGCGCGCCCTGCGGCACGTCGTGACCACCCGCCTGCCGCTCCTCAGCGCCGGGATCGCCTTCTTCGCGGTGCTGTCGATAGCCCCCGTGCTGGTGACCGCGCTGTCGGTCTACGGCGCGGTCAACACCCCGGCGCAGGCTCGCGACCAGCTCACGCAGGTCGCACAGCTGCTGCCCGCTCCGGTGGAACCGCTCGTCGCCGACCAGCTCAGGAGCATCACCACCGCCTCCACGAAGGTGCTCACCCTGCGGGGCGTGGTCGGCCTCCTCATCGCCCTGGGGACCGCGACGACCGCCATGGCGTCGCTGATCGACGCACTGACCGTGGCGTACCACGAGCCGGAGACGCGCGGGCTCCTGCGACGCAGTGCCCTCGCCGTCGCGTTCGCCCTCGGCGGTGCCCTGCTGGTGGGCGCGGTCATCGCCGCCGTGGGCGTGACCTCCCGGGCGCTGGGCGAGGCGCCCGCGATGGCCCGGGCCGTGGCGCCCGTCCTCATCTGGTTGGCGCTGGCCGCGCTGATGAGCGCCATGCTCGCCGTCCTCTACCGCTTCGCGCCGGACCGCCAGCACGCCCGGTGGCGCTGGATCACGTGGGGAGCCACGGGCGCGACGGCCCTCTGGGTCGCCACCTCGGTGGCGCTGTTCGCCTACGTCCAGCGGCTCGGGACCTACGAGGCCACCTACGGTTCGCTCGCCGGCGTGGCGATCAGCATGTTCTGGCTCTGGATCAGCGTCCTGCTCGTCCTCGTCGGTGCGGCCGTGAACGGGGAGGCGGAGCGGCAGACCGCTCGGGACTCCACGGTCGGGGCTGAGCGGCCTCTGGGCGAGCGGGGCGCCGTCGTCGCGGACAGCGCGCCGCCCTACCCGCAGGAGCCCTGAGGGCGTACGCCGCCCGGAGGCGAGCCGTGCTGCACGGCGGGCAGCGGTCGACGAGCCGGCCCGCCCCTCAGCCTGCCCCTCAGCCTGCCCCGACCAGCCCCGTCTCGTACGCCGCCACGACGAGCTGCGCCCGGTCCCGGACGCCGAGCTTGAGGAACAGGCGCGAGACGTGGGTCTTGGCTGTCAGTGGGGAGAGGACGAGGTGGGCGGCGATCTCGTGGTTGGACATCCCGCGACCGACGAGCGCGAGGATCTCGCGCTCGCGCGGGGTCAGGCCCTCGAGGCGGGAGTCCGGCCCGGTCGCCGGCTCGGCCGGCTCGTCGGCGCCCGACGCCACGAAGGCCTCGATCAGCCGGCGGGTCACCTGAGGAGCCAGCAGGGCCTGGCCGTCGTGCACCAGGCGGACCGCCTCGATGAGGGCCTGCGGCTCGATGTCCTTGAGCAGGAACCCCGAGGCGCCGGCCCGCAGCGCGCCGAAGACGTACTCGTCGAGCTCGAAGGTCGTCAGCACCACCACCTTGGTGGACGCCAGGCGGGGATCCCGGGTGATCCGGCTGGTGGCGGCGAGACCGTCGACGCGCGGCATCCGGATGTCCATCAGCACCACGTCGGGCACCAGCGAGGCAGCCAGCGTGACGGCCTCGGCCCCGTCGACGGCCTCCCCGACCACCTCGATGCCGGGCTCGGAGCCGAGCAGCGCCCGGAACCCGGCACGGACGAGGGTCTGGTCGTCGACCAGCAGCACGCGGATGCCCACCTCAGGGCGTCCCGACGGGCAGGGACGCCGAGACTCGCCAGCCGCCACCCACGCGCGGGCCCGCCTCGAGCGAGCCGCCCAGCGCGGTGGCGCGCTCGCGCATGCCGCGCAGGCCGTTGCCCGACCCGCTGCCCGCCAGCGCCTCGGGCCCGGACCCGCCGTCGTCCTCCACCTCGATGACGACGACGGCGTCGTGCCGGGACACCCTCACCCGCGCCGAGGTGGGACCGGCGTGCCGCATGACGTTGGTCAGCGCCTCCTGCACGATGCGATAGCTCGTCGCGCCCACCGACGCCGGCAGCGGCACGGCGGAGGTGTCGATCTCCACCTCGAGGCTCACCCCGGCCGAGCCGAGGCCCTCGCGCAGGTCGTCGATCTCGGCCAGGCCCTGCACGGGCCGCACCGGGGCGACGTCGTCGGGACCGTCGAGGTCGCGGACGACGCCCAGCATCGACCGGAGGTCGTCGAGCGCCTCCCCGCTCACCCGCTTGATGTCACGCAGCGTGGCCCGGGCCTGCTCGGGGTCGCGCTCGAGCAGGTGGGCCCCCACCCCGGCCTGCACGTTGATGGCCACCATGGCGTGCGCGACGATGTCGTGGACGTCGCGGGCGATGCGCAGCCGCTCCTCGCCGACCCGGCGCAGCGCCTCCTCGTCCCTGGTGCGCTCGGCCGACTCGGCCCGCTCGACCAGGGCAGCGGTGTAGCGGCGCCGGTCGTGGGCGGCGACGCCGAGGGCGATGGGCAGCGCCACGAGCGAGAGGTTCTTGGCGGTGTCCCACGAGAGCAGCGCGTGGTCGCTGTAGACGGCCAGGATGATCAGGACGACGACCATCGTGATCGCTCCGACCGGCACCGCCAGCCGCCGACCGTGGCGGACGGAGAGCGTGTAGCCGCACAGGACCGCCGGGAAGGCGATGGTCTGGTGGACGTTGGTCGTCTCGAGGACGCCCAGCATCAGGGTCATCGCCAGCGTGATCGCCAGGAGCGGAGCACGCCGGCGCAGCAGCACCGGCGCCGAGGCGAGCACCACCGCGACGTACGCCGCGGGCGTCGTGACGGCCCTGTCGATCACCGTCGTCTCGACCGCCATGGCTGCGGCGCACACCCCGAGGAGGACCGCGTCGACCAGGAGGTCGACGCGGTCACGGCGCAGACGGGACAGGGTCACCCTCCGACGGTAGCGGGGGCGACCCTGCCCGGCGTCCTCCTCAGGGAGTATTCGCCAGCTCCCGGACCGGCTCCACGACGACCGGCTCGGACTCGCTGAGGCCGATGCGGTCGTGCAGCCGGCGCAGCGGCATCGGCGCCCACCAGTTCCACTTGCCCAGCAGCCCCATCAGGGCAGGCACGAGGAAGGTGCGGACGACGAAGGCGTCGACCAGGACCCCCACCGCCGTCGCGACCCCGATCTGCTGGATGAAGGAGATCGAGCTGGTGCTGAAGGCGCCGATCGCGACCGCCAGCAGGATCGCCGCGGCGGTGACCACGCTGCCCGTCCTCGAGAGCCCGGTGGCGACCGCGTCGCGCTCGGAGAGCCCGGACTCACGGGCCTCCTTGATGCGGCCGAGCAGGAAGACCCCGTAGTCGGTCGAGAGGGCGAACACCACCGCCGCCGCGACCAGGAAGTCGGTGGGCTCGATGCCGCCGTTGGGCGTGTAGCCCAGCAGCCCGGTCAGCCGGCCGTCCTGGTAGACGAAGGTGAGCGCGCCCAAGGCCACACCGACGGTCAGGACGTTCATCAGGACCGCCTTGAAGGGCAGCACCAGCGAGCCGGTCATCAGCCACAGGACCAGCAGGGTCAGCAGCACCAGCAGCGCCACCGAGAGCGGGAGGCTGTCGCCGATCGCGGCCTGCTGGTCGACGAACTCCGCTGCCGGACCGCCCACGAGCACGTCGAGCCGGCTCGCCGCGGCGGCGTCCCGGACGTCCGCCACGACCTGCTGGGCGCCGTCACCCGCGGCGTCGCCGGCGACCTCCAGGTCGACCTGCCACGTGCCCGCACCGATCGCCACCGCCTCGGCAGGAGCGAGCACGCCGGGCGCCGAGGACGCCACGTCGGCGAAGTCGGCCACCGTGTCGGCGTCGGTGCTGGCGACCGCGACGGTCACCGGGGTGGTGCCGGCGCCGTCGTACTGCTCGGCGAGGGTGTCGGAGACGACGCGGGCGCTGAGGTCGGTGGGCACGACGCTCGCGTCGACCGGCGTCCACTCCGCCCGCAGCGCCGGGGCCGCCAGCACGATCATGACCGCCGCCGTCGCGACCGCGACCGTGCCGGGGCGGCGCATCACGGCCTGCGAGAGGCGGTACCACCGGCCCTCGGCGGCAGCGCCGGCGGCTCGACGGGACCGGCGGGCCAGCTTCGCGCCCCACAGCCCGAACACCGCCGGGCTGATGACCAGGGCGGCGGTCGCCGCGACCACGGAGACGACGGCGCCCGCGATGCCCATGGACTTCAGGAACCCCATCGGGAAGACGGTCAGGGTGATCAGGGCCACCGCGACGGTCGCGGCCGAGAAGGCGACCGTGCGGCCCGCGGTGCGCATGGTGGTGAGCACGGCGCCGGTCGTGGGCCCCTGCCGCTCCAGCTCCTCGCGGTAGCGGCTGACGAGGAAGAGGGTGTAGTCGATGGCGAGGCCCAGCCCGAGCCCGATGACGAGGTTGAGCGCGAAGATGCTGAGGCCGTACACCTGGTTGATCCCGGCCATGGCCAGGAAGGTGCCGAGCACGGTGGTCACGCCGACGACCAGGGGCAGCAGCGCCGCCCGGCCGCCGAAGAACAGCAGCGACAGCAGCACGAGCACGGGGAAGGCGAACAGCTCGGCCCGGCCCAGGTCCTCACCCACCCGTTCGCCGATCTGGAGGCCTGCGACGTCACCGCCGCCGACCGTCACGCCCTCGGCGTCCTCGAAGGTTTCGAGCGCCTCGGCAGCCACGTCGTCGCCCAGGGCATCGGCCGAGACCGTGCCGACCACGATCGCCGACGACCCGTCGCGGGCCGTGCCGGCGGGGGTGGCCGCGACGATGCCCGCCACCCCGGCGAGCGTCTCGGCCGCGTCGCTGACCGCCTCCTCCCCCGTGCCGGGCGGCGTGTCGACGAGGAGCACGATGCCCGGCGAGGGGCTGGCCCCGGTGGCGGCCTGGATGCGCTCGACCGCGCGGACCGACTCGGCGTCGGGGGGCGCGAAGCCACCGTCCGAGTCGAGCGCTCCGGCGACGGGCCCGCCGAAGGCGCCGGCCACGAGGACGAACAGGAGGACGGCCACGAGGGCGCGCCGTGGGTGGTCGTGGAGCCTCTGGACGAGGCGGGTGGTCGGGGAGGTGGTCATGGCACGACCCTCGCGGCACCGGGCGGTCCGCCGCGTCCTGCCGGGGGCGTACCCGCGGCGGTTCCGGCCCCCGCCCTACTCCCGTCGGTGTACGACCGGGTGGGAGGGGTACCGACCGCCATGACCGGACGCGACGAGCAGGACCACGACCAGGACGCCGAGCCCACCCTGAACGCACCCGAGGAGGGCCGGCCCGACGGCGTCGAGCCGGAGACGGCAGACGAGGAGCACGCCGGCGGCGACGGCAGCTAGCGCCGCTCCTCCATGCCCGCCTGCTCGTCGAGCAGCGCCCGGGCGTGCACCCCCGCCTCGCCCTCCTGGTCGAGGCCGGCCCGGAACGACCCCAGCTTGTCCCGTCCCGCCGGGAACGGCGGGAGCAGCGGCACGTCGCGGTCCGTCACGGCCTCGATGAGCGTGGGCCGGTCGGCAGCCAGCGCCTGCTCCCAGGCGGCGTCCACCTCCTCGGGCCCCGTCACCCTGATCCCGCGCAGCCCCAGCAGCTCGGCGTACGCCGCGTAGGGGAAGGCCGGGATG
>NZ_CADCUP010000100.1 GCF_902805925.1 uncultured Nocardioides sp.
GGCCCGCGGTCATCGGCGCTCCCCGACCGGGGTGGCGGCGCGGGAGGCCTCCCACTCGTGGACGGCGCGCTTCTCCTCGGCGGTGGCGAGGAAGTCGGACGGCGCCACGATCTCCGAGGGCGAGTGCGGCACCTCGGTGGTCGGCAGCCCGCCGGCTCGCACGGCGCGCACCCAGATCAGGATCGCGTTCGCCACGATGACCACCACGAGCAGGGCGAAGGTGAGCTGCAGGACCCCGTTGACGGTGGAGTTGAAGATGATCTTGTCCATCTGGCCGCCGTCGGCCGCCGGTGCCAGCACCTCCCCGGCGTCGCGGGCGTCGCGGAAGCGCGAGGCCTGGGCGAAGTAGCCGATGGCGGGGTTGTCGGAGAAGACCTTCTGGTAGCTCGCGGTCATGGTGGTGATGAGGTCCCAGCCGAGCGGGATCGCCGGCACCCAGACGTACTTGAGCTTGCCGTGCTTGAGCATCAGCGTGACGCACAGCGTCAGCGCGATGGCCGCGAGGAGCTGGTTGGCGATGCCGAACAGCGGGAAGAGCTGGTTGATGCCGCCCAGCGGGTCGGTCACGCCCACGTACAGCATGTAGCCCCACGCGGCGACGACGGCGGCGCTGGCGCCCCACGCGCCGGGCTTCCAGGAGGTGTCGGCGAAGCGAGGCCACAGGTTGCCCACCGTGTCCTGGAGCATGAACCGGCCCACGCGGGTGCCGGCGTCGACGGCGGTGAGGATGAACAGTGCCTCGAACATGATCGCGAAGTGGTACCAGAACGCCTGGAGCCCGCCGCCGAAGGCGGCGGAGAAGACCTGCGACAGCCCGAACGCCAGCGTCGGCGCACCGCCGGTGCGCGAGATGAGCGTCTCCTCCTCGATGGCGGCCGCGGCCGCGCTGAGCTGGTCGGGGGAGATGGTGAAGCCGAGGTTGGTGACGAACTCCGCCGCGCCCTCGACCGTGCCGCCGGTGGCTCCGGCCGGGGAGTTCATGGCGAAGTAGAGGCCCTGGTCGATGACGCACGCGGCGATGAGGGCGCTGATCGCGACGAAGGACTCCATGAGCATGCCGCCGTAGCCGATCATCCGGACCTGGCTCTCCTTGGCGACCATCTTCGGCGTGGTGCCGGAGGCGATGAGCGCGTGGAAGCCGGACAGGGCGCCGCAGGCGATGGTGATGAAGACGAACGGGAAGAGCTTGCCGGCGAAGACCGGGCCGGTGCCCTCGGTGGCGAACGGCGTGACCGCCTGCGCCTCCAGCGAGGGTGCGGCGACGATGAGGCTCACGGCGAGGAGGGCGATGACGCCGATCTTCATGAAAGTCGAGAGGTAGTCGCGCGGGGTCAGCAGCATCCACACCGGCAGCACCGAGGCGATGAAGCCGTAGACCACGAGCGCGATGGTGAGCGTCTCCTTCGACAGCGTCAGCGCGCTCTCGAGGCCCAGCTGCTCGACGTACCCGCCGCCGATGATCGCCAGCAGCAGGAGGCCCACGCCGATCGCGGTGGCCTCCATGACGCGGCCCGGGCGCACTGTGCGCAGGTAGAAGCCCATGAACAGGGCGATCGGGATGGTCAGCCCGATCGAGAAGACGCCCCACGGCGACTCCGCGAGCGCGTTGACCACGACCAGGGCCAGGACGGCCAGGATGATGATCATGATCGCGAAGACGGCGATGAGGGCGGCGGTGCCGCCGACGACGCCGATCTCCTCGCGCACCATCTGCCCCAGGCTCTTGCCGTCGCGACGCATCGAGAAGAACAGCACCACCATGTCCTGGACGGCGCCGGCGAGGATGACGCCGACGATGATCCAGATGGTGCCGGGCAGGTAGCCCATCTGCGCGGCGAGCACCGGGCCGACGAGCGGTCCGGCGCCGGCGATGGCCGCGAAGTGGTGGCCGAAGACGACCCGGCGGTCGGTCACCTCGAAGTCGACGCCGTTCTCGAGCCGCTCGGCCGGCGTGGCGCGGGTGTCGTCGACCTGCAGCACCCTCCGGGCGATGAAGCGCGAGTAGAACCGGTAGGCGATCAGGTAGGAGGCGAGCGCGGCGAACAGGATCCACAGCGCCGAGACGTCCTCGCCGCGGGCAAGTGCCAGAACCGCCCAGCAGACGGCGCCCACCGCGGCGATGCCTCCCCAGACAGCGATGCTGACCGGCCTCGACATGGCCGGGGTCGGCTCGTCGGGCCGAGTGGGGGCCTGGGTGCTCATCTGTGTCTCCTGCGTGCCGAGTTTGTGGTGCTCCCGGCAGGGAATCACATGCCGTACGTCGGCGGCGAGCCCTGCTCGGGTTCGTGCGTCGGCGTGTCCCCGTTAGGCTGGAGGCCCCGAGACCTAGTGAAGGATCATCTTGTTCGCGACACTCTCCGACCGGCTTGCCGACACCTTCAAGAACCTCCGCGGCAAGGGGCGGCTCTCCGAGGCCGACATCGACGCGACCGCGCGCGAGATCCGCATCGCGCTGCTCGAGGCCGACGTGGCCCTGCCCGTCGTCAAGGAGTTCGTCGGCGCGGTCAAGGAGAGGGCACGCGGCGAGGAGGTCAGCGGGGCGCTCAACCCGGCGCAGCAGATCGTCAAGATCGTCAACGACGAGCTCGTCACCATCCTGGGCGGGGAGACCCGGCGGCTGCGGTACGCCAAGACGGGGCCCACCGTCATCATGCTGGCCGGCCTGCAGGGTGCCGGCAAGACGACGCTCGCGGCCAAGCTCGCCCTCTGGCTGAAGGAGCAGGGCAAGGCCCCGGTGCTCGTCGCGGCCGACCTGCAGCGTCCCAACGCGGTCCAGCAGCTCCAGGTCAACGGCGAGCGGGTCGGCGTGCCCGTGTTCGCGCCCGAGCCCGGCAACGGCACCGGCGACCCGGTGGCCGTCGCGAGGGCCTCGGTGGACGAGGCCACCCGCAGGCTCCACGACGTCGTCATCATCGACACCGCCGGCCGGCTCGGTGTCGACGCCGAGCTGATGCAGCAGGCCTCCGACATCCGCGACGCCGTCGACCCCGACGAGGTGCTGTTCGTCGTCGACGCCATGATCGGCCAGGACGCCGTCAACACCGCGCTCGCCTTCCTCCAGGGAGTCGGCTACGACGGCGTGGTGCTCACCAAGCTCGACGGCGACGCGCGCGGTGGTGCTGCGCTCTCGATCGCCTCGATCACCGGCAAGCCGGTCATGTTCGCCTCCAACGGCGAGAAGATGGCCGACTTCGACCTGTTCCACCCCGACCGGATGGCCTCGCGCATCCTCGACATGGGCGACATGCTCACCCTGATCGAGCAGGCCGAGAAGACCTTCGACGCGGAGCAGGCCAACAAGGCGGCCGAGAAGCTGCTCGGCGGTCAGGACTTCACCCTCGACGACTTCCTCCAGCAGATGCAGCAGATGCGCAAGCTGGGCTCGATGTCGAAGATCATGGGGATGCTGCCCGGGATGGGGCAGTTCCGCGAGCAGCTCGACAACTTCGACGAGCGCGAGATCGACCGCATCCAGGCGATGATCCTGTCGATGACGCCGGCCGAGCGCGACAACCCCAAGATGATCGACGGCTCGCGGCGGGCCCGCATCGCCAAGGGCTCCGGCGTGCAGGTCTCCGACGTCAACCAGATGGTCACCCGCTTCTTCGATGCCCGCAAGATGATGCAGCAGATGGCGCGCGGTGGCGGCATGCCCGGGATGCCCGGGCTGCCCGGGATGGGCGGCACGGGGGGTGGCGGCAAGAAGCAGAAGTCGAAGAAGCCGGCCAAGGGCCGTCGCGTCTCCGGCAACCCGGCCAAGGCGGCCGAGCAGGCGAGGGCGGCTGCCGAGAGGCCGGCCGCCGCAGCGGCGAACCCGTTCGGCAACCCCGACGAGGCCGGCACCGACTACGAGCAGGCGGCCGCGGCGCTCGACCTGCCCAAGGACTTCTCCAAGTTCCTGAAGTGAGAAGCCCCCTCGGCACCCGGTGCGACGGAGGGCGGGCATGACCACCACGCTCGTGGTCGACGGGGCCAACGTCGTCGGCTCGCGTCCCGACGGCTGGTGGAGGGACCGCGCCGGTGCGGCGCGCCGGCTCCACGAGCGGCTGCTGGTCGCCGACCTGCCGCACGACGAGGTCGTGCTGGTGCTCGAGGGCGGGGCGAAGGGCGGGGTCAAGGCGGGCCGTGACGGTCACGTCCGGGTCGTGCACGCCCCGCGCGACGGTGACAGCGAGATCGAGCGGGTCACCCGGGCGGCGCGCGAGGACGGCGGGCAGGTCACCGTCGTCACGGCCGACCGGTTCCTCCAGGCGCGGGTCCAGGGCCACGGCGCGATGGCGCTGGGCCCGTCCTGGCTGCTCGACCGCATCGCCTGAACGGGCCCCGCACCACTCACGGCACACTGCTACCGGAGCGGGATGCTCACCACCTGTCCCTCGCCGGCGCAGACGCTGCAGGTCGTGACGTAGGCCTTGCCACGGTGCATCGCCACGCCGTACGGCGCGGGCAGGTCGTCCGCCACCGTGGTGTGTGAGCCGTCACGCCCGACCTTGACCAGCGAGCCCATCGGCAGGCCCTCAGCGGCGAGCAGACCGGCGTCGCCGGCGATCTGCACGGCGTACAGGCGGTGACCGGACCACGCGAGGTCGGTGACGTTGGTCAGTCCGGACGCGTACACCGTCGGGGCCTGTCCGGGGACCACGCGATAGATCGAGGCGCCGCCGGCCGGGAACGGGAATCCGGTCAGCTGGCTGACGTACCACGCGCCGTCGGGGCCGCGCACGACCGAGGTGGGCACCGCCTGCATCGGGATGTCGCCGGGCGGCAGGAACGGCGGGGCCGGCACCATGCGCTCGGGGAAGACGGCCATGGTCTTGATGTCGCGCCGCCGAGTGACCCGTTGGAGGGTGTTGCCGCCGGCGTCGGTGAGCACGAAGCCGCCACCCGACCGGGCCAGGCCCGTGGGGTTGCTGTCGGGCCCGGCGCCGTCGGGGTCCTCGGCGGTCTCGTACCCGGCGAGGTCGGCGATGACGCGCGGTGCGCGGCCGCCCAGAGGACCTGCCATCAGGGTGCCGAGCGCCTCGCCGCCGGCGATGTCCTCCCGGACGGCCGGGTCGTTGGCCAGGCCGACCGTGACGGCGTACCAGGAGCCGCGCACCGACACGTCGGCCGGGCCGCTGGCCCCCGCGCCGCCCTCCCCGGCGAGCGACGGCAGGCCGCTGACGACGCGCTCCTGATCACCCTTGTCGATCCGGGTGACGGCGCCGGAGAGCCCGAAGCAGGCGGGCCCCTCCGGTCCCTCGACGCAGGGCCCGGTGCCGCCGCGACCGGCCTCGGCGACGTACAGCGAGGCGCGGTGCTTCCCGCCGCTGCCGTGGTGTCGACCGTGGTGCCGCGTCCGGGTGCTGAACGAGAGGAGGCGGGGGTTGTCGAGACCGGTGGCGACGACGGCCCAGGGCGGGCCGGACGGCTCGCCCGAGCCGCCGTCGCCGTTCGACCCGTCGGCGAGCGACGGGGACGGGGCGAGCAGGAGTGTCGACACGAGCGTCACGGTCGTGCCGAGGACGGCCGCGGTGCGGCGTCCCGGAATGCGTTGGTTCATGGATGGACCACCTTCGTAGAACTGCGAGAGTTCCCACACTGCTCACGTCCGACCGCATCCGGCATCCCCGACACCGGGTACCTGCGATGGCTTACTTCCACAGATCGGTTTCGAAAGTCGGACGTTCACGGCTAGTGGCTGGCGCGTCCCGGGCCTACGGTCGAGGAGTGACGCCGGTCACGACACTCGGACGTGAACAGGAGCCCCGCATGCGCCACCCCACCCCGCCGCCTGGCGGTACACCGGCGACGGGGGCTTCGACCTCAGGGGTGGCCGGCTGACCAGCAGGGTCGGGCCGACGGGCGGCTTCGGCACGCTCTGGTACGCACCCGAGCAGTACGCCGACTTCTCGCTGCGCCTGCAGTTCCGCGACGACGCCCCCGGCACCGCCCGCGGCAACAGCGGCGTGCAGGTGCGCTTCCCGGCGCTCGGCGCCCCGGTGGCCGGTTGCCTGACCACCTCCAGCGGCAGCGAGACGGCAACCTCTCCCGGATCGCCGTCAACTACGGCCACGAGGTGCAGGCCCACGGCTCGGCGCCCGACGTCGTGTCCTCCCGCAACGTCAGGATCCGCGAGCTCGGCTGAGGTCCGCGGAGCGCCGGCCCCGGTAGCCTCCGCGGCATGACCGCGCTGAGATTCTCGGGGCCGGTGCTCCCCGACGGCGAGGTGCGTGAGCTCTACGTCGTCGACGGGCACGTCACCTTCGAGCGGCAGGCCGGCGCCGAGACCGCCGCCGAGGGCTGGATCGTCCCCGGCCTCGTCGACGCGCACTGCCACGTCGGGCTCGCGGACCACGGCGCCACCACCGACGACGAGGCCGAGCGGCAGGCGATCGCCGACCGCGACGCCGGGGCGCTGCTGCTGCGCGACTGCGGCTCGGCGCTCGACACCGCGTGGATGCACGAGCGCGACGACCTGCCGCGGCTCATCCGGTGCGGGCGCCACATCGCCCGCACCAGGCGCTACATCCGCGGCTACGCCCACGAGGTGGAACCGGCCGACCTCGTGGGGTACGTCGTGCAGGAGGCGCAGCGCGGCGACGGCTGGGTCAAGCTGGTCGGCGACTGGATCAGCCGCGAGACCGGGGACCTCGAGCCGAGCTTCCCGGCCGAGACCCTCACCGCGGCGATCCGGGCCGCCCACGACGTCGGGGTGAAGGTCACCGCGCACTGCTTCGGCGAGGCCGTGCTGCCCGCCCTCATCGGGGCCGGCATCGACTGCATCGAGCACGGCACCGGGCTCTCCAGCGACCTCGTCGAGGCGATGGCCGCCCGGGGGACGGCGCTGGTGCCGACCGTGATGCAGCTCGAGAGGTTCCCGCAGTTCGCCGCGGCCGGCCGCGAGAGGTTCCCGACCTACGCCGGCCACATGAGCGACCTGCACGCCCGGCAGCGCGACACGATCATGGCGGCGCACGACGCCGGGGTGGCGCTGTACGCGGGCACCGACGGCGGCGGCGTCGCCCCGCACGGCAACCTCGCCGGGGAGGTGCTGGCGATGGCGGGTCTCGGGATGTCGCCGGAGTACGCCCTGGGCGCCGCCTCCTGGCGGGCGCGGCGGTGGCTGGGCTTCCCCGGGATCGAGGAGGGCGCGTCGGCCGACTTCTGCGTCTACGACGCCGACCCGCTGCAGGACCTCCGGGTCCTGCAGCGGCCGGCGTACGTCGTCCTTCGAGGTGCGCGGGTCGGCGCTCAGTCGAGCGGCTCGTCCTCGTCCTCCGGCACGTCCTCGTCCTCAGGCTCGTCCTCGGGCTCGTCCTCGGTGTCCGGCTCGTCGTCGTAGTCCAGCGCCTCCCAGGCGGCGTCGAGCGCCCGGCGGGCCGCCCGCACGTCCGAGCGCGGGCTCGTGGCGGTCACGGCGAGCGCGGCGCCCACCGCGGACCGCAGGAGCGCGGTCGCCTCGGGATCGTCCGCGGCCGCCTCGGCCAGGTCCACGGCCTCCTCGAGGAGGCCGACGACCCGGACGTAGTTCTCCACCCGCAGGGCCGACACCGCGGCCCGGGCGGCGCGGAGGTCGGTCGAGGCGCCGAGCCGGGCGAGGGAGGCGCGGTCGCCGGCGACGGAGCCCGCCACGACTGACTCGAGGTCGTCGGGGAGCGCGGCGGTGCGCCGCGAGGCGGCGACCTTGGCGAGGTAGGCGTCCTTGACCGCGACGGCCTTGGCCAGCTGCCTGGCGAGCGGCGTGGCACGCTCCTGCCTGCCCTTGCCCTTCTTGCCGTGCTTGCCCTTCGTGTCGTGCTTGTCGTGCTTGTCGTGCTTGCCGTCGTGGGGCGTGGCCTGGTGCCGCCCGACCGAGTGCCCGCTCCCCGGTGCCGCCTCCGCGGACCGGGTGAGCGCGACAGGGCCGAGCAGGACGGCGACGGCGACGGCGGCTGCCGTCAGGCGGTGCGTAGTGGTGCTCATGGGTGCTTGCTCCTGGTGACTGGCCTGGGGACTGACCTGGTGACTGGCCGGGG
>NZ_CADCUP010000101.1 GCF_902805925.1 uncultured Nocardioides sp.
GTGCACCCCAACACCGTGCGCTACCGGATGCGCCAGGTCTCCGACCTCACCGGCTACGCCCCGGGCACCCCGCGAGACGCGTTCGCGCTGCAGATCGCGCTCGTCCTCGGACGTCAGTCGCGCCGTGACGCTTTGTAGGGACCCTACAAAGTTCCACCGGGCGTTTTCGTGCGCGCCAGAGGCGCGCGAGGGCCGCCGACCGGGCACTGTGGAGGTGTGCTCGTCATCGTCGCTCCCGGCCAGGGGGCCCAGACCCCCGGATTCCTGCAGCCGTGGCTGGAGGACCGCACCTTCCGCTCCCGCTTCGAGTGGCTGTCCACCGTCGCCGGGATCGACCTGGTGCACTACGGCACCGAGGCGGACGCCGACGCCATCCGGGAGACCCAGGTCGCCCAGCCGCTGCTGGTGGCGACGGGGCTCGTCGCCGCCCTCGAGCTCTTCCCCCACCCCGCCGACACGTTCGCGAACATCGGCGCCGTGGCGGGCCACAGCGTCGGTGAGCTGACCGCCGCCACCGGTGCCCGGGTGATCACCGCCGAGCAGGCGATGGTGCTCGTGCGTGAGCGCGGCCGTGCGATGGCCGGCGCGGCCGCCGAGACCCCGACCGGCATGACCGCCGTGCTGGGTGGCGACCGCGAGGCCGTGCTGGCCTCGCTGGACAAGCACGGGCTCACCGCGGCCAACGACAACGGTCCCGGCCAGATCGTCGCCGCGGGCACGACCGAGCAGCTCGCCGCCCTGGCCGCCGACCCGCCCGAGAAGGCGCGCCTGACGCCGCTGAGCGTCGCGGGCGCCTTCCACACGACCCACATGGAGCCGGCCGTCGGGCACCTGGCCGCCCTCGCCCGGTCGGTCTCGACCCACGACCCCCGCACGCGGGTGATCTCCAATCGGGACGGCAACGTCATCCACGACGGCCGCGACGTGCTGGCCCGCATGGTCGGCCAGATCGCCAACCCGGTCCGCTGGGACCTGTGCATGGACACCATGCTCGACCTCGGCGTCACCGGTGTCCTGGAGATGCCGCCCGCCGGCACGCTGACCGGCATCGCCAGGCGAGCCATGAAGGGCGTCGAGACGTTCGCCCTCAAGACGCCCGACCAGCTCGACGACGCCCGCGCCTTCTGCGACAAGCACGGCGAGGCCTCGCCGATGGAGAACAGCCCCACCTGGCGGATGGTCGTCTCGCCGGTCAAGGGCATGTTCCACCGCGCCGACGAGGCCGTCGACGGCGACAGCCTGCCGGCCGGCTCGCCGGTCGGCGACGTCGCCAGCTCTCGCGACCGGATCACGGTGAGCACCGCCCACGGTGGCCAGATCGTCGAGTGGCTCGTCGAGGACGGCGATCCGGTCGCCCCCGGCCAACCGCTGCTGCGACTCCACCCGGAGGGCTCGAGCTGATGGCCACGCTGACCAACCCCACCGGTGCACCGCACGCCACGGTCCTCGGCGTGGGCGCCTACCGGCCTCGCCGCATCGTCCCCAACGCCGAGGTGGTCGACGCGATCGACTCCAGCGACGAGTGGATCCAGCAGCGCTCGGGCATCAAGACGCGACGCTGGGCCGAGCCCGATGAGACCGTGCAGATGATGTCGGTCGAGGCGTCGCGGATCGCCCTGGAGCGAGCGGGCCTGGACGCCCAGCAGATCGACTGCGTGGTCGTGGCCACGGTGAGCCACCTGCTGCAGACACCGGCCGTGGCTGCGGCCATCGCCCACGAGCTCGGCACCGAGCAGGCCGCGGCCTTTGACATCTCGGCCGCCTGCTCCGGCTTCTGCCACGGCATCGCCATGGCCTCCGACTTCGTCCGCGCCGGCAGCGCCCGCCACGTCCTCGTCATCGGCGTCGAGCGCCTGACCGACATCCTCGACCTGACCGACCGCGGAACCGCCTTCATCTTCGCCGACGGCGCCGGTGCCGCCGTCGTCGGACCCAGCGACACCCCCGGCATCGGCCCGGTCGTCTGGGGCTCCGACGGCGAGCAGTTCGACCTGATCCGGCAGCGCGAGGACTGGCGCGACGTCGTCGGCAACCCCGAGACCCCTGGCAGCGGCGTCATGCCGCACCTGACGATGCAGGGCAACCCGGTCTTCCGGTGGGCGTCCTTCTCCATGGCCAAGATCGGCCAGCAGGCGCTGGACCGGGCCGGGGTGTCGCTCGACGAGCTCGACGTCTTCGTCCCCCACCAGGCCAACATGCGCATCATCGACGCCATGGCGCGGGCGATGAAGCTACCCGAGCGCGTCCGCATCGCCCGCGACGTCGCCGACCAGGGCAACAGCTCGGCCGCGTCCGTCCCGCTCGCCCTCGAACGGATGATCGCGGAGGGCGAGGCGAGGTCGGGCGACACCGCTCTGCTGATCGCCTTCGGCGCCGGACTGTCGTACGCCGCGCAGGTCGTCGTCGTCCCCTGACCGCATCACCCGCACGACTCGTCCCGCTCCACCACTAGAGAAGGAATGCAGATGGCCACCACCGAAGAGATCCGCACCGACCTCGCCGACATCGTCAACGAGGTCGCCGGCATCCCCGCCGAGGACGTCCAGCTCGACAAGTCGTTCGTCGACGACCTCGACGTCGACTCGCTCTCGATGGTCGAGGTGGTCGTGGCCGCCGAGGAGAAGTTCGGCGTCTCGATCCCCGACGACGAGGTCAAGAACCTCAAGACCGTCGGCGACGCCGTCGCGTTCATCGAGGGCGCCCAGAACTGATCGACCCGAACGGATGATGACGGGCTGATCGCCCTCTCGTCGCCCCAGCACACCCCTGTCACAGAAGGAAGTAGTCGCTCATGAGCAGCACCCGTGTCGTCGTGACCGGACTCGGCACCACCAGCCCCGTCGGTGGAGACGTCGTCAGCACCTGGGAGGCCATGCTCAAGGGCGAGTCCGGCGTCCGCCGGCTGGAGGAGGACTGGGGCGACGACTTCCCCGTCAAGATCGCCGCCACCGCCAAGGTCGACCCGTCCCAGGTCCTCGACCGGGTCAAGGCCCGCCGGCTCGACCGGTCCTCCCAGCTGGCGATGGTCGCAGCGATGGAGGCCTGGGCCGACTCCGGTCTCGGCGAGGGGGGCGTCGAGCCCGAGCGGCTCGGCGTCGCCATGGCCTCGGGCATCGGCGGGGTGCACACCCTGCTCGCCAACTACGACACGCTCAGGGACAAGGGCTTCCGGCGGGTCTCGCCGCTCGCCGTCCCGATGCTCATGCCGAACGCACCCGCCGCGAACGTGGGGCTGTACGTCGGGGCCCGGGCCGCGGTCAACACCCCGGTGTCAGCCTGTGCGTCGGGCAACGAGGGCATCGCGCTCGGGTTCGACCAGCTGCGGCTCGGCCGCGCCGACGTGGTCGTGTGCGGCGGCACGGAGGCGGCGATCCACCCGCTGCCGATGTCGGCGTTCGCCCAGATGATGGCGCTGTCCAAGAACTCCGGCGACCCCGCCACCGTCTCCCGCCCGTGGGACGTCGCCCGTGACGGCTTCGTGCTCGGCGAGGGTTCCGGCGTGCTGGTGCTCGAGACGCTCGAGCACGCCACGGCCCGCGGCGCGACCATCTACGCCGAGGTCCTCGGCGCCGCGATCACCAACGACGGACACGACATCGCGCAGCCCGACCCGAGCGGCCAGGGCGGCGCCCGGGCGATGGCGGGGGCCATCAAGGAGGCCGACATCGCGCCGTCCGACGTCATCCACATCAACGCCCACGCGACCTCGACGCCGCAGGGCGACATCGCGGAGGGACTGATGATCCACTCGGTGCTGGGCGACTCCGCCACCGACGTGGTGGTCACCAGCACGAAGTCGATGACGGGCCACCTCCTCGGCGGCGCCGGTGCCCTCGAGGCCGTCGCCACCGTCATGGCGCTGCGCGAGCGTGTGTCCCCGCCGACGATCAACCTCGACGACAAGGACCCGCAAGTGGACCTCGACGTGCCCACCGAGCGGCGGGACCTCCGTGGTGGCGACGCGGTGGCCATCAACAACTCCTTCGGCTTCGGCGGCGCCAACGTCGCGGTCGTCTTCGGGTCGATCTGATGACGACCACCGCCCCGGCCAAGCCGGCCAAGCTGCCCCGCGAGGAGGACCCGCGCAACCCGGTCCACCGGCTGCGTGCGCTGCTCGACGAGGGCACGCTCGAGCTGATCACCCCCGACGACGACTCCGGCATGCTGGCCGCGGTCGGCCGGGTCGCCGGCACCTCGGTGGTCGCCTTCTGCTCCGACGCCACCGTGATGGGCGGTGCGATGGGAGACGTCGGCTGCCGCGTCGTGGTCGACGCCTACCACCGCGCGATCACCGACGGCGTGCCGATCATCGGCCTCTGGCACTCCGGCGGCGCACGCCTGGCCGAGGGGGTGCTCTCGCTGCACGCGGTCGGCCGGATCTTCCAGGTGATGACGCAGGCCTCCGGCGTCATCCCGCAGGTCTCGGTGGTGCTCGGCCCCGCGGCCGGCGGCGCCGCGTACGGCCCCGCGCTCACCGACGTCGTCATCCTGGGCCCCGACGGCCGCATCTTCGTCACCGGGCCCGACGTGGTCCGCTCCGTCACCGGCGAGGACGTCGACATGCTGCGCCTCGGCGGCCCCGAGCCGCACGGCCGCCGGTCCGGCGTGGTGCACATCCTCACCGAGTCCGAGCAGGAGGCGCTGGAGCGGGCACGCACCGTGGCGTCCCTCCTGGGCTCGCAGGGCAGCATCGACCTGGCCGCGGTCGACGACCGCGACCTCGGCGCCCTGCTCCCGGAGTCCAAGAAGCGTGCCTACGACGTGCACCCGCTCGTCGACTCGATCCTCGACGAGGGCACCTCCCAGGAGCTGCACACCCGCTGGGCGCCCAACATCGTCACCGCCCTGGGCCGGTTCGGCGGCCGCACGGTCGGCGTGGTCGCCAACAACCCGCTGCGCCTCGGCGGGTGCCTCGACTCGCTCTCCGCCGAGAAGGCCTCCCGGTTCGTTCGGATGTGCGACGCGTTCGGCGTACCGCTCGTCGTCGTGGTCGACGTGCCCGGCTACCTCCCCGGCGTGGGGCAGGAGTGGGACGGCGTCGTGCGCCGAGGAGCGAAGCTGCTGCACGCCTTCGGCGAGTGCGTGGTCCCCCGGGTCACCCTGGTGACCCGCAAGACCTACGGCGGCGCCTATATCGCCATGAACGCGCGCTCCCTGGGTGCCACCCGCGTGCTGGCGTGGCCCGGCGCGGAGGTGGCCGTGATGGGCGCGGTCGCGGCGATCCGCATCCTGCACCGGCGCAAGCTGGCGGAGGTCTCCCCCGAGATCCGTCCCCAGGTGGAGGCCGAGCTGGCCGCCGAGCACGAGCGCATCGCCGGCGGGGTCGACCGGGCGGTGGAGATCGGCGTCGTCGACGAGGTCGTGGAGCCCGCACACACCCGCTCAGCCATCGCCAGGGCCATCATCGACGCGGTCGACACGGTCGGCGTACGCCGCGGCGCGCACGGCAACATCCCCCTCTGACGCCGAACGGCGGCAGAGGGGTCATACCACCTGGTGCAGCCACCTCACCGGGGCACCCTCGCCCGCGTGCCGAAACGTCTCCAGCTCGTCGTCCCAGGGCTTGCCGAGCAGCTTGTCGATCTCGTTGAGCAGCGTGGTGTCGCCCAGGGCGGCCTTGACCACGGCGGCCTTGAGCCGGTCCTCGGGGATCATCAGGTCGCCGTGCATCCCGGTGACGGCGTGAAAGACGCCCAGCTCGGGGGTGAAGGAGAACCGCGCGCCCTCGGCGCCCGCGGTCGGCTCCTCGGTGATCTCGAAGCGCAGGTGGTTCCAGCCCCGCAGCGCGGAGGCCACGGCAGCGGCCGAGCCGGTGCCACCGCTCCACGAGAGCTCGGCTCGGTACGTGCCGGGCTGGGCGGGCTGCGGCGTCCAGTCGAGGCTGACGGCAACGCCGAGCACACCACCCACCGCCCACTCGATGTGGGGACACAGCGCCGAGGGCGCCGAGTGGACGTACAAGACGCCCCGGGTGGCAGTGCGGGATGCAGCAGTAGCAGCGGTCACCATGACCTCCTTGATCACCGGCGTCGAGGTACGCCTTCCCCAGCGGTCTCGAGTGGTGGATCGAAGAGCAGATGACAGCGATGTGATTGTGGGTCCATTGTGACCCATGGGGCGCCGGCGCGCCAGCGAAACGCATACGCCGGCCCCGGCGTGTCCGGTGGGCGCCGGGTCAGCCCATCCGCTTCTCGAGCAGCTCGGCACGCTCGGCGGCGTCGGTGATCTCGTCGCTGTCGATCGCGTGCGTGCGGTGGAACCACGCCAGGGCGTCGCTCTCGCGGCCGGCCGCCTCCAGGGTGTCGGCGTAGGCGTAGCGCAGCCGCACCACCCACGCCGACCTGCTCTTGGACGTGAGCGGCGCCAGCTCCAGGGTGCGCAGGGCCGCGTCGAGCTGGCCCATGTCACGCCGGGCACCGGCCTCCACGAGCGTCATCTCGGCCTTTGCCTCGGGTGCGAAGTTCGGCACCGACGGGCTCTTGGCCAGCTTGAGGGCCTGCTCGGGCTGGCCCAGGGCCCGGTGGCAGTCGGCCATGATGGGGAGGTAGGCCGTGGCACCGTTCATGCGCTTGGCCGCGCGCAGCTCCGAGAGCGCCTCGGCGTAGTGGCCGGCGGCGTACGCCGTCTCGCCGACCGCCTCGCGCACCACGGCGAGGCGCGATGCCCGGGCGCGCGCTGCCAGCGTGTGCTGGTAGGCGGTCTCGGGGTCCTCGTCGATCAGCATGCCGGCGGCCGCCAGGTGGCGGGCGACGCGAGCTGCGAGCTTCTCGGGCAGGCCCTTGAGCTGGGCGATCACCGAACGGTCGAGCTCCTTGCCCGTGATCTCCTCCGGCAGCTCCGGACCGTCGTACTTCGCCTGGTCGGTGGTGCGCGGCACCCGCTCGTCACGGGCGCCCCGGCGGTCGTCGCGGCCCTGGTAGCCGCCCGAGCGCTGGTCACCGCGCCCGCGCTCCGGCCGACCACTGCTGGACGCTCTGCCGCCGCGCTCCGGCGCGCGTCCCGGCTTCGCGCCTCGGCTCGCCGGCGCTCCGGACCGCCCGCTGCCTCCGGGACGGCTGGGGCGCTGGTTGCGACGTTCCTCGGCCACGACTTCACCTTTCGAAGGGACTGTGCCTGCTGCTTGGGCGATAGCCCACAAGGCCATGAAATGGCGTAGAGGCCACCCTATCCGGGTGGCCTCTACGGAGTGTATGTCCGGCGGCGTCCTACTCTCCCACAGCCTCTCGGTTGCAGTACCATCGGCGCTGAAAGGCTTAACTTCCGGGTTCGGTATGGGACCGGGTGTTTCCCTTTCGCTATGGCCGCCGTAACTCTGGCGGAACACGTGCACACAGCTATGGTGTTGTGGGTGTTCCAAACTCGGTGGTGTTCCCCTACCCCCTAGTGCACACACCTGGTTGGTGGGTGTGTGTGGGGGTGGGTTGTGGTCTGGGATCTGGTTAGTGGACGCGGGCATGCTGTGATTGGGTGCGCGGGTGCTGGGCCACAGTGTGAGTGGTTTTGTACGGTGTTGGGACAAGCCCTCGGCCTATTAGTACCGGTCGGCTAGGCATTACTGCTGTACACCTCCGGCCTATCAACCCAGTGTTCTGCTGGGGGCCTTACCCGGTTGTCCCGGTGGGAAACCTCATCTTGAAACGTGCTTCCCGCTTAGATGCATTCAGCGGTTATCACTTCCGAACGTAGCTAACCAGCCGTGCCCCTGGCGGGACAACTGGCACACCAGAGGTTCGTCCATCCCGGTCCTCTCGTACTAGGGACAGCCTTTCTCAAGTTTCCTGCGCGCGCGGCGGATAGGGACCGAACTGTCTCACGACGTTCTAAACCCAGCTCGCGTGCCGCTTTAATGGGCGAACAGCCCAACCCTTGGGACCTACTCCAGCCCCAGGATGCGACGAGCCGACATCGAGGTGCCAAACCATCCCGTCGATATGGACTCTTGGGGAAGATCAGCCTGTTATCCCC
>NZ_CADCUP010000102.1 GCF_902805925.1 uncultured Nocardioides sp.
CGAGATGACCGTCGACCTCTCCCGGGTCGAGGACGCCGAGGCGCTCGACGGCCGCACCATCACCGTCGAGGGCGGGGTCGGCCGGATCGAGGTCATCGTGCCCGACGACGTGGACGTCGTCGCCAGCGGCGACGTCGACGGCCCCGGCTCGGTCGAGGTCTTCGGCGACGAGAACGGCGGCATCGACATCTACGGCAGCGGCAGCCGCAGCGCCGGCACGGACCGACCCAGCATCACGATCGACGCCAACCTCGGCGTCGGCGAGATCATCATCTCCCAGTGAGGACACGACCATGAGCACCGAGCTGAACCCGCCCGACGAGAGCGGCCGCCACCCCATCAACGTCGGCCACCTCGTGATGGGCATCGCCTTCCTCGGCCTGGTCGGGGTCTGGGCCGCCATCGAGGCCGACGTCATCGGCGACGGCGACATCCGCTGGCTGGTGCCCGTGCCGTGGGTGCTCGCCGGGCTCGCCGGGCTGCTGGCCATCGGGCTCGGCGGGCGCCGCCAGCAGGCCGCCGACCACGCCGCCCCGAGCCCGCACCACGAGGCGTACGCCGCGCCGTACCCCGCACCCCACGACGACACCACCGTCATCCCCACCGACACGAACCAGGAGCAGGACCGATGAGCGAGCACGCACCCCACACCGTGTCCCCGCGCCGCCTGCGGCGCAGCCGCGAGAACAGGATGGTCGCCGGCGTCTGCGGCGGCCTCGCCCGCCACCTCGGGGTCGACCCGAAGTGGGTCCGGCTGCTGACCGTGCTCGGCGTGGTCCTGGGCCTCGGCTCCGTGGCGGTGCTCTACCTCGTGGCGTGGGTGGTCATCCCGCAGGACTGAGCCGGGGGACGACCGTCGGCCGCGCTCAGCGGGCCCACACCACGATGTCGGGCTGGTCGGTGAAGATCCCGTCGACGCCGGCGGCGACGAAGGCCCGCGTCTCCGCGGCCAGGTCACCGAGCGCGTCGGGGTCGGTGCCGCGGCGGAAGTTGGTGGCCATGAACTGGTTCTCCGCCCGCAGCGTCCACACGTGCACGAACAGGTCCCGGGCGTGGGCGTCGCCCACCAGCGCGCTCGGCGCCGTGGTGGCCCCGGCGGCGTTGCGGGGCAGCACCCAGTCCTTGTGGGCGCCCACGCCGTCGGCGTACTGCGCGATGCGGGTGAGGCCGGCGGGCGTGGTGAGGTCGCGGTACGTCGTCGGGTCGCCCGCGGCGACCAGGTCGTACGGCGCGCCGGTGGCGTCGAGCAGCTGGGCGAGAGGCGCCCGGGTCATCGCGTCGAGGTCGCGCAGGTTGCTGGTCTCGAACGACTGCAGGATCACCGGCGCCTTCCTCCGATCCAGGTGGAAGCGCTTGAGCGAGGCGACGAGCGGCTCCTCCATGGACAGGCCGATGGAGTCGAAGTACGTCGGGTGCTTGGTCTCGGGGTAGACGCCGATGCGGCGCTTGGCCCGCTTCGACTCCGCCGCCACCAGGGCCAGCACCTCGTCGAGCGTCGGCACCTCGAACTTGCCGTCGAAGCGGGTGTTGCCGGGGCGCACCAGCGGCAGGCGCTCCTTGGCGCGCAGGGTCTTGAGCTCGGCGAGGGTGAAGTCCTCGGTGAACCAGCCGGTGACCTGGCGTCCGTCGATGGTCTTGGTGGTGCGGCGGTCGGCGAACTCCGGGTGGGAGCCGACGTCGGTGGTGCCGCCGATCTCGTTCTCGTGGCGGGCGACGAGCACGCCGTCCTTGGTGGGGACCAGGTCGGGCTCCACGTAGTCGGCGCCCATCGCGATGGCCAGGCGGTAGGCCTCCAGCGTGTGCTCGGGGCGGTAGCCGGAGGCGCCGCGGTGGGCGATCACTGTGGTGACGCCGGTCTTGTCGTGCCCGTGGCCCTGCCTGTCGGCGGCCTGCCTGTCGGCGGCCTGCGCGGGGGCGGTGACGGCCACCGAGGCGGTCAGCACGGCGCCGGAGACGAGGGTGGAGAGGGCGAGGAGGGAGGTCCGAGGTGTCATGCGGACACCTCACCCAGGGCAGGTGGACAGGCGAGCGCGTGCCAGGTGAACGCCGTACGGCGACCGCGCGAACTCAGGAGGCGGACTCAGGAGGCGGGCCGGGTCGCGGAGACCACCGGCAGCACCAGGTCGGGGTGGTCGGTGATGATCCCGTCGACCCCGGCGTCGAGGTGGGCCTGCGCCTCGGCCGCGAGGTGTCCGTGGTCGCGCCGGTGGCCGGGGCCGCGGAAGTCGGCGGGCAGGTAGGCGTTCTCGGCTCGCAGGGTCCACACGTGCACGGTCAGCCACCGCCGGTGGGCGTCGCGCACCAGCGTCGAGGGCCGGCCGGTGCGACCCTCCCGGTCGCGCGGGAGCACGAGGCCCTTCATCACGCCCAGCCCGTCGGCGTACTCGTCGATGTCCGCGAGGCCGTCGGGGCTCAGCAGGTCCGCGAAGGTACGGCGGTCGCCCACCGCCGCCAGGTCGGCCGGCCGCTCGCGGCGCCGGCCGACGAGCTGCACCACCGGCAGCCGGACCTCGGGGGCGAGGCGGCGCAGGATCGTTGTCTCGAACGACATGATCGTCACCCGGGAGCGCGGGTGGTCCAGGCCGTGGCGGGCGAGGTCGTCGAGCAGCGGCCGGTCGAGCGGCAGCCCGAGCGCGTCGAAGTACGCCGCGTGCTTGAGCTCCACCATGACCCCGACGCCGACGCCGCGGCGCACGGACTCGGCCTGCACCATCGCGAACACCTCGCCGAGCGTGGGGACGCCCTCGCAGCGGTCGTACTCGGTGTTGGCGGGGCGCAGCCGGGGCAGCCGCTCGCGCGTGGTGAGCTGCTTGAGCTCCACGAGGGTGAAGTCCTCGGTGAACCAGCCGGTGACGACGTGGCCGTCGACCACCTTGGTGGTGCGCCGGTCGGCGAAGCGCGGGTGGTCGGCGACGTCGGTGGTCGCGCTGATCTCGTTCTCGTGGCGCGCGACGAGCACGCCGTCGCGGGTGACGACGACGTCGAGCTCGATGTCGTCGACGCCCATCCGGATCGCCGTGCGGTAGGCGTCGAGGGTGTGCTCGGGGCGGTGCCCGGACGCGCCGCGGTGGGCGACGACCGCGGGCGTCACCACCAGGCTGGGCTCGCGGGCGGTGGACCGGGCGAGCTCGGTGAGGGTCACCGGGCCAGCGTGCGAGCCGACGGCCACCGGGCGGTGACGGCGACGTGAATGGGCGATGATGAGGCGATGACGTCGACCACGCCGGCCCTCGGCTCCGTGACCACCGTCCCCGCGCTCGAGCGCACCGACCTCCTCGCCTCCCCGGTCGTCGCCGGCCTCACCGGCTGGCCGCACGCGAGCGAGGTGGGCGTGTTCGAGATCGACCCGGCCCTGGCCGACACCGCCGCGTGCAGCGCGGCCTACGACCTGCCGCTCACGGCCGGCGCCAACTGCGTCGTGGTCTCCGGGCGCCGCGGCGGCGAGGAGCGGGTCGCCGCCTGCGTGGTGCGCGCCGACACCCGCGCCGACGTGAACTCGCTGGTCAAGCGGCTCCTCGACGTGCGGAAGGCGTCGTTCCTCGACATGGACCGTGCGGTCGCCGGGTCGGGCATGGAGCACGGCGGCATCACGCCGATCGGCCTGCCCGAGGGGTGGCGGGTGCTCGTCGACGCAGCCGTCCTCGACCTCGACGTGGCGGTCATCGGGTCGGGAGTCCGTCGCTCCAAGCTGCTGCTGCCCGGCCGGCTGGTCGGGATGCTGCCCGGCGCGGAGGTCGTCGACGGGCTGGGCCGCTGAGGCTCAGCGCCAGCCGGCCGGGTGGAGCGGCGTGACGACCAGGCTCTCCAGCACCGCCGTGCCGCCGCGCGCCCACGCGCCGATGCGGTCGGCACCCGGCGCCGGGAAGACCAGGTCGGTGACGGTCACCAGGCCGCCGTCGGCGAACACCTCGACCGACGACCGGTCGACGTACACCCGGATCGCGAGTGCGCCCCCGACCAGGGGCACGGGCACCCGCTCGACCGAGGCGAAGACGTCGGAGAACCCGACGTCGCCGGAGTGCCGGCGGTCGACGACGAGCTGCCCGGCCGCGACGTCGTAGCCGATCGTCGTGGCGTGCTCGTGGTCGCCCAGCACGCTGATGCCCGCGGCCCCGGCGGCGCCCGGCCGGATCACCGCGTCCACCTGCACCGCGTCGCCGCGCACAGGCAGGGCGGTGCGCCCCTCCGGAAGCGTCCGCCGCCCCAGCGTGAGGGCGGCGGCATGGTCGCGGAGCCCCTCGATCTCGTCGACGACGCGCTGCCGCAGGCGCGGCCCGCGCGGCGTGGGCACCAGCTCCACCTCGCGGGGCAGCGTCATCGCTCCGCGCCACCCCCCGGTGGGCAGCTGCTCGGCGTAGTCCCAGTTGCTCATCCAGCCGATCATCACCCGGCGCCCCTCGGCGACCCCGCTGAACGACACCGCCGCGTAGTGGTCGCGGCCCCAGTCGAGCCAGTCGTGGCCGCCGAGCCCCGGCCCGGTGGAGTCCTCGGTGGTGAAGGTCGTCCCGTCGAAGTCGCCGACGAAGTACTCCGCGCCGCTCCCGCCGGCCACCGCGCCGGGGTTGAGGCTGACGACGAGCACCCACCGCTCGGCGCCGCTCGCGCCGTCCAGCGGCAGCGAGAAGAGGTCGGGGCACTCCCACACGACCTCGGCCCGGTGCGGGTTGTCGAACGAGCTGAGGTGCTCCCACGTCAGGAGGTCGTCGCTGCGGTGCAGCACCACCTGCTGGTGCACCGCCTCGACGGCCACCATCACCCAGTAGTCGCCGGCGGGGCCGTCGTAGCGGAACACCTTGGGGTCGCGGAAGTCGGCCGAGGCCCGGTCGAGCACCGGGTTGTCGGCGTACGGCGTCCAGGTCTGGCCGCCGTCGGCGCTCCAGGCGATCGACTGCGACTGGTGGCCGGCGTGCGTGCGGTGGGCGGGCGTCCAGGCGCTCGTGTAGACCGCGACCAGGGGCGGGTCGGCGGCCGTGCCGAGCCCGGAGGTGTTGTCGACGTCGAGCACGACCGAGCCGGAGAAGACGTGCTCGACCGGGGTGTGCCGCAGGGCGAGCGGCTGCTCCTCCCACCGGAGCAGGTCGGGCGAGGTGGCGTGGCCCCAGCTCATGTTGCCCCACGAGGTGCCCTCGGGGTTGTGCTGGAAGTACAGGTGCCAGACCCCGTCGTGGTGCACCAGGCCGTTGGGGTCGTTGATCCAGTTGCGGCGCGCGGTGAAGTGCAGCAGCGGGCGGTGGGGGCCGTCGCCGGGGTCGGGCACCCCCGGATCCTAGGGCCTGCCCTAGATTGGTCGACCATGAGCACCGCAGGCACTTGGTCGGCTCCCGGGCGGGTCAACCTCATCGGCGACCACACCGACTACAACGGCGGCTTCGCGCTGCCCTTCGCGCTGCCGCAGCGCACCACCGTGACCGCGACCCGGCGTGAGGACCGCACGGTCGTGGCCCGGTCGGTCGGGCAGGAGGAGCCCGTCGAGTTCGAGGTGCCGGGCTCGGCCGGCGCCGTGACCGGCTGGGGCGCCTACGTCGCGGGGGTGGCATGGGCCCTCGCGGAGGCGGGCATCGAGGTGCCGGGCGCCGAGCTGGCGATCGAGAGCGACGTGCCGCTGGGCGCCGGCCTCTCCTCGTCGCACTCGCTCGAGTGCTCGGTGGGGCTGGCCCTCACCGGCCTGGCCGGCGTCGACATCGACCGCACCGAGCTCGCCCGCATCGTGCAGCGCGCGGAGAACGAGTACGCCGGCTCGCCGACCGGCCTGCTCGACCAGATGGCGATCCTGCACTCCCGTGAGCACCACCTGAGCTTCTTCGACGCCCGCGCCCTCACCGTCGAGCCGGTCGCCTGCGACCCCGGCGCCGACGGCCTGGAGCTGCTCGTCATCGACTCGAACGCGCCGCACGAGCTGGTCGACGGGGCGTACGCCGCCCGCCGGACCGCCTGCGAGGCGGCTGCCGCCCGGCTCGGTGTCGAGACGCTGCGCGAGGTCGACGACGTCGACGCGGCGCTCGAGGCGCTGGCCGACGACCCCGAGACGCAGCGCCGGGCCCGGCACGTCCTGACCGAGAACCAGCGGGTGCTCGACGCGGTCGCCCTGGTGCGCGCCGGCCGGCTGCCCGAGATCGGCACCCTGCTGACCCAGTCGCACGTCTCGATGCGCGACGACTTCGAGAACTCCGTGCCCACGGTCGACCTGATCGTGGAGAAGGCGGTCGAGGCGGGCGCCCTGGGTGCTCGGATGACCGGTGGCGGGTTCGGTGGATCGGTGATCGCCCTCGTGCCGGCCGAGCGGCGCTCCGCGGTCGAGCGGGCCGTGACCACCTCCGCCCTCGGCGCCGGCTACGCGGGGCCGTCGTACCTCGCGGTCGAGCCGTCGCCGGGCGCCGGTCGCGACGTGTGACGCAGGTCGCCCTCGGCCGGGGTGCCGCGACTGATTGAACGTTTCCTGAGAGGTCACTGAGAGGAGTTCAACGATCCTCCACGGCCGTCAGGCAACGACGGTCCCACCTCACCAAGGAGCTGTACCCCCATGGCGAACACCGCCCACACCACCACCGGCGCCCACGACCGCATCCGTCGCGTCAGCACCGAGACCAAGGCGTCGTTCAAGACCACGGAGCTGATCGCGTACGTCGTCGTGGCACTCGCCGTGCTCGTCGCCGCCGCGCTCACCGACACCAGCGACTTCGGCACCCAGGAGGCGTGGTTCTACGTCACGCTGCTCACCATCGGCTACATGGTCAGCCGCGGCCTGGCCAAGTCCGGCAGCCGCGACTTCTACGACGACGACTCGGCCGCGCGCAGCAACCGCGACCACTGATCGGTCGGGCTCCGGCCCGCATCGCTGCACCCAGACCACCCCGGCGCCCCAGGTGCCGGGGTGGTCCTGCGTCGTGGGGAGGCGTGCGTCACGTCCACGCAATTCGAGTGGCCTCGCAGCGGTCGGGTACGTAGCGTTCGCCGGGTGCGCCGACTCCCCCTCGCCGACCCCGGCGTCGCCGACCACCGCTCACCCGACCGGTACCTCTGGTGGCTCGCCAAGGGCCAGTGGCACACGCTCCTCGGCGGCATGTTCTTCGGCATCGTGTGGATGGGGTCGCAGGCCGTCATGCCGGCAGCGCTGGGCCGCGCCATCGACCAGGGCGTGGCCGCCAAGGACGGCGACGCGCTCTTGAGGTGGGCGCTGATCATGCTGGCGATCGGCCTCGTGCAGGCGGCGAGCGGCGTCATGCGGCACCGGTTCGCGGTCACCAACTGGCTCACCACGGCGTACCGAACGGTGCAGCTCGTCGGCCGGCAGGCCGCCCACCTCGGCGGCACGCTGCCGCGCAAGGTGCCGACGGGCGAGGTGGTCGCGATCGGCACCACCGACCTCTCCAGCCTGGGCAACGTCATGGACGTCACCGCTCGGTTCGTCGGCGCCATCGTGTCGTTCCTGATGGTCTCGGTGATCCTGCTGAGCACGTCGGTGACCCTGGGCCTCGTCGTGCTCCTCGGGGTGCCGCTGCTGATGCTGGCGGTCGTCCCGCTGCTGAGCCCCCTGCAGCACCGCAGCGCCCACCAGCGGCACCTGATGGGGGAGCTGGCCAACACCGCCAGCGACATCGTCAGCGGGCTGCGGGTGCTGCGCGGCGTCGGCGGCGAGCAGGTCTTCCTCGGCCGCTACCGGCGCGAGTCGCAGAGCACCCGGCGGGCCGGGGTCGAGGTCGCGCGGGTGCAGTCGGTGCTCGAGGCGCTGCAGGTGTTGCTCCCCGGCGTCTTCGTGGTCCTCGTGGTGTGGCTCGGCGCGCGGTACGCCGTCCAGGGCACGATCACCCCCGGCGAGCTCGTGGCGTTCTACGGCTACGCCGCCTTCCTCCTCATCCCGCTGCGGACCGTCACCGAGTACGCCAGCAAGCTGATCCGCGGCCGGGTCGCCGCCCGCCGCGTCTGCCGCGTGCTCTCGCTGACCCCCGACCACACCGGGCCCGCCGACCCCGCCCCGTCGCCGCCGCCCGGCGCCGACCTCCACGACGCCCGGACGGGCCTGCTCGTCCGCGCCGGACGCCTCGTGGCCATCGTCTCCGAGCAGCCCGACGAGGCCGCCGAGCTGGCCGACCGGCTCGGCATGGCGCACGCCGAGGTCGACGACGACGTCGTGCTGGGCGGGGTGCCGCTGACCTCCCTGGCCCGCGCCGAGGTACGCCGCCGGGTCGTGGTCTCCGACACCGGTGCCGCCCTCTTCTCCGGACCTCTCGGCCGCAGCCTCGACGTCACCGGCCGCGGCGGCGCCGAGGCCGTGCGCCGCGCCCTGGGCACGGCCAGCGCGGACGACATCCTCGAGGCGCTCCCCGAGGGGCTCCAGACCGTGGTAACCGAGCGGGGCAGGTCATTCTCGGGCGGCCAGCGCCAGCGCCTCGTGCTCGCGCGCGCCCTCACCGTCGACCCCGAGGTGCTCGTGCTGGTCGAGCCCACCTCAGCGGTCGACGCCCACACCGAGGCCCGCGTCGCGGCCCGGCTGCGCGCCCACCGCACCGGGCGCACCACCGTCGTCACCACCAGCAGCCCCCTCGTGCTCGACGCCGTCGACGAGGTCGCGTTCCTCGAGGACGGGCGCATCGTGGCCACCGGCACCCACGCCGATCTGCTGCGCGAGCACGCCGGCTACCGGGCCACCGTGACCCGCAGCGCCGGCGAGCCCGAGGAGGCCCTGCGATGAGCACCGCCCTGCCCGTGGCCGACGGCCCCGCCGTACGCCGCTACGCCGTCTCGATCGCCCGGCGCCACCCCCGGATGCTGTGGGGCGCCCTGTCCCTGCACGTGCTCGCGGCACTGGCCGCGCTCGCCGGTCCTCGCCTCATCGGCGGCCTCGTCGAGGCCGTCGAGCAGGGCACGACCCTGGGCCACGTCGACCGGATCATCGCCCTGCTGGCCTGCTTCGTCCTCGCCCAGGGCCTGCTGACCCGCTACGCCCGGCTCGTCAGCCAGGTGCTCGGCGAGACGGTGCTGGCCGAGCTCCGCGAGGACTTCGTCGACCACCCCGACGGACCACGCTCTCCAGCTGCCCGTCGGGGTGGTCGAGTCCGCGGGCTCCGGCGACCTGCTCACCCGCACCAGCCGCGACGTCGACCAGCTCGGCTGGTCGGTGCGCATGGCACTGCCCGAGTGGACGATCGCCTGCGTCACCGCCGTGCTGACCTTCGCCGCCGCGCTGAGCGTCGGCTGGTGGGTGGCCCTGCCCTGCCTGATCGGGGTGCCGCCGCTGGTGGTCGGGCTGCGGTGGTACCTCGCCCGCGCCAAGGACGGCTACCTCCGCGAGAGCGCGACGTACTCCGACATCGGCGCGACGCTCACCGAGACCGTGGAGGGGTCCCGCACCGTCGAGGCGCTCGGTATCGAGGACGAGCGGATCGCCCACATCGACGACGACGTGCGGAGGTCCTACGTCGCCGAGCGCTACACGCTGTACCTGCGCACGGTCTTCTTCCCGAGCATGGAGGTCGCCTACCTGCTGCCGACGGTGGCGACGCTGCTCTTCGGCGGCTACCTCTACACGCAGGGCACCGTGTCGCTGGCCGAGGTGACCACCGCGACCCTGTACGTGCAGATGCTCATCGACCCCGTCGACCGCATCGTCTCGATCCTCGACGAGCTGCAGATGGGCGCCGCCTCCCTGGCCCGCCTCCTCGGTGTGGCGCAGGTGCCCGACGACCGGGTGGCCACCGGCGCCCGGCCCGCCGACGAGAGGATCGAGGCCGAGGACGTCCACTTCTCCTACGTCGAGGGCCGCGACGTGCTGCACGGGGTCTCGCTCGACGTGGGCGTCGGCGAGCGGATCGCGATGGTCGGACCCTCGGGCGCGGGCAAGTCGACGCTCGGCCGGCTCCTCGCCGGCATCCACCCGCCCCGGTCCGGGTCGGTCACCGTCGGCGGCGTCGGGCTCGTCGACCTGCCGCTGTCCGAGCTGCGCGGCCACGTCGCGCTGGTGACCCAGGAGCACCACGTCTTCGTCGGGTCGCTGCGCGAGAACCTCGCGCTCGCGGCACCTCCCGGTGCCGGCGACGAGGAGATCCGCGGGGCGCTCGACGCCGTCGACGCCCTGGAGTGGGTCGAGGCGCTGCCCGACGGCCTGGACACCGTCGTCGGCTCCGGCGGCCGGGCCGTGAGCGCGGCGCAGGCGCAGCAGATCGCGCTGGCCCGGCTGGTGCTGGCCGACCCGCACACGCTCGTGCTCGACGAGGCGACCTCGCTCATCGACCCGCGGGCCGCCCGGCACCTCGAGCGCTCGCTGGCCGCCGTGCTCGAGGGCCGCACCGTCATCGCGATCGCCCACCGCCTCTTCTCCGCCTCCGACGCCGACCGCGTGGCCGTGGTCGAGGGCGGCGTGATCTCCGAGCTCGGCTCGCACGACGAGCTGGTCGCCGCCGGAGGCTCGTACGCCGCGCTGTGGGACTCCTGGAACGGCAAGCAGCAACCCTGAGGCGGCCCCCGCCTCCCTCCGCCCTTGCGATCGTGACAGCGCCAGTGTCACGATCGCGGGCATGAAGCTCTCCATGCCCCTGACCTACGCCGGCAACCCCCGCGAGACGGCCGACCAGGTCGCGTCGCTGGAGAGGGCCGGCCTCGACACCGTGTGGGTGGCCGAGGCGTACGGCTTCGACTCCCCCACGCTGATGGGCTACCTCGCCGCGCGCACCGAGACGATCGAGATCGCCTCGGCCATCCTCAACGTCTACTCCCGGACCCCCGGCGCGATCCTGCAGACGGCCGCCGGGCTGGACAACGTCTCGGGCGGCCGTGCGATCCTCGGGCTCGGCGCGTCGGGACCGCAGGTCGTCGAGGGCTTCCACGGCGTCCCCTACGCCAAGCCGCTCGCGCGCACGCGCGAGATCGTCGACCTCGTCCGCCGCGGCCTGCGCCGCGAGACCCTCACCCACGACGGCGTCTTCACCCTGCCGCTCCCCGAGGGCCAGGGCACCGGCCTGGGCAAGCCGCTCAAGCTGCTGACGAGGCCCGAGCGCCCCAGCATCCCCATCTACATCGCCGCGCTCGGGCCCCGGAGCGTCCAGGGCGCCGCGGAGTACGCCGACGGCTGGCTGCCGTTCCTGTTCCTGCCCGAGAAGGCGGCGTCGGTGTGGGGCGACGCGCTCACGAAGGGCACCGCCAGGAGGCAGGAGGGCCTCGGGCCCCTCGAGATCAGCGCCGGCGGCATGGTAGCCATCGGCGAGGGCCCCGACACCAAGGCGCTGCTCGACCACGCCCGGCCCGTCTACGCGCTGTACGTCGGCGGCATGGGCGCGCGCGGCAAGAACTTCTACAACGACCTCGCCTGCCAGTACGGCTACGAGAAGGAGGCGCGCGAGATCCAGGACCTCTACCTCGGTGGCCACAAACGTGACGCCGAGGCCAAGGTGCCGGTGGAGTGGCTGGAGGCTGCCAACCTCGTCGGCCCGGCGTCGTACGTCGCGGAGCGGGTGGCCGCCTTCCGCGAGGCCGGCGTGACCAACCTCCAGGTCACCCCCGTCTCCCCCGACCCGGCTGCCACCGTGGCGCAGATGAAGGAGCTGGTGGCATGACCCGCGCCGTCTTCGAGGCCGAGCACGAGTCGTTCCGTGACGCGGTCGGCACCTTCCTCGACGAGCAGTACGGCGGCGGGATCTGAGGTGCCCGCCCGGCTGGTCGAGCGCTTCGACGTGCAGGCCCATCGCGGAGGCAGCGGGCTGAGCGCCGAGAACACCCTCGAGGCGTTCGGGGCCGCGCTCGCCCTGGGCGTCTCGACGCTGGAGTGCGACGTGCACGTGAGCCGCGACGGCGTGCTCGTCGTCTCGCACGACCGCGACATCGTGTCCGGACCGCACACCGGGCGGATGATCCACCAGCTCACCTTCGCCCAGCTGCAGACGGTCGACGTCGCGGGGCTCCGCGCCGCCGACTTCCCCGACCGGCCCAGCGCCGAGGGGCTGCTCATGCCCGCGCTGACCGACGTCCTGGACCTCCTGCACGCCCGCGGCGCTGACGAGGTCGGCCTCAACGTCGAGATCAAGTACGACGCCACGGCTCCCGACGAGGGGGCCGCCCGCGACGTGTTCGTGGAGCTCCTGGTGAGCGCGGTCGACGGCGCCGGCCTGACCTCCCGCACGTCGGTCCAGAGCTTCGACTGGGGCGCGCTGACGAGGGTGCGCCGGGCCGACCCGGCGATGCGGCTGAACCTGCTGCTGAACCCGAGGTACCTCGAGGACGTCGGGGCTCGCCCCTCGCCGTGGCTGGACGAGGTCCGGCTGGACGACGGCGACGACCCGGTGGATGCCGCAGCCGCGCTCGGCTTCAACGCCGTCTCCCCCATCCACGGGCGGCCCTACCGGTCGGGCATCGGCGACCCGGCGTACCGCCCGGTGGTCACCCCGGCGCTCATCGAGCACGCGCACCGGCTCGGCCTGAGCGTCGTGCCGTACGTCGTGGACGACCCCGCCACGATGGGCCACCTCGTCGACCTGGGCGTCGACGGGCTCATCACCGACTACCCCGACCGGCTGCGCGAGGTGCTGGCGGAGCGGGGCGAGGCACTGCCGCGGGCCTACCCAGCTTGAGGGCGATCATGCAATATCAGTGAAAACCCTGATGCGCGATGTCGGTGGTCTCTGCTCCACTGAGGGTCATGCATCGTCAGATAGCCGGCCGACTCACGGGCCCCGCCACCAAGTGGATCGTCGTCATCCTCTGGATCATCGTCACCGCAGGCGCATCCACCTTCGCCGCGAAGCTCGCCGACGAGCAGAACAACGAGGCGTCGTCCTGGTTGCCCGAGAGCGCGGAGTCCACACGCGCGCTCGAGAAGCTCGTGGCCTTCCAGGACCCCAACGCCATCCCGACCCTCGTGGTCTACGAGAAGGAGTCGGGCCTCACCGACGACGACCTCGCCGCCATCGAGGAGCAGGCGGTCGAGCTGGCCGGCCTCGACGGCGTCGAGGAGGTGGTCGAGGGCCGCAGGCCACCGGTGGTCAGCCCGGCCACCGCCGAGCAGGTGGGCATGGCGGGGGTCTCCGACGACGGTCAGGTCGCGCAGACCCTGGTCACCTTCAACTTCGGGGCCGACGGGTGGAACGCGCTCCCCGACGCGGCCGACGAGGTGCGCTCGATCGCTCAGCTCGACGGCGGCGAGATCTACATCGCCGGCGCCGGCGGACAGGCGGCCGACTCCGCCGAGGCCTTCGGCGGCATCGACACCACGCTGCTCTTCTCAACCCTCGGCGTGGTCATCGTGATCCTCCTGGTGACCTACCGCAGCCCGGTGCTGTGGATCCTGCCGATCTTCTGCGCCGGCGTCGCGCTCTTCTCCTCCCAGGCCCTGATCTACTTCCTGGCCAGGTACGCCGACCTCACGGTCAACGGGCAGAGCTACGCCATCCTCACGATCCTGGTCATCGGCGCCGGCACCGACTACGCCCTGCTGCTGGTGGCCCGCTACCGCGAGGAGCTGCGCCGCCACGACGACCGGCACGAGGCGATGGCGTTCGCCCTCCACCGCGCCGCTCCGGCCATCCTCGCCAGCGCCGCGACGGTGGTGCTCGGCATGCTCTGCCTGCTGCTCGCCGAGATGAACTCCACGGCCGGCCTCGGTCCGGTGGCCGCCATCGGCATCGGGGTGACGTTCCTGGTCATGGTGACGCTGCTGCCGGCCCTGCTGGTGGTGTGCGGACGCTGGGTCTTCTGGCCCAAGCGCCCCGCCTTCGGCTCACCCGAGCCCACCCAGTCGGGCATCTGGGCCAAGGTCGGCCAGCGCATCGTCGTGCGGCCCCGGGCGGTCTGGGTGGTCACGACCGCGATCCTGGCGATCGCCTGCCTGGGCCTGTTCCGGCTCGACGCCGGCGGCCTCTCCACCGAGGACTCCTACACCAAGGAGTTCCAGTCGATCACCGGCCAGAAGGTGCTGGTCGATCACGGCCTGGTCGACCAGTCCAACACCGTGCAGGTGGTGGCCAACGGCGACCAGGGCGAGGCCGTCCGGGAGGCGATGACCGACATCGACGGGCTCGAGCAGCCGAGCGAGCCCGTGGTGGTCGACGACGTCGCCTTCATCCAGGGCGTCATCGACTCCGACGTCTCCTCGCCGCGGGCCTTCGGCGTCGTCGAGGACGTGCGCACAGCCACCCATGCGGTCGAGGGCGCGGATGCGCTCGTCGGCGGCGGCTCGGCGTTCTTCCTCGACACCAAGCAGGCCTCCAGCCGCGACAACCTGGTGATCATCCCGGCGATCCTCGTGCTGGTGTTCCTCATCCTGGTCGTCCTGCTGAGGTCCCTGGTCTCGCCGCTGATCCTGATCGCGACCGTGGTGCTGTCCTTCGGCGCCGCACTGGGCATCTCGGCGCTGCTCTTCGAGTACGTCTTCGGCTTCGCCGGGTCCGACCCGTCGTTCCCGCTGTTCGCCTTCGTCTTCCTCGTCGCCCTGGGCATCGACTACAACATCTTCTTGATGACCAGGGTCAGGGAGGAGACCCAGCTGCGTGGCACCCGAGCCGGGTCGCTGGTGGCGCTCACCTCCACGGGCGGCGTGATCACATCGGCCGGGCTGGTGCTGGCCGCCACCTTCCTGGTGCTGGGCACCATCCCGGTGGTGTTCCTGGCCGAGCTGGGCCTCGCGGTGGCGCTCGGCGTCATCCTCGACACGATGATCGTGCGGTCGGTGCTCGTCACCGCGATCAACCTCGACCTCGGCGGCAAGATCTGGTGGCCCAGCAGGCTCGACCACGAGGACCGGCACGTCGACGTCGAGGAGGCCGAGGAGCTCGCGACCGTCTCCTGACCCCGGGCGCGGACAGGGCCGCAGGGCCCGGCATCGCCGGAAACTGCGGCCCTGTCCTACCGGCCCTGTCCTACCGGCCCTGTCCTGTCGGCTCAGCCGCGACCGCTCGAGGAGCGGGCCCGTCGCGAGACCGAGTCGATGGCCACGGCGAGGAGGAGGACCCCTCCGGTCACCATGAACCGCACCGACGAGTCGACGCCCACCAGGTTGAGTCCCGACTGGATCGCCTGGAGCACGATGATCCCGAGCATCGCGGAGTACGCCGATCCGCGGCCGCCGAACAGCGACGTGCCGCCGATCACCGCGGCCGCGATGGCCTGCAGGTTGGTGTCGTTGGTGCCGCTCGCCTGGGAGACCGAGGTCTGCAGGCCGGCGGCCAGCAGGCCGCCGACGGCAGCGAGCGTGGAGGTCAGCGCGAAGACCGAGAAGTAGATCCGGTCCACCTTGATGCCCGAACGCCGGGCGGCCTCCTCGTTCCCGCCGACGGCGTAGACGTGCCGGCCCCAGCGGGTGCGCCGCAGCACCAGGTCCATCAGCACCACGAGCACCACGAAGAAGATCCAGACGTAGGTCCAGCCGCGATCGATGTTGACGTAGTAGGTGAGGAGCCCGAGGCCGACAAGCAGGGCGGCGGCCTTGAGGCCCACCACCGTCAGCGACGGCGCACTCAGGCCGGCGGCGGTGCGCTGCCTGGCCACCCAGAGCTGGGAGAGCACGTAGATCGCGGCGGTGGCGACCACCAGGACGTAGGACATCGCCTCCCCGACGAACTCGAACCGGGTGAACTGCACCAGGAAGGAGTCCGAGGGCAGGTTGCGGGTGCCGTTGTCGCCGAGCACGAACAGCAGTGCTCCCTGGAAGCCGAGGAGGCCGGCCAGGGAGAACACGAACGACGGCACGCCGAGCTTGACGTACAGCACGGCGTAGAGCGCGCCGATGGCCAGGCCGACCAGCATGCCGGCGAGGATCGCGACGATCATCGACTGGCCACGGTCGATCAGGGTGACCGCCATGACCGCTGCTGCGAACCCGCTGACCGAGCCGACCGACAGGTCGATCTCGCCCAGCAGCAGCACCAGCACGATGCCGAGCGCGATGACCCCGATGGGCGCCGCGAACTGGGTGATCGACACCAGGCTGCGGGAGGACAGGAATCGCGGCTCCGCGCTGTAGAAGCCGACGCAGATGATGATCAGGCCGACCACGACAGGCAGGCTGCCGAGCTCGCCGGAGCGAAGCCTGTTCCACAGCAGGCCGGCGTAGCCGCCGAAGCCCTTGGCGCTGACGAGACGCTCGTCGGCGAGGTCGGCCGCGACGGTCGAGGTGGGCGTCTCGGTGACGGGCCCCGGGGCGGTCATGCGGTGCCTCCCTCGATGGTCGTGCCGGCGCGCCGCGAGGCGCGGCTGGCGACGACGTTGTCGGAGGCGCCGGTGATGGCGGCCACCAGCTCCTCGGTGCTGACGTCCTCCACGCGGAACTCCGCGGCGTTCCTGCCCAGGCGCAGGACCATGATCCGGTCGGCCACCGCCTGGACGTCGGCCATGTTGTGGCTGATGAGGATGACGCCCAGGCCGGTCTCGCGCAGCCGCTCGATGAGGTTCAGCACCTCGGCGGTCTGGGCGACGCCCAGGGCGGCGGTCGGCTCGTCGAGCATGACCACCTTCGGGCTGCCCACCAGGCTGCGCGCGATGGCGACGGTCTGGCGCTGGCCACCCGAGAGCGCGGCGATGGGGATGCGGACCGACGGGATCTTCGCGGACAGGGTGCGCAGCAGCCGCCACGCCTCCTTCTCCATGCCGACCTCGTCGAGCAGGGGCCCGACGTGCTTCTCCTGCCCGAGGAAGAGGTTGGCGACCACGTCGAGGTTGTCGCAGAGCGCCAGGTCCTGGAAGACCGTGGCGATCCCGAGGGCCTGCGCCTCGGACGGGCCCGCCACGGAGATCTGGCGCCCGGCGAAGGTGATCCGGCCCTCGTCGGGGGTGTAGACCCCCGAGATGACCTTGACCAGCGTGGACTTGCCGGCGCCGTTGTCGCCCACGAGGGCGACGACCTCCCCGGGGTGCACCTCGAGGTGCACGTCGGAGAGGGCCTGCACGGCGCCGAACCGCTTGGTGACGCCGGCCAGGGACAGGACCGCGTCCCCGGCCGGCGCCTGCGTCACGGGAGCGGACATCAGCTGAGGCCAGCCTCCGCGCACGCGTCGGCGTACTCGTCGGTGCAGATGTCCTCGACCGGGTAGAACTCGTCGGCCACCACGGTGTCGGCGACGTTGTCGGCGGTCACCACGATCGGGTCGAAGATGAACGACGGGACGCCCTCGTAGTCGGTGGTCTCCCCGACGTCCTCACCGTTGGCGAGCGCCACGGCGACCTCGGCGGCCTTCTCGGCCTCGATCGGGATGGGCTTGTAGATGGTCATGGCCTGCTCGCCCGCGAGGACGCGCTGGATGGCGGCGAGCTCGGCGTCCTGGCCCGTGATCGGGGGCAGCGCGTCGGGCTCGAAGCCACCGCCGGTGAGGGCGGCGACGACGCCGCCCGCCTGGCCGTCGTTGGCGGCGTAGACGCCCTGGATGTCGGAGGTGTCGTACTTGCTCAGCTGGTCGGTGACGAACTCCTGGGCGTTCTCCGGGCTCCAGTCGGGGTTGTCGTACTCCTCGAGGATCTCGACGTTGCTGCCGTCGAGGACGCTGTGGGCGCCGGCCTTGAACTGCGCGGCGTTCGGGTCGTCGGGCGAGCCGTTGAGCATCAGGATGCCGCCCTGGTCGCCCATGGCCTCGACGAGGGCCTCGCCCTGCATCCGGCCGACGGTCTCGTTGTCGAAGGACATGTAGTAGTCGGCCTCGGCGATGAACCGGTCGTAGGCGATGACCTCCGCGCCGGAGTCCTGGGCGGACTGCACCATGCCCCCGGCACCGGCACCGTTGACGGGGTCGAGAACGATCACCGACGCACCCTCGGAGATGGCGGTGTCGACCTGCTGGGTCTGCTTGGCCTCGTCCTGGTCGGCGTTGTAGTAGAGGACCTCGCAGTCCTCGCACAGCTCAGCGACCTTGGCCTCGAAGAGCGGACGGTCGAACGCCTCGTAGCGGGTGGTCTTGGACTCCGGCAGGAGCAGCGCGATCTTCTGGCTGTCGCCGCCGGAGGCGCTGTCGCCACTGCCGCCCTCGGCCTCGTTGGCCCCGCAGGCCGACAGGCCGGCGGCGCCGATGAACAGGGCAGCGCCGAAGGCTGCGTAGCGGTGCAGGGTCGTGGACATGGGGGTCCCTTCTCGGTTTCTGGACGCTCCACGCGGGAGCGCCCCTGGTCTGGGAGAGAGTGTGGTGAGTCACAGCACTAGTCGTCAAGAGGTGAACACAAAGTGCTCGATCTTGGGTATTGGCCGTGCGTTGCTGCTTTCTCTTGACGATTAGCGACCGGCTCGACCACAGTGTCCGCATGCCGACACGGGTGAGCGCACCAGGATCCACCGCGTCGCTCCGCACCGCCAACCAGCAGCGCGTCCTCGACGTGCTGCGGCGCGGCGTCCCCGCCCCCGACGACGGCGCCGACCCGGCCCCGGTGACCCAGGCGGACCTGTCCCGACTCACCGGCCTGGCACCCGCCACGGTGTCGAACATCGTGCGTGACCTCGCCGCCCACGGGCTCGTCGACACCGAGCCCGGCAGCGGCCGGCGGGGTACGACGGTCCGGCTGGCCCGCACCGCGGGGCTGGTGGCCGGCATCGACTTCGGCCACAGCCACATCGCGGTCGCACTGGGCGACCTCACCGGCGCGATGATCGCCGAGCTGCGCCGGCCACTGCACGCCGGCCACCCCCACGACGAGGGCCTCGACCTGGCCTCGAGCATCCTCACCCAGCTGCTCGCGGAGGCCCGGGTCGCCCCCGCGGGCCTGCGCAGCATCGCCATGGGCCTGCCCGCGCCGGTGACCGACGGCGTGGTCCGGTCCTCCGCCATCCTCCCCGGCTGGGTGGGGGTCCACGCCCAGGACGCCGCCGAGGCGCACTTCGGGGTGCCCACCCACGTCGAGAACGACGCCAACCTCGGCGCCCTCGCCGAGCACCGTGTCGGCGTGGCCCGCGGGCACACCTGCTCGGTGTTCCTCAAGATCTCCTCAGGCGTCGGCGCCGGCATCATCATCAACGACGCGCTGTACCACGGCAGCCTGGGCGCAGCCGGCGAGGTCGGCCACCTCACCCTCGACGAGCAGGGCCCGATGTGCCGGTGCGGCAGCCGCGGCTGCCTCGAGGCCTACGCCTCCACCCCGGCCGTGGTCGCGATGATGGCCGAGCACCTGCCGGGGGCCGGCATCGACGACATCGTGGAGGCCGCCAGGACCGGCAGCGTCGCCGCGGTCCGCACCCTCGAGGACGCCGGCCTCCACCTCGGCTGGGGCCTGGCCAGCGTGGTCAACCTGCTCAACCCGGGGCTGGTCGTCGTCGGCGGCGACATGGCCCGCGCCGGGGACTTCCTGCTCGAGCCCGCCCGCATCGGCCTTCGCCGCCACGCGCTCGACGCGGTCGCCGCCACCCCGGTGGTCGCCAGCCGGCTCGCCGAGCGCGCCTCCCTGACGGGCGCCGTGCTGCTCGCCGCGGAGCGCACCGAGCTCCTCGCCGGCTGAGCGGACGTGGGCGCGGACTACCCCGCCTGCCCGGGCTCCTCCGCCGCCAGCACGACCTCCACCTCGAAGCCCTCGGAGCTCTCGAGGTACAGCGCGACGTGGTCGTCGCCCCCGGCGTGCGGATAGCGGTCGGCGTACAGCTCGTGCCAGCCGTGGGCCGAGGACTCCGCGCGCATCCGGTCGAGCAGGTGGCGCTCGTCGCAGGTGAGGGCGACGTGGTTCACCCCGGGCCGGCAGCGGTCGTGCGGCTCGTCGACGAGGTCCTCGGAGCGCTCCAGGAAGAGGTACGTGCCGTCGGGATGCCCCCAGGACCTCAGGCCGTCGTCGGCCTCCCACCCCAGCTCGCCCAGCAGCCAGCCCCACTCGCCCTCGGCGGTCGCCGGGTCGCCGACCCAGAGGTCGAGGTGGTGCAGCGCCCTCACGTCAGCCCCTCATTCCCACTCGATGGTCCCGGGTGGCTTGGAGGTGATGTCGACGGTGACGCGGTTGACCTCGGCCACCTCGTTGGTGATCCGGGTGGAGATGCGCTCGAGGACGTCGTACGGCAGGCGCGCCCAGTCGGCCGTCATGGCGTCCTCGGAGGTGACCGGCCGCAGCACGACCGGGTGGCCGTAGGTGCGGCCGTCGCCCTGGACGCCCACCGAGCGGACGTCGGCGAGCAGGACCACCGGGAACTGCCAGACGTCTCGGTCCAGACCCGCGCGGGTGAGCTCCTCGCGGGCGATGGCGTCGGCCTCCCGCAGGATGTCGAGACGCTCCCGGGTGACCTCGCCGATGATGCGGATCCCCAGGCCCGGACCGGGGAACGGGTGCCGCCACACGATCTCCGGGGGCAGGCCGAGCTGCTCGCCCACGAGCCGCACCTCGTCCTTGAACAGGGTGCGCAGCGGCTCGACCAGCTCGAACTCGAGGTCGTCGGGCAGCCCACCGACGTTGTGGTGCGACTTGATGTTGGAGGTGCCGGCGCCGCCGCCGGACTCCACCACGTCGGGGTAGAGGGTGCCCTGCACCAAGAAGGCGACCTGTTGGCCCTCGCCGTCGGTGCCGAGGTCGGCACCGGCGAGCACGTCGGCCTCCGCGGCCTCGAAGGTGCGGATGAACTCGCGTCCGATGATCATGCGCTTCTGCTCCGGGTCGCTGACGCCGGCGAGCGCGTCGAGGAACTGCTTCTCGGCCTCGACGACGTGCAGCTTCACGCCGGTGGCCGCCACGAAGTCACGCTCCACCTGCTCGGCCTCGCCCTTGCGCAGCAGCCCGTGGTCGACGAAGACGCAGTCGAGGCGGTCCCCGATCGCCCGTTGCACCACGGCCGCCGCGACGGCCGAGTCGACGCCGCCGGACAGTCCGCAGATGGCCCGGCCGTCCGGGCCGATCTGCTCGCGGATGCGCTCGACCTGCTCCTCGACGATGTTGACCATCGTCCAGGTCGGCCGGCAGCCGGCGATGTCGTGGAGGAAGTGCTCGAGCACCTTCTGCCCGTGCTCGGTGTGCAGCACCTCGGGGTGCCACTGCACGCCGGCCAGCCGCCGGTCGGTGCTCTCGAAGGCCGCGACCGGGGTCCCCAGCGTCGAGGCGAGCACGTCGAAGCCGTCGGGCGCCGCCTGCACCGAGTCGCCGTGGGACATCCACACCGAGTGGTGCTCGGGGATGTCGGAGAGCAGCGTCCCGCCGGCGGTCACGGTGACCGGGGTGCGGCCGTACTCCCGGACGCCGGTGTGGGCGACCGTGCCGCCGAGCCCCTGCGCCATCAGCTGGAAGCCGTAGCACATGCCGAAGACCGGCACCTCGGCGGCGAAGAGCGTGCCGTCGAGCACCGGTGCGCCCTCGGCGTACACGCTGGAGGGGCCGCCGGACAGCAGGATCGCAGCGGGCTCGCGCGCCAGCATCTCGGCCACCGGCATCGTGTGCGGCACGATCTCGGAGTAGACGCGCGCCTCGCGGACCCGCCGGGCGATCAGCTGGGCGTACTGCGCCCCGAAGTCGACCACCAGGACCAGGTCGTGCTCGGGGTGCTCCATGCGCCAAGCCTATCGAGATACGCCGGCGCACGTCGCAGGGCACCCGGCGCCGACGCCGGCACGGCCGGCCGCCGCGGCGCCACCGGGGCGATGTCGCGGTAGCCATCGCCCGCTCCGCCTGCGCGGTGATGGTGAGCGAGGGGTTGACGCCGAGGTTGGCGCTGATGGCCGACGAGGAGGGCCATTTCGCGCACCACCTGGTTGGCCACCGTGGACCCACGTCGGGTTGGGGATGCCGTGGCCCTGTCGGGAGGTCAGGTGGCGCCGGTTCGTGCCCGGTACCCGCTTGGTGTAGGCGACCGACGGGCGCGCGATCTACCTTTCGGCAACATCCGGGACGGCGCTCTGCCCGGGCTCGGACAGGAAGGCGAGCACGACCTCGTTGAACGCCCGGGGGTGGTCGGTGTTGAGCCGCTCGCCGCCCTCGACCTCGACGTACCGGGCCCCGGCGATGCCGTCGGCCACGGCCTTCGCGCCGGCCCGGTGGGCACGGTCGCCCCGGCCGTGGACGACCAGGGTCGGCGCCACGACCCGCACGAGGTCGCCTCGCAGGTCGAGGTCGCGCATCGCCCGCACCACCGCCGTCACCCGCTCCCGGCGCACGCCGCGGGCCTGCATCCGCTGGTCGCTCATTCGGCCCAGGAGACGACCCTGCAGCCAGCCGGCGAGACCCGACTGCCGCACCTGCCCCCCGTTGAGCACGAGCCGGTCGACGCGCTCGGGGTGGCGCGCCGCCAGCCGGGTGGCGACCACCGCGCCGAGCCCGATCGCCACGACGTGCGCGCGCCGTACGCCGCCCGCATCCAGTCCGGCGAGGACGTGCGCCACCGCCGTGTCGAGGTGGAGGTCCTGGTCGCCGGAGAGGTCGAGGCCGAGCACCCGGGGAGCGCTGGCGGTCCAGCCCGGCGGGAGGGCGACGACCTGCTCCTGCCAGGACTGCGGGCTCTGGCCGAGACCGTGGAGGAGGAGGACGTGGGCCATCTGCAGTCCGGTCGGCGTCAGCCGACGACGACCTCGACCCGCTGGAACTCCTTGAGCTCGGTGTAGCCGGTGGTGGCCATCGAGCGGCGCAGCGCGCCGATGAGGTTCATCGTGCCGTCGGCCACCCGGGAGGGCCCGAACAGGATCTCCTCGAGCGAGCCGATGGGGCCGAACTCGACCCGCTCGCCGCGCGGCAGCGCGGCGTGGTGCGCCTCGGCACCCCAGTGGAAGCCCCGGCCGGGGGCGTCGGCGGCGCGAGCCAGCGGCGAGCCGACCATGACCGCGTCGGAGCCGCAGGCGATGGCCTTGGCGATGTCGCCGGAGCGACCGATCGACCCGTCGGCGATGACGTGGACGTAGCGGCCACCGGACTCGTCGAGGTAGTCGCGGCGGGCGGCGGCGACGTCGGCCACCGCACTGGCCATCGGCACGGCGACACCCAGGACCGTGCGCGTGGTGTGCGCCGCGCCGCCGCCGAAGCCGACCAGCACGCCGGCGGCGCCGGTGCGCATCAGGTGCAGTCCCGCCTGGTAGGTGGCACAGCCACCGACGATCACGGGCACGTCGAGCTCGTAGATGAACTCCTTGAGGTTCAGCGGCTCGGACTGGCTGGAGACGTGCTCGGCCGAGACGGTGGTGCCGCGGATGACGAACATGTCGACCCCCGCGTCGACGACGGCCTTGGCGAACTCCTTGGTGCGCTGGGGCGACAGCGACCCGGCGACGGTGACGCCTGCGTCGCGCACCTCGTTGAGCCGCGCGGTGATGAGCTCGGGCTTGATCGGCTCGGTGTAGATCTCCTGCATACGGCGGGTGGCGTCGGCGCCCTGGAGGCGGGACACCTCCTCGAGCAGCTCGGAGGGGTCGTCGTAGCGGGTCCAGAGACCCTCGAGGTTGAGCACGCCGAGGCCGCCCAGCCGGCCGAACCCGATGGCGGTCGCGGGTGACATCACCGAGTCCATCGGCGCCGCGAGCACGGGCAGCTCGAAGCGGTAGGCGTCGATCTGCCACGCCACGCTGACCTCCTCAGGGTCGCGGGTGCGCCGCGAGGGCACGATCGCGATGTCGTCGAAGGAGTATGCGTGGCGAGCGCGCTTGGCCTTGCCGATCTCGATCTCGGTCACCGCACCAGCCTAACGGCGTCCGCGCCCCATCCCCCACGCGCACGGGCGGCCCCACCCCTCGGGGTGGGGCCGCCCGTCCTGGCCGCGGTGGGATGCTGCGAGCGTCAGCGTCCGGAGTAGGCCCAGGCGCTCACGTTGAGGGTGTTCTCCAGGCCGGTGAAGCCCTCGACCGGCGAGTACCGGTCGGTGACGAACCGGACGTCGTCGTCGTCGGCGGTGCCGCCGATGCCGTCCGGGCCGACGCCGTACAGGTTCTTCGCGAAGTTCGCGCCACCGGAGTCCATGACGTTGCCGATCTCGTCGGCGTTGTCGGTGTGGTAGTTGCCGATGGTGTGTCCCACCTCGTGCGCGACGACGTTGCCCACCGCGGCCGAGACGAACTCGACCCGGTCGCTCGAGGCGCTCAGGAACGTGTTGAGCGACGAGGCCGGGCCGGCCGGCGCGCTGAGCACGTCGAGCAGCACGATGGCCTCGTCCTCGTGCCCGTAGTTGCCCGGGTCGATGTACTGCGCGATGCCGATCGTGTCGATCCCGGACTCCGCGATCGTGCCGGCGACGTGGATGCGCGACACGTTCTCCTTGTTGATCAGCTCGGGGCTGGTGCGGGCGTTGAGCACCTCGACGTTGACGTCGGGGTTCAGCCCGCCGGTCTGGAGCTCGGCCCGCAGGTTCTCCCGGACCGTCGCCAGGACGCGGTTCTCGACCTTGCGGGCGTCAGCGCGGGCGATGCCCCACCTCGGCACGAACGAGGAGAACGGGGAGACGGTGCGCACGCCGGGCCCGCCCCACGTGGCCGCGTTGACGCGGCCGGGGGCGAAGTCGAGCAGCACCGTCTGGGTGCGCGCGGTGCGGTCGGTCCGGGCGCCGGGACGGTAGCCCTCGACGGTCACGTCGTAGCGGCCGGTGGTCCCGGTGACGCCGACGGCGTACCAGCCGGCCTCCTCGGCGACGTAGGCGATCGTGGTGTTGCCACCGCCCGGGAGCGGCGAGGTCGGCGGGTAGAGCGAGGAGGCGTCGGTGCCGACGCCACCCACGCGCTCCTCACCGCTCGGGGTGATGACCTTCAGGCCTGTCGCACCGCCCTCGCCCACCCCGCCCAGGACGTCACCGGGGCGCAGGCGCACGGCGTACCAGTCGGCGTCGACCTGCTGCACCGAGATGGCGAGGCTGTAGGGCCCCTTGGCGGCCCCGCCCCTGCCGCTGCCCGAGTCGAACGGGTCGGCCGGGAACGGACCCTCGAACGAGAAGCCCGCGACCAGCACGTAGTAGTCGCCGGCCGCCTCGGGGGTGTAGCTGAGGCTGCTGAGCACGCCGGTGCCGCTGTCGTCGTCGGCCGCCAGGGGTGTGCCCTCGGCGTCGTAGACCGCGAGGATGGTGTCGGTCGCCGCCGCACTGCCCTCGGTGTCGGCGAGGATGGACTGCCCCGCGGCGACGTTGACCTTGTAGAAGTCGAAGTCGTTGGTGCCGTCGCCCGGGGCCTGGCCGTGCGGGCCGTCGCCCAGCACCGAGCTGGTGCGGACCGCACCGCGGCCGACGATGCCCGTGGGCGTGGCCAGCGGGATGGCGCCCTGGTCCTCGGCCGTGGTGATGGCTCGGACCGTGCCGCGCAGGTCGGCGAGGTGGCCCAGGATGCGCACCCGGTTGTTGCGTGCGGCCGCCGTGCCGAAGTCCTGGACCGGCTCGGCGTCGGGGGCCGTGTCGTTGGAGCCGAAGGTGCCCGCCGGCTCCTCCTCGTCGTGGACGAAGGGCGGCGGGAGCGCCGAGGCGGAGGGGGAGGACGCCGTACGGCGGTTGGCAGCCAGCCTGGCGGAGCCGGCGCGGGCGTCCGCCTTGGCGTGCATCGCCTTGTTCCAGGTGAAGTAGTCGGCCTCGGAGACGTCCGGCAGGTTGGCCAGGTAGGGGTTGGGGCTGGTGGAGGGCGTCCTGCGGGCGGCCACGTCGGCCCCCTTGGGCGCCACCTGGATGCCCAGGTCGAGTGTCTGCTGCTGGCCGGGGCTCACCTCCTCGTCGTCGGCGACGACGGCCCCGGCCAGGCTGGGTATGGTCAGACTGACGACGGCGGCTACGCCGATCGACGTCACGAGGCTTGTGCGCACGCGGTTTTCCTCTCCCGAGATGAATCGGATCGAGACCGCGCTCGTGACCATGTGCCGTGTGTGAACAGGGCCCCGATTCCCTGATGTGTCGAACGTAGGGGCAGCCGCCCCCGCCCGTCTACGACGGTGAGGTGAACACTTCGGGGGTCAGCGACCGGTGTAGTTGGGAGCCTCGACGGTCATCTGCACGTCGTGGGGGTGGCTCTCCTTCAGCGAGGCCGACGTGATGCGCACGAAGCGGCCGCGCTCCTGCAGCTCGGGGATCGTGCGCGCACCGACGTAGAACATCGACTGGGTGAGCCCGCCGACGAGCTGGTGCGCGACCGCAAAAAGCGGTCCGCGGTAGGCCACCTGGCCCTCGACGCCCTCCGGCACGATCAGGTCGTCGCTGAGGATCTCGGCCTGGAAGTAGCGGTCCTTGGAGTAGCTCTTCTTGCTCCGGCTGCTCATCGCGCCGAGCGAGCCCATCCCGCGGTAGGCCTTGTACTGCTTGCCGTTGACGAGCACCACCTCGCCGGGCGACTCCTCGGTGCCGGCCAGCATCGAGCCGATCATCACGGTCTCCGCGCCGGCCACGAGGGCCTTGGCGATGTCGCCGGACTGCTGCAGCCCGCCGTCGGCGATGACGGGCACCCCGGCCGGCTTCGCGGCGAGCGACGCCTCGTAGACCGCCGTCACCTGCGGCACGCCGCACCCGGTCACCACGCGGGTCGTGCAGATCGAGCCGGGCCCGAAGCCCACCTTGACCGCATCGGCACCGGCGTCGACGAACGCCTGCGCGCCGTCGCGGGTGGCGACGTTGCCGCCGATCACCTGGACGTGGCGGGTCGCCGGGTCGCTCTTGAGACGGGAGACCATCTCGAGCAGCATCCGCACGTGACCGTGCGCGGTGTCGGCGACGAGCACGTCGACGCCGGCCTCGATGAGGGTCGTGGCGCGCTCCCAGGCGTCGCCGAAGTAGCCGATGGCGGCCCCGACCATGAGACGGCCGTCGGCGTCGTACGACGCGTGCGGGAACTGCTCGGACTTCACGAAGTCCTTGACGGTGATCAGGCCGGTCAGGCGGCCCTCGTCGTCGACGAGCGGCAGGCGCTCGCGCTTGTGCCTGCGCAGCAGCAGGGTCGCCTCGTCGCGGGAGATGCCCACGTGCCCGGTGATGAGCGGCATCGGCGTCATCATCTCGTCGACCTTGGTGCTCGCCCACTCCGCCACCGGGGTGAAGCGCAGGTCGCGGTTGGTGATGATGCCGAGGAGGCGGTCGTCGGTGTCGACCACCGGGAGGCCGGAGACGCGGTACTCCCCGCAGGTGCGGTCGAGCTCCTCCAGGGTCGCGTCGGGGCCGATGGTGACGGGGTTGGAGATGATGCCGGTCTGGGTGCGCTTGACGAGGTCGACCTGGTAGGCCTGGTCGTCGAGCGAGAGGTTGCGGTGCAGGACGCCGAGGCCGCCCTGGCGGGCCATCGCGATGGCCATCCGCGACTCCGTGACGGTGTCCATGGCGGCGCTGACCAGCGGCACCCGCAGGCTGATCTCGCGGGTCAGGCGGGAGGTGGTGTCGATGTCGACCGGGCTGAGGTCGGAGTGGCCCGGCAGCAGCAGCACGTCGTCGTAGGTCAGGCCGAGGGCCGCGAACTTGTCGGGGATGCCTTCGTGGTTGAGACCGTCGGTCATGGGTCGGCGACGACCTTTCGCAAGCCGGGGGGACGAGACTCCATCCTACGCGCGCCGCACACACCTCCGTGACCGAGCGTCGCTCGCGGTCAGAGGCACTCGGTGGGCTCGCTGGGCTCCGGACGGCTGGCCGGCACCGGCGTGGCCATGGCGCGCAGGTGCCACGCCCAGCAGAGCTGGCCGGCTACCACCAGGACCGCCGAGCCGAGCGCCAGGGTCAGCACGGAGTGGGTGACCCAGGGCGTCACCAGCGCGACGGTGAGCCCGTTGAGCAGCAGCGCGAAGAAGGTGAACATCGAGACGGCGGCACCGCGCGAGCGGGGGAACATGTCGAGCAGCACCAGCTGGAGCGTGGGGTACGCCGCCGCCGTGCCGACCGCGATGACCGCGGGCCCGACGACGGCGTACGGGAGCTCCGCGGCCGTGGGCAGCGTGGCGAGGACGACGTTGAGCACCGCGCCGCCGGTGGCGAGGACCATGGACCAGGTCACCAGCCGCCGCCCGGGGACGCGGCCCGCCGCGCGGCCGCTGATCCAGGCGCCGAGCATGACGCCCGAGATCATCGGCACGAAGAACACCCAGAAGTCGAGCTCGCCCCGGCCGAGCAGGTCGACGACGAAGATCGGCGCCGAGCCGATGTAGAGGAACTGGCCGCCGAAGCCCAGCGCGGCCGCCCACGCCACCCGGTGGAAGGCCAGGTTGAGCGAGACCTCGGCGAGGCTGCCGAGCAGCGGCCGCACCGCCAGCGGCGTACGGCGCTCGGCGGGGTGCGTCTCGGGCAGCGCGACGGCCACCAGGGCCACGAGGAGCAGGCCGACGCCGGCGAGGAACCAGAAGATCACCGGCCAGGGACCGGCCTGCAGCAGGAGGCCCCCGACGATCGGCGCGACGGCCGGGGCGACGCCGAAGATCATCATGACCCGGCTCATCAGCCGCTGGGCCTGGGGTCCGTCGAAGACGTCGCGGATGACGGTGCGGCTGACGATGACGCCGCCCCCGGCGCTGAGCCCCTGCAGGACCCGGAACCCCAGCAGCATCGGCAGCGACGTGGAGAACGCGCAGCCGACCGAGGCCACCGCGAAGACGGTGCACCCGGCGAGGATCACCGGTCGCCGCCCGACCGCGTCGGACAGCGGCCCGTGGAAGGGGCTCATCAGCCCGAAGGCCAGCAGGTAGGCGCTCACCACCAGCTGCATCCGGTCGGAGGTGACGTCGAGGTCCGCCCCCATCCTCTTGAACGCGGGGAACGGGGTGTCGATGCTGAACGGCCCGAGCATCGACAGCCCGGCCAGCAGCAGCGGGACCACGACCATCGCGGTCCTCGGCGACATCCGGGCGCCGACGAACGTCGCGGGCGTGGTCGTCGGGGGCACACCTCAGCCTGTCAGACCGGTGGGGCCCCGACCTCCCCGGCCGCGTCGCGCGAGCGGGCCGGCCGGCCGGCCGTGCTGCGGCCGGCCCGTGCGGCGGGTGAGTAGCCTCGCCACATGAGCGGCGTGGTCGACAGGATCGACCGGTTCCAGGAACGTCACCCGGTCGTGTCGTTCCCGCTCGCGGTCGTCTACAAGTTCTTCGACGACCAGGGCAACTACCTCGCGGCGACGCTGACCTACTACGCCTTCGTCGCGATCTTCCCTCTCATGCTGCTCGGCACCTCGATCCTCGGGTTCGTCCTCGAGGGCCGGCCGACGTGGCAGGAGGACATCCTCGACTCGGCGCTCAGCCAGTTCCCGATCATCGGCAACGAGCTCGGCCGGCCGCAGGGCCTGAGCGGCTCGGTCAGCGGCGTGCTGGTCGGGTCGCTGGCCGCGCTCTACGGCATCCTCGGCCTCGGCCAGGCGCTGCAGAACACCATGCACGTCGTCTGGTCGGTGCCGCGCAACAGCCGGCCCAACCCGATCTACTCGCGGGTGAAGAGCCTGATGCTGTTCCTCACCGCCGGCACGTCGCTGCTCGCCGTCACGATCGTGTCGGCGGTGGCCACCACCACCGACGCCTTCAGCCAGTGGGTCGACACCTCACTGACGCGGCTGCTGCCCCTGTTCACCGTGCTCGTGGTGGGTTGCGGGCTCACCGCGCTGTTCCGCCTGGCGGCGACGGGCCAGCACAGCTTCCTTCGCGCGGCACCCGGGGGCTTCACGCTGGCGGTGCTGTGGCAGCTGCTCCAGCTCGTGGGCGCGTGGTACGTCTCCGCGGTCCTGGTCGGCACCACCTCGATGACCGAGATCTTCGGCGTCGTGCTGGGGCTCATCGGCTTCATCTACATCGGCGCCGTGATGGCGGTGCTGGCGATGGAGGTCAACGTGGTGATCGCCCGCCAGCTCTATCCCCGGGCCCTGCTGGCACCCTTCACCGACAACGTGCACCTCACCCGCGCCGACCGCCGGGCCTACACCGACTACGCGCGCATGCAGCGGCACAAGGGCTTCGAGCGGGTGGAGGTGGTGTTCGCCGAGCCGCCCTCGGAGGCCGACGGGACCGGGGCGCACGAGGGCCCGGCGGGCGCGGTCGACCGCGAGCGTCGCTCGGCCGCCACGGCCGCCGACGACTGACTCCGACGCGACTGACCCGCCCGGGGAGCCCGGGCGGGTCAGTGGCTGGTGCGTGCTGCTGGGGTCAGTGGCCGTGGCCGTGACCGTGACCGCCGGGTGCGGCCGACTCGTCCGGGTCCTCGGGCTTCTCCACGACCAGCGTCTCGGTCGTGAGCAGCATGCCCGCGATCGAGGTGGCGTTGACCAGCGCGGAGCGGGTGACCTTGACGGGGTCCAGAACACCCTGGGCGACCAGGTCGCCGTACTCCTCGGTGGCGGCGTTGAAGCCGTTGCCGACGCCGAGCTCGCGGACCTTGCTGGTCACGACGTAGCCGTTGAGGCCACCGTTCTCGGCGATCCAGCGCAGCGGCTCGTCGGCGGACTTGCGCACGATGCGCACGCCGGCGGCCTCGTCGCCGGTCAGGCCGAGCTCGTCGTCGAGCACGCTGACGGCGTGGATGAGCGCGGAGCCACCGCCGGGGACGATGCCCTCCTCGATCGCGGCGCGCGTCGCGGAGACGGCGTCCTCGATGCGGTGCTTCTTCTCCTTCAGCTCCACCTCGGTGGCGGCGCCGACCTTGATCACGCACACGCCGCCGGCGAGCTTGGCGAGGCGCTCCTGGAGCTTCTCGCGGTCCCAGTCGGAGTCGCTGGCCTCGATCTCGGCCTTGATCTGGTTGACCCGGCCCTCGACCGCGCCCGAGTCGCCGGCGCCGTCGACGATCGTGGTGGCGTCCTTGGTGACGACGACGCGACGCGCCTGGCCGAGCACCTCGAGGCCGACCTGGTCGAGCTTGAGCCCGATCTCGGGGGCCACGACCTGACCGCCGGTCAGCGTCGCGATGTCCTCCATCATGGCCTTGCGGCGGTCGCCGAACGCCGGGCTCTTCACCGCGACGGCGTTGAACGTGCCGCGGATCTTGTTCACCACCAGGGTCGAGAGGGCCTCGCCCTCGACGTCCTCGGCGAGGATGAAGAGCGACTTGCCGGCCTGGATGACCTTCTCGAGCAGCGGGAGGAGGTCGGAGACGGCCGAGATCTTGCCCTGGTGCAGGAGGATGTAGGGGTCGTCGATGACCGCCTCCATGCGCTCGGGGTCGGAGACGAAGTACGCCGAGATGTAGCCCTTGTCGAACTGCATGCCCTCGGTGAACTCCAGCTCGGTGCCCATGGTGTTGGACTCCTCGACGGTGATCACGCCGTCCTTGCCGACCTTGTCGAAGGCCTCGGCGAGCAGGTCGCCGATGACGCTGTCGCGGCTGGAGATGGTCGCGACCGAGGCCATGTCCTCGCGCGACTCCACCTCGCGGGCGGCCTCGCGCAGGGCGTCGCCGACGGCCTCGGCGGCGGCGTCCATGCCGCGCTTGAGCCCCATCGGGTTGGCGCCCGCGGCCACGGCGCGCAGGCCCTCGTGGACCATCGCCTGCGCCAGCACGGTGGCGGTGGTGGTGCCGTCACCCGCGACGTCGTTCGTCTTGGTGGCGACCTCCTTCGTCAGCTGGGCGCCGAGGTTCTCGAAGGGGTCGTCGAGCTCGATCTCACGCGCGACGGTGACACCGTCGTTGGTGATCGTGGGGGCTCCCCACTTCTTGTCCAGGACGACGTAGCGGCCCTTGGGGCCGAGGGTCACCTTGACGGCGTTGGCGAGCTTGTCGACGCCGCGCTCGAGCGAGCGGCGACCGTTCTCGTCGAACTCCAGGATCTTGGGCATTCAGTGCTCCCTTGGAAGAGGTTCCATCGGACAAGACCATCGCCCGGGTGGCGTCGCACGGCGTGGGCGCGAACGGCCCACCCGTGCGACGTCCCGGGCGATGGGAGGAATCAGGAGACGACGGCGAGGACGTCGCGGGCCGAGAGGATGAGGTACTCGTCCCCGGCGTACTTGACCTCGGTGCCGCCGTACTTGCTGTAGATGACCTTGTCACCCACGGCGACGTCGAGCGGGACGCGGTTGCCGTTGTCGTCGATGCGACCGGGACCGATCGCCAGGACCTCGCCCTCCTGGGGCTTCTCCTTGGCGGTGTCCGGGATGACCAGGCCGGAGGCCGTGGTCTGCTCGGCGTCGAGGGGCTTGACGACGATGCGGTCCTCGAGGGGCTTGATGTTGACCGACACTTCTGATCAACCTGCACTTTCCACTGTTGGTCGACTGGGAGGGAGCCGGTCGGCTCCCGCACGTAGAGGCCTGCTCGCCGGTGCGCCGTCGCGGGGGTCGCACTGCTCGCAAGCGCTGGCACCCTCGCTGTGAGAGTGCCAGCACAGACGCTAGCACTCGGCACGTCTGAGTGCCAGCGCGGTCCCTGCGAGGATGGAGCGCGTGGAGGCCGAGACGTTTGCCTGGCTGCTGACCGGCGCCGGTCAGCAGGTCCTCGATCGCGCCGCCCACGCGTGGGCCGACGCCGACGGGGACCCGGTGCGCTCCGCCGCGGCGATCCGCAGGGTCGAGCCCGACCCGGAGCGGTCGGCGGCGGCCCTGACCCAGGTGCAGCTGCGAGCGCGTGCCGTCGCCAAGTTCGGCGACGACGCGGTGCGGATGTACTTCACCCCCGACGCGCTCGAGCAGGCGACGCGTCCCCGGGTCGCGGCCCACCGCGCCGCGCGCCTGGTCGCGGCCGACGCCGGCACGGTCCTCGACCTCGGCTGCGGCATCGGCGGCGACCTGGTGGCCTTCGCGCGCGCCGGGCTCACCGCCGCGGGCGTCGACCTCGACCCCGTCCGCGTGGCGGTCGCCCGGGCCAACCTCGAGGCCCTCGGCCTGCCCGGGGCCGTCCGGGTCGCCGACGCCACCACCGTGGCGGTCGGCGGCTTCGGTGCCGCCTTCGCCGACCCCGCCCGGCGCGGGGCGCGCGGCCGGGTCTTCGACGCCGAGGGCTGGACCCCGCCCTGGTCGTTCGTCACCGGGCTGCTGCGGGGACGCGCGGTGGTCAAGGTCGCCCCGGGCATCCCCCACGACCTGGTGCCCGAGGGGGTCGAGGCCGAGTGGGTCAGCGAGCGCGGTGAGGTGAAGGAGGCCGCCCTGTGGTCGCCCGCCCTCGCCACCACCGCCCGGCGGGCCACCGTGATCGGGGTCGGCGGCCTGGCGTCCATGACCTCCGAGGACGATCCGTACGCCGACCGGCCGAGGCCCGTGCGCGGCGTCGGCGGGTTCCTCTACGAGCCCGACGGGGCGGTGATCCGCGCCGGGCTCGTCACCGCCGTGGCGGCCGGCGTCGACGGCGGGCTGCTCGACGAGCGGATCGCCTACGTCACCTCCGACGCGTCGTACCGCACGCCCTTCGCGACCTCCTACCAGGTGCTGGAGGAGCTGCCCTACCGCGAGAAGCCGCTGCGGGCGGCGCTGCGCGCGCGCGGCATCGGCAGCCTGACCATCAAGAAGCGGGGCGTCGACGTCGTGCCCGACCAGCTGCGCAAGCGGCTCGCGCTGCGGGGCGAGGAGACGGCGACCCTGGTGCTCACCCGCGTCGAGGGGCACGGCACCGCCCTGCTGGTGCGGCCCTACTGACTTCGGCGAAGCGTCCACGCCTCGCCGACATCTCCCTTACCTTCAGGGGCATGCCGACTCTCCCCCGATCCGCAGGACGGCGCGTGCTGACGCGCGCGAGCCTGGCCGGCGCCCTCCTCGCCCTGGCCGTGCCCGCCGTCGCCCACGCCCTGGCCGCCCCCGCCACCACCTTCCTGCCGACCGAGTCGCTGTCGACCGGGTCGCCGTCGGCCGGCGCGTCGTACGCCAGCCGCACGGCCGACAACCCGCTCGCGGGCCGGACGTGGGGCCGCGCCGACCTCGACCCGACCCTGGACGCCTACCGCGCCGCGAGCGGCGCGGACCAGGCCCTGCTGGCCGGGGTGGCCATGCAGCCCAAGGCGGCGTGGCTGGGCTCCTGGTGGTCGACCGAGAAGCTGCAGAAGGTGGTGGGCCGCTACATCGCCACCGCCCAGGCCGGCGACCCCGAGGCGCTCGTGCAGCTCGCGACGTTCCGCATGGAGCCGTGGGAGCAGGAGGCGTGCCGCCGGGTCTCGACGCCCGCCGAGCAGGCCGCCTACAAGGGCTGGTTCGACGCGCTGGCCGCCGCCATCGGCAGCGCCCACGTCGCGGTGGTCCAGCAGCCCGACGGCCCGTTCGTGCTGTGCGCGCCGGGGAGCCCCAGGCATCACGCGCGCCTGATCAGCTACGGCACCCGGGTGCTCAGCGCCCTGCCGAACACCAGCGTGTACGTCGAGGTCGGCGCCGCCGACTGGCCGAACGACGACCCGGCGAAGGCCGCGAGGATCGCCCGGCTCGGTGGCGTGCGGCACGCCCGCGGCATCGCCCTCAACGGCACGCACTACGACACGACCGAGCGCCAGGTCCGCTTCGGCGCCCGGGTGGTGCGGCTGCTCGCCGAGCGCGGCATGCCCGGCAAGGCCGTGGTCGTCAACACCACCCAGAACGGTCGCGGCTTCCGCGCCGGGGACTTCCACCGCAAGTACGACCGCATCGACACCTGCGACCTGCCGCGGGCCACGGGGACCTGCTACGACCACGCGCCGGTGTGCACGCGGCCCGCCCAGCGCGTCTGTGTCACCCTGGGCATCCCGCCGACCACCGACGTCGCCGATCCCGCGTGGGGCCTCTCCGCCCGCGCGAACGCGCTGGCGCGTGAGCACGTCGACGGCTACCTGTGGTTCGGCAGGCCGTGGCTGTTCATGCAGAACCAGCCGTTCCAGCTCGACCGGACCCTCGCCCTGGCCCGCAGCACGCCGTACTGAGTCAGCAGCCGCGCCGGGGCACGCCCGCGACCTGCACGGGCAGGCGTCCCGGCGCCGTCGCCCGGCCGGCCAGCACCTCCACCAGCGCCGCCATCGCGCCCGGCGTCTCGCCGTAGGTCGCGAGGCGGACGCCTGCCGAGACCCGGCCGAGGACGTACGGCGTGTCGGTGGCGACCACCACCGGCGCCGCGGTGGCGCCGCCGCGGTAGCCGGTGAAGGCGAGCGGGGTCCCCTGGTAGACCGGCGTGGGATCGATCCTGCGCCACTGCCGCAGCCGCTTCTTGGCCCGCTTCGGCGGCCTCGGCGGCTTCTCGTAGGCGATGCGGCCCAGGGCCAGGCCGGCCGCCGCGGCCGCGGCGCGGAAGCCGGCGACCGCGACCGGCGCGCCGATCGGCACCACGGGTCCGCTGATGAGCGCGCCCTCGCAGGGACCCGACACCGACGTGACCGCCGCTGCCGAGAGCGCGCGGGACGCCGCCCGCCCGGAGCCGGGCCGCGCGCCCTTCGCCGCGGTGGCGCGGTGGTGCAGCAGCAGGGCGACCTGCCGGGCGGCCGCCTGCTCGAGCCGGTCGCGGCTCAGGCGGCCCTCGCGCACCGCTGCCACGATGCCCGCGCGAGCGGCCGCGGGGTCGCTGGGCATCAGCAGCACGTCGTTGCCGGCCCGGAGCGCCTTGACCGCGACCTCCCCGGGCCGGCGTCCGGCGGCGACGCCGGCCATGTCGAGCGCGTCGGTGACCACGAGCCCCTCGAAGCCGAGGTCCTGGCGCAGGAGGCCGGTGACGACCTTGCGCGACAGCGAGCCGGGCACCCGCGGGTCGACGGCCCGGACGTCGAGGTGGCCGACCATGATCGCGGAGGCGCCGGCCGCCACGGCGTCGGCGAACGGCACCAGGTCGGTGCCGCGCAGCTGCTCCAGGGTGCGGCCCTGGACCGGCAGCGTGCGGTGGCTGTCGGCCGGCACCGACCCGTGCCCCGGGAAGTGCTTGAGCACCGGCACGATCCCGCCCGCGGCGAGGCCGCGCGCCGCGGCCGCGACGTGCGCCGAGACCAGCGCGGGGTCGGAGCCGACGGAGCGGGCGCCGATGGTGGGGTCGGCCGGGCCGACGGTCACGTCGGCGTCCGGGGCCAGGTCGAGGTTGAAGCCGAGGCCGCGCAGCTCGGCCGCGCTCGCGGCGTACGCCCGCTGCGTCAGCGACGGATCGCGGGCGGAACCGGCCGACATGAACGCCGGGAACCGGGTGGCGTCGCCCTTGACCCGCTCGACGGCGCCGCCCTCCTGGTCGACGGCGACGAGCAGCGGCCACGGCCGGCGTACGTCGCGGCGCAGCGTGGCGTTGACCCCGCGGATCTGGCCGGTGGAGACCATGTTGTCGGCGAACACCACGACCCCGCCGAGGTGGAGCCGCCGGAC
>NZ_CADCUP010000103.1 GCF_902805925.1 uncultured Nocardioides sp.
ACGGCGGTGCGGGAGAGCCCGGTGAGCTGACCGACGTCCGCGCGGGTGCGGGCCAGGCCCGTGCGCACCAGCTCCAGAACATCACCCGCAGACGTCGGACGGACCACGTCCATCGGCCCTCCTTCATCATCTCGGTCGGCCCGGGCACTGTACTCACCTAGATATGTCTGGCAAGTTCACGGCTTACGTTTGCCAAGAGCGTAAGACCTTCCTAGCGTGGACACCATGAGTGCCCTGCAACCAGCCCCCACGACGCCCGAGGTCTGCGACTTCACCGTCTTCGGCGGCTCCGGCGACCTCGCCCTGCGCAAGCTGCTGCCTGCGCTCTACCTCCGCGACCGGGAGGGGCACCTGCCCGCGGACACCCGGATCATCGGCGTCACCCGCACCGACCTCGACGACGACGGCTACCGCGCCCTGGTCGCGGACGCCCTCGGCCGGCACGTCGACGCGGCACGGCTCGACGACGCCTCGGTGGCCCGCACCCTGGCCCGCGTGCACCACGTCCGGCTCGACGTCCTCGAGGACGACGACTGGCACCACCTCCACGGCCTGCTCAAGGACCGGGCCCGCCATGACGACGCCGTTCGCGTCTTCTACCTCGCCGTGGCCCCCGGGCTCTTCGGGCCCATCTGCGAGCGGCTCGACCAGATCGACGCCGCGGACGCGAACGCCCGCGTGGTGATGGAGAAGCCCGTCGGCCAGGACCTGGCCTCCGCCCGGGCCGTCAACGACGCCGTCGGCTCGGTCTTCGAGGAGTCGCAGATCTTCCGGATCGATCACTACCTCGGCAAGGAGAGCGTCCAGAACCTCCTGGTCACGCGCTTCGCCAACACCTTCCTCGAGCCGCTGTGGAACTCGCGCTGGGTCGACCACGTGCAGATCACGGTGGCGGAGGCCCTCGGCGTGGGGGAGCGCGGGGGGTACTACGACCACTCCGGCGCGCTGCGCGACATGGTGCAGAACCACCTGCTCCAGCTGCTCTGCCTGGTCGCCATGGAGCCGCCGACCTACATCGACGCGGAGACGGTGCGCGACGAGAAGCTCAAGGTGCTGCAGGCCCTCAGGCCGATGGCGCCTGCCGACGTCGACCGCGACACCGTGCGTGGCCGCTACACCGCCGGCCTGGTCGACGGCGCCCCCGCGCCGTCGTACGCCGAGGAGCTGGGCCACGACGACAGCTCGACCGAGACGTTCGTGGCGCTGCGCGCGGAGGTGCAGAACTGGCGCTGGGCCGGCGTGCCGTTCTACCTGCGCACCGGCAAGCGGATGGACCGGCGCGCGTCGGAGATCGTGGTGGTCTTCAAGGAGCCGCCGCACGTGATGTTCCCGCACAGCGAGGGCGCGACCACGCCCAACCGCCTGCACATCCAGGTGCAGCCCGACGAGGGCATGCGCCTGCACCTGACCGCCAAGGAGCCCGGCCCCGGTGGCTACCGGCTGCGCCCGGTCTCCCTCGACCTGAGCTACGCCACCGCCTTCGACCAGGCCTCGCCCGACGCCTACGAGCGCCTGCTCATGGACGTGATGAAGGGCAACCCCACGCTGTTCATGCGCCGCGACGAGGTCGAGGCCGCCTGGACCTGGATCGAGCCGATCCTCACCCGGTGGGCAACGGCGCCCGACCGTCCGAAGCGCTACGCCGCCGGCACGTCCGGCCCCACCGCCGCCGCGACCCTCATCGAGCGCGACGGCCGTATCTGGCAGGAGTCAGACCAGTGACCACACCCATCCACCCCACGGTCCGAGCCGTCACCGACCGCATCGTGGAGCGCAGCGCGACCTCGCGGGCGGCCTACCTCCGGCGCATCCGCGCGGCGGCCGACCGGGGCCCCGCCCGCAGCAGGCTGGCCTGCGCCAACCTCGCGCACGGCTTCGCCGCCTCCGACGAGCCGGGCAAGCAGGCCCTGCGCGGCCGCACCAAGCCGAACGTCGCGATCGTCACCAGCTACAACGACATGCTCTCGGCGCACCAGCCGTTCGAGACCTACCCACGGCAGCTGAAGCGGGCGGTCATCGGCGGCGGCGGCATCGCCCAGGTCGCCGGCGGCGTGCCCGCGATGTGCGACGGGATCACCCAGGGCCGCGACGGCATGCAGCTCTCGCTCTACAGCCGCGACGTGATCGCCATGTCGACCGCGATCGCGCTGTCGCACGACATGTTCGACGGAGCGCTGATGCTCGGCGTGTGCGACAAGATCGTGCCCGGCCTGCTGATCGGCGCGCTGTCGTTCGGCCACCTGCCGACGATCTTCGTGCCTGCCGGGCCGATGCCCTCCGGCCTGCCCAACGGCGAGAAGGCGCGCGTGCGCCAGCTGCACGCCGAGGGCAAGGTCGGGCGCGAGGACCTGCTGGCCGCCGAGGCCGCGTCGTACCACTCCGCGGGCACCTGCACCTTCTACGGCACCGCGAACTCCAACCAGCTGCTGATGGAGGTGCTCGGCCTGCACCTGCCGGGCTCCGCCTTCGTCAACCCCGGTACGCCGCTGCGCGAGGCCCTGACGGAGGCCGCCGGGCGGCGCGTCACCGAGCTGACGAGCCTGGGGGGCGACCCCACGCCGGTCGGCGAGGTGGTCGACGAGCGCGCGGTCGTCAACGCGTGCGTCGCGCTGCTGGCCAGCGGCGGCTCGACCAACCACACCATGCACCTCGTCGCGATCGCCCGCGCCGCCGGCGTCCACCTGACGTGGCAGGACCTCTCCGACCTCTCGGCCGTCGTGCCGTCGCTCGCGCGGGTCTATCCCAACGGCTCGGCCGACATCAACCACTTCCACGCCGCCGGCGGGGTCGCCTTCCTGGTGCACACCCTGCTCCGCGCCGGGCTCGTGCACGACGACGTGCTCACCGTCGCCGGCCGCGGGCTGTGGCGCTACACGACCGAGCCGCGGCTCGCCGGCGGCGAGGTCACCTGGGAGGAGGGCGCGAAGACCAGCCTCGACCTCGACGTCCTGCGCCCGGCCGACGCGCCGTTCGCGCCCGACGGCGGCCTCAAGGTGCTCACCGGAGGGCTGGGGACGAGCGTCGTGAAGACCTCGGCGGTGAGGCCGGAGCACCGCACGGTGGCCGCCCCCGCGATCGTCTTCGACGACCAGGCCGACTTCCTCGCCGCCTTCGCCGCGGGTGAGCTGGACGGCCGTGACTTCGTGGCGGTGATCCGCTACCAGGGCCCGGCCGCCAACGGGATGCCCGAGCTGCACAAGCTCACCCCGGCCCTCGGGGTGCTCCAGGACCGCGGCCAGCGGGTCGCCGTGGTCACCGACGGCCGGATGTCGGGGGCGTCGGGCAAGGTCCCGGCAGCCATCCACCTCACGCCCGAGGCCGCGGTCGGCGGCCCGCTGTCGCGGGTCCGGGACGGTGACCGGATCACCCTCGACGCCGGGTCCGGCACCCTCGAGATCGATGCCGACCTGGCCTCGCGCGAGCCCACCGGCGGCGCCCTCCAGGGAGAGGGCTGGTCCGGCACGGGCCGCGAGCTGTTCGCGGCCTTCCGGGCCACCGTGGGCCCGGCCGACGCCGGCGCGAGCGTCTTCCCGGCGTACGGCGCCTCCGACCTCGACGGCCGGGAGGTGCGCCTTGTCCAGCCCGTCTGAGTCGCTGCTCGACCGCACCCCGGTGATCCCGGTGGTCGTCGTCGAGGACGTGGCGCACGCCGTTCCACTGGCCCGGGCGCTGGTGACCGGGGGCGTGCGCGTGATCGAGCTGACCCTGCGCACGCCGGCGGCGCTCGACGCGATCCGCGCCATCGCCGCGGAGGTGCCGCAGATCCTCGTCGGCGCCGGCACGGTCCTGGGAGCCGACCACGCGAAGCGGGCCCACGACGCCGGTGCCCGCTTCCTCGTCTCGCCCGGTGCCACGCCGTCCCTGCTGGACGCCCTGGTGTCCACCGGCCTGCCCTTCCTGCCCGGCACGGCCACGGTGTCCGAGGTGCTCGCGGTCCGGGAGGCCGGGGTGCACGAGCTGAAGTTCTTCCCGGCCGAGGCCTCCGGCGGGGCGTCGTACCTCTCGGCGGTCGCCTCGGTGGTGCCCGACGTGCGGTTCTGCCCGACCGGCGGGATCACCTCGGTCTCGGCGACGAGCTACCTGGCGCTGCCGAACGTGGGCTGCGTCGGGGGCTCCTGGCTCACGCCCAGGGATGCCGTCGCGGTGGGCGACTGGGATCGCGTCACCCGCCTGGCCGCGGCGACCCTCTCGCTGCGGTGACGGGTCTCCGGTCCGGCGTGTCGACCATAGGCTGACAACGGCGGCGACGGCTCGGCCAGACCACGCTCGAGTGCGAGGCGGCGCCTGGCTCGGCCGGGTCGCCTACGACGGCGACCGCCGCGTCATCGGGCTGCTGGTGGTGCCGTTGGACGCCACCGACCTGCCCTGGTGACCGGCTACGGGCGGGGCAGGCCAGAGGGCGTGCAGAGCCCCTCGGGGATCCCCTCGGTGTCGTCGTCGATGATGTGCTCGAACATCTCCTGCGAGCGCGGCTCGTCCCAGGTGACCGCCAGGTCGCGGATCGGCACCCCGCACGTCAGGCCGTTCCTGCCGTCGACCCGGGTCATCGCGAAGGCGAAGCGGCCCAGCGACAGGGCGCTGGTGCCCTCGCCCACGTCGAAGGAGCGCGAGGAGGCCATGGCCAGGCGGTAGTAGCGCACCGGGTTGACGACGGTCCACGGCGAGACGGCCTCGCGGCCGATCGCCGAGACGACCTCGCGCTGGTGCTGGGCGCGCTTGACGTCGCCGAGCTGGGCGGAGGTCTTGCGCGAGCGGGCGTAGCCCAGTGCGGTGCCGCCGTCGGCCTCCTGGCAGCCCTCGGGGATGTCGAGGTTCGCGTCGGGGTCCTTCATCGCGTTGGTCGGGCAGATCTCGATCCCGCCCAGCGCGTCGACCATGCCGACGAAGCCGCCGAAGCCGATCTCGACGTAGTCGTCGACCCGGATGCCGGTGTTCTGCTCGATGGTGCGGATGAGCAGCGCCGGGCCGCCGTACGCGTAGGCGGCGTTGATCTTGTCGGTGCCCTCGCGCCCCGGGATCTCGACGATGGAGTCGCGGGGGATCGACATCAGCAGGTTGGGGCCCCTGCCGGTGTGCAGCAGCATGATGGTGTCGGTGCGCTGGCCGACGTCGCCGCCGGTGCCGAGCTCGCGGCGCTGCTCCTCGGTGAGGTCGGCGCGCGAGTCGCTGCCCACGAGCAGGTACGTCGTGCCGGGCTGCTCCGCGGGGCGCTCGCCGTCGGGGAACGCCTCCACCTTCGACACCTTGGTCCACGCCCAGAACGGCACCGCGACGAGGAAGACCAACCAGAGCAGCAGTGCCCACACGATCCAGCGCAGCCGCGGACGGGGCAGCCGCGGTCGCCGGCCCCGGCTCCCGCGCTCCGGGCTCGACGGCGGTGGCGGTGCGTAGCCGGGGGACGGCTCCCGGAGCGGCGCCTGCTCACGGTCGCCGCGGGCCTGGTCGGGGCGCGACATCGCCGGCATCACCCGCGTCTCCTCGGGCCCCGGCCTGCTCATCTGCGGCACGGTGCGGGTGGCGTCGTCCGGGGGCGGGGCACCGGTACCGCCGTAGAGCCAGTCGTACTCGGGCGTGCCCTCCTCCGGGCCACCCTTTCCCGGGGGACGTCCTGCCATGGCCGAGACGCTACCGTGCGCCGCATGAGTGACGGGCGCACCACCCTGCACGACCGGGCCGACCTGCCACGTGCGCTGCCCCCGTCGTACTCGCGGGTGTCGCTGGGCATCATCACCAGCAGCACCGAGGCGAACCTGCTGGGCAACGTGCACGGCGGCGACATCATGAAGCTGGCCGACTCCACGGCCGGGGCGGTCGCCCAGCGACACAGCGGAGGCCCGGCCGTGACGGCGGCGCTCGACGAGATGGTGCTCCTGCAGCCGGTGCACGTCGGCGACATCGTGCGCACCTTCGCCCAGGTCAACTGGGCGGGGCGCTCCTCGATGGAGATCGGCGTGCGGGTCGAGGCGCAGCCGTGGGGGAGTGCGGCCGACGAGCCGCTGCACGTCGCGTCGGCTTACTTCGTCTTCGTGGCCATCGACGCCGACGGCCGTTCGCGGCCGGTGCCCGGTCTGCTGGTCGACGCCCCGGAGGAGGTACGCCGTCAGCGCGAGGCCGAGATCCGGCGGGCGCACCGGTTGGCCCGCAAGGAGGAGATCGCCCGGGGCCGGAAGGAGCGGTGACCGGCCCGGACGCCGCGCTCGTCGCGGCGCCGGCCTGCCGCGGCACGGGCTGAGCCGCCGCCGGCCTCGGCGTGCCTGCACAGATGTGACGGCTGTGACTGGTGATACTTGGTGGACCAGCCCTGCCCCCTTCCCCAGCAGAGGTGCCCCGATGCCGCCCGCATCCTCCTCGACCCTCGGTGCCGCCAGCGGCGTCGACCGTGTCCCCGACCGCGCCGCCAGCGTGCGCTTCCGGCGCGCGGTGTCGTTGATGGTGATGACGCTGGTGATGCCGGGATCCGCGCAGCTGGCCGCGGGCGACCGGCGCATCGGCAGGATCGCCCTGCGCATCTGGTTCCTGCTGCTGCTCGTCGGCCTCGGTGCGCTGGTGATGAGCATCGGCTCGCGCGACTTCGCCTTCTGGGCGGTCTCCAACACCATGCTGCTCGGGCTGCTGCGCCTGGTCCTGATGCTGCTGGCCATCGGCTGGGCGGCGCTCTTCGTCGACGCGTGGCGCATCGGCCAGCCGCTGACCCTGCGCCAGGACCACCGGCTGGCGGCCGTCGGCGTCAACGGGGTCCTGTGCTTCTCCGTCGCCGGCACCCTGCTCTTCGGTGCGCACATGGTCGGCGTGCAGCGCGACTTCATGGTCACGATGTTCGGCAACGGCGACGTCGTCGGTGCCCACGAGGGCCGCTTCAACGTGCTGCTGCTCGGCGGTGACTCCGGCGCGGGTCGTACGGGCCTGCGCCCGGACTCCCTGACGGTGGCCAGCATCGACGCCGAGTCGGGGAAGACCGTGCTGGTCAGCCTGCCCCGCAACATGGCCAACTTCCCGTTCCGGGAGGGCTCGGTCATGGACCGCGAGTTCCCGAAGGGCTTCGACTGCGACGGCTGCTACCTCAACGGCGTCAGCACCTGGGCCGGCGAGAACCTGGACCTCTTCACCGACTCCGAGCACCCGGGCGTGGACGCCACCGTGATGGCGGTCGAGGGGATCACGGACCTGAAGATCAACTACTGGGCGATGGTCAACCTCCAGGGGTTCCGCGACCTGGTGGACGCCGTCGGCGGTGTCGAGCTCACCGTCCGCGACCGGATCCCCGTCGGAGGCCTGGGCAGCGACGTCACCGGCTACATCGAGCCGGGCACCCGCGTGCTCGACGGCCACGACACCCTGTGGTTCGCCCGGTCCCGTGAGGGCTCGGACGACTACTCCCGCATGGCGCGCCAGAAGTGCGTGATGGGCGCGATGCTCGCGCAGGTCAGCCCGGAGGTCGCCGTGCGCAACTTCCAGGACATCGCCGAGGCCAGCACCGACATGATCTCGACGAACGTCCCGCACAGCGAGGTCGACAACTTCATGGGCCTGGCCCTGCGCGCCAAGTCGCAGAAGATCGCCACGCTCTCGCTCGTGCCGCCGATGATCAACACCGCGGATCCCGACATCGACCTGATCCAGCAGAAGGTGGCCGAGGCGGTCGCCAGGGCCGAGGGCAAGCAGGTCGCGCGCGCCGCAGCCCCGGCCGAGGCAACCGCACCGGACGCCGGTG
>NZ_CADCUP010000104.1 GCF_902805925.1 uncultured Nocardioides sp.
CTCATCCCCGCACCCCCGGAGTCACTAGGAGCAGCTCATGACGGAGCCGCAACAGCCCACAGCCGCACTGACCGAGGACGAACAAAAGACCGTCCGGTCCGCTGCCCTGCGCGCCAGCGCCCTCGTGGGGCAAGCGGAGCCCGGGTTCTTCGACACGTTCAAGGAGTCGTTCGCAGCGAGCAAGGCGGTCAAGGCCGCATCGCCCGAGGTGCAGAAGCTCGTCACCGGGGGGCTCCCGGAGATGCCGTCCGGCAACAAGGACGACGTCAGGGCACGCTCCCTCGAACTCCTCAAGCAGGCCGTCGGCATCCTGACGGCGAAGGCCCCTCAGCTCGTCGAGCTGTCCCATGATCGCGGGATGCGTTCCGCCGCCTGCCGGGTTGCGACCTGCTCCGCAAGAGTCACAGTGCCTCAGCCCTGGAGATTCACGATGGGTGTGCGTCGCGCCCGTCTAGTGTGCGAGGCATGAAAGGTCTTGTGCTTCGTGTCCGTCTCGTCAGCGGCGACAGCATGGACGTCACCTACGACGACCGCAGCGCGGGGAGTGAGGACGAGGTCATTGACCACGTCGTCAGCACACTTTCCCAGGAGTCCGGCGTCCTCCGCTGTAGACACGGCGACCGGCTCCTGGTGCTGTACGCAAGGGGTGTTGCCGCGGTGGAAGTCGCGCCCCGCGGCGCGGTCCTCTAGCGTCCAGTCCCCGTAGCGACGCGCGACGTTCACGGACGCGTCCGTGCAAAATCGCACCACAGTGATCCCGTGTGCCAGGCGCACCGATCCGTTGCCGGCCCCTACTCATCCGACGTGCATCACTCCGCCGCCAATTGCTCGTGTCAGGGATCAGTCGGCCCAAGCATAAGAGTGCTGACGATGGGGCGCCGACGATGGGCATGCTCACGTTGAATCAGCGGCAGCTCGCCCCACGCGAGATGAGTATGCCTGGAGGAACTACTGCTCAGGCAGCGCCTCGGGGTTCCGTTGCTCGCTCGCCTGGCGCGCCTGATCGCGAATCCGAGATCCAACGACCCGCGTGAAGACAAGGCTGCAGAGGACGGCAAACACCACCACGGCCACCGCTACACCGGCCATCAGCACCAAGTTCTCAGAGGACTTCGAGACGATGCCGCTCAGATAGAGAACGAGTCCCACGGTCAAGAACAGGAACCCGATCCGTTTTTCCGCTAGGAGTTGCGCATGGGTTGACAGCGCATCCGGCTCTCCGACTGCAGAACCTTCCTCTCCGATCTCCTCGCGAAGCTCGACTATCGACTCGGCGTTGTGTGCGTGCGAGAGGACCCCCGCACCAACAAGGTCGAGTGCCACACCGCTCACGAGGAGCACCTCGGTCATCAATGCCATGACGCCTCCCTCCGACCGCCGCGTGCGGAACCATGGAGGAGTCTCGCAGCCCTTCGCCTGCAATCGGCGCCCTTCTGTGCATTCTGTCCCGTGCCGGGTTCGGAGCAGGTGTCGCGCCAGGTGCCTCGACGAGCAGCGTGAGGTTCGGGATCGACCCGATGGCACCGTCTCTGCTCGGGCCGGGATGCGGATCGGCCCGGGCACCCACGACGCCGCCAAGGACCGTGCGCGACGCGGGTGCGCCGCGATCTTGCCGGTCAGAGCTTGATGGGGCCGACCCGGTCCGGACCGGAGCCGATGCCGGACGGATCGGGTATCAGCGCGGCGTCCCGGTCCTCGTCGTGCCGCGACACCTTGGCCACCGAGAACTCGAGCAACCGCATCTGACGCTCGAGCGCGGCGCGGCGCCTCAGCGGTGCCACGCTGAGAAGATCCTCGAGCGCCGCCTGCAATCTCCTGGTGACCTGCGGTGACGCGGCCCCGACCTGTCGCAGCTCATCGAAGGCCAAGCCGACGAAGCCCTCCCAGTGCAGGGTCGGCACCACGAGCCGGAGCTCCCCCTGCGCGTCGTGGTAGCGCCCGTCGTCCAGCGGCCGCCTGACCATGGCGCGCAGGATGTCGTGCAGCCGGTCGATGGCCTGGACCGCGGTCGTCGGATCAGCGAACGGGCCCGACGTGAGCGCGCCTTCAGCGATGTCGACCAACAGCCGAATGCCATAGGCGACGTCCTGGTTCAACGTCCGCTCGGGCCCGAGGACGACACACTTGGTCACCTTGCCCGGCGGCAGCGGCGACGCCGGATCGCCGACCACGCGGAAGAGCGCAGCACCGGTGGGCACGAAGTCACCCACCGACCAGAGCAGGACCAGTCGACAGCCAGCCTGCTCCGCGAGGGAGACGAGCCGGTCATGGCCGACGGCGAAGATCACCCCGCTGCGCGGGGTGGCGATCAGCCCGGGCTCCAATCCGTCGCCCCCATCGCCATGGTCGGGGAACACGTGCTCGAGCGTCGTCAGGGTGTCCTCGGCGACCCAGCCCACGAGCGCCGCGACGCGCAAGGACTGACCGATGTGGTTCACGTACCAGACCAACGTCACGATGCACGCCAGCACCAGGACGATCGCCACGATCACGGCCAGGCCGGGCACCGTCCCCGAGTCGGTCCCGACGCGCCGGAGCGCCAGGATCGAGAACGCGAACGTCCCGGCGAAGAGCCCGATCGCCGCCTGGCTCGGACGGTCCTGCAGGATCTGACGAACGATCCGCGGCGAGAACACCCCCATGCCCAGCTGCACCACCACCACGACCAGTGACAGCACCAGCCCGGTCAGTGTGAGCATCGAGAACGCGATCAGATACAGGATCTGCAAGGCCGCCGCGGGGTCGCCGGAGACGCTTCGAGGGACCATCTCGCCGTCGTCGACCGCCGTCGCGATCAGCGAGAGACCCACGCCGCCGAGGACGAACAACAACGGGATCGCCCACAGGCGTGTCTTCAGGAAGTGCCCGATCCGGAACCGCGTCATCGCACGCACTTCTCCTCTACTAACAGCTCGCACCCCGTAGAGGCGGCGTGGTCATGTCGGCACCTTCCCGCCGGTGAGCCTGACAGCGGTGTCTTGCACGGTGCGGTCATCGGCCATACGCCACGTCGAGGTGCAGGCCGCCTGGGTTCGACGACCTGTGTGTCCCACGCTAACGCTCACCCGAGCATCGGCGTCGAACTCGCCCCGCCCCGACGAGCTCCGTGAGGGCGTGATCCGGTCCAGCGCGGCGCAGAGGCATCGCTCGCGCAGGTCGCGGAGGTCTTCGGCAGCTCGCCGTCGTGCCTCGAGCGGTGGGTCACGATCGACGACCGCACGTCAGCCGGGCCATCGCCGGCCGGTCGGGCCGCGCACGAGTCCGACGCGCTGAGCGCTCATGGCTCGGCTCGGCGGGTGAGCGTGAGGACGGTGTCGGTCACGGTGGCGCGCTGTCCGCCGGGCCCGTCGCTGACGCGGTCGCGATTCTCCGCCCGTACGTCCTCCCACAGCTCGGAGTCGAGGGAGAGGCCGGTCAGGAGCTCGTCGGGGGAGGGGAACACGGTGTCGGGGTCCGCCCACGACCACGGGGCCACCGAGGCGTGATCGGCGATGAGCAGCACCCCCCCGGGTCGCAGGGCCGCCGCGGCCCGGCCGAACATCGCAGCGCGGTCGAACGGCACGGGGGAGAGCAGGAACTGGGCGCTGATCAGGTCGAAGCGGCCCTGCGGGAACGTCGCGTCCAGGTCGTGGCGTTGAGTGCGGACCCGGTCCGTCACACCGGCGCTGGCGGCGCGGTCCGCGACCCGGGCCAAGGCCGTGGCCGAGACGTCGACGGTGAGCACGGTCCACCCCTTCTCGGCGAGCCACAGCGCGTCGCCACCACCGCCGCACCCCAGGTCCAGGGCGTCCCCCGGAGTCAGTGCGCCGACGGCTTCGACGAGGACCGGGCCGGGCCCCCCGGTGCCGGGCTGCGAGGCCGCGTGGTGGGGCTCCCAGAACTCCTCGGCCGGTGAGCTGTCGCCGGCCATCAAAGCGTCGCCCCGTGGCGACGGTCGACGAGCACATGTCCGCGGTCCTCGGCCTCCGCAGCAGCGGAGGACGGGTGCGAGCCGGACTCCCGCTGTGCGCGTAGGGCGGTGACTGCGATGTCGGTGTCCTCGCTGATCAGGTCCATGTGGACGGCCGCGCCCACTCCGGCCCCTGCGGCTGCGGAGGTGATGACCTGCGCCATGGGGGCGGCGATGTTGCCCGCCGCCCACACCCCGGGGGTCGCGGTGAGCCCGGCGGGGTCGGTGGGCAGGTAGTGCCCGGCCACGATCCCGCCCAGCTCCAGCTCAGTGGTGGTCAGGCCGAGGTCGGCGAGCAGGTCGGTGCGTGCCTCCAGACCGGTCGCGACGGCCAGCGCTTGACGCGCGACAACCCGGCCGTCGACGAGCTGCACCCCGGTGAGGGCGTCCTCGCTGGTCTGCACCGCGGCGACCTCGCCCACGATCCATTCGATGCCGTGCGCGGCGAGCTGCTCGACCTCGGCGTCGGTCGGGTCCGGGGCGGTGTGCTGGAAGTAGACGACGTCGGTGGTGAGCTGGCGGAACAGCATCACCTGGTGCAGCGCCATGGAGCTGGTGCCCAGCACGCCGATCGCCTGGTCGCGGACCTCCCAGCCGTGGCAGAACGGGCAGTGCAGCACGTCGCGGCCCCACCGAGCCGCCAGGCCCGCCACGTCGGGCAGCACGTCGACCAGGCCGGTCGCCAGCACCACCCGACGCGCCCCGACGGTGCGGCCCGGCCCGTCGCCGGTGCGCAGGTCCACCGTGAACCGCGCTGCGCCTGGCCGCGGGTCCCTCAGTGCGGTGGCCGTGGTGGCGTGGCCCTCGATGATCTCGACGTCGTAGGCGCGCGCCTCGCTGCGACCGATCTCAGCCAGGTCGGCGGGTGCGGTGCCCTCCGCGTAGAGGTAGTTGTGCACCCCCTCGGCTCGCGCGTTGCGGCCGTTCCCGGCATCGACGACGACGACCGATCGCCGCGAACGCGCCATGATCTTGGCTGCGCTCAGCCCCGCCGGCCCACCTCCCACCACCACCACGTCGACGGTCTCCTCGGCCGTGCCGCTTGCTGTCGTCATCCTCATCGGGTCCCTCTCGATCGGTTCGCCGGGTACGACGGCTGTGCACCCGCTGGGAACACCACCGTGCGGCCCTCTGCAAGCGAATGCCAAAATGATTTGCAACTCTGGCAAACGGACGGCGATGAGCGGCGAGATCGGCGTGGCTAAGACGCGCGCGCCTTAACCTTTCAATGTCCAGCGACATAGTGGTTCAATGAGGACATGCAATACCTGCTGACCCTGGTGGGGGCACTCACCGTCGTGCTCCTCGCGCTCACCGAGCAGTTCGGCGTGCTGCCTGGAGGCGTCGTGGCGTTCGCCGCGGCAGCCTGGATCCTCGACCTACCTGAAGCCGCGCAGCCGCAGGCTGTTGCCCACGACGAACACTGAGCTGAGCGCCATCGCGGCGCCCGCGAGCATCGGGTTGAGCAGTCCCGCGGCGGCCAGCGGCAGCGCGGCGACGTTGTAGCCGAAGGCCCAGAACAGGTTGCCCTTGATGGTGCCCAGGGTGCGGCGGGACAGCCGGATCGCGTCGGCCGCGACCCGCAGGTCACCGCGCACCAGGGTGAGGTCGGATGCCTCGATCGCGACGTCGGTGCCGGTGCCCATCGCCAGGCCGAGGTCGGCCTGGGCCAGCGCCGCCGCGTCGTTGACGCCGTCGCCGACCATGGCGACGACGCGGCCCTCGTCCTGCAGGCGCTTGACGGTGTCGACCTTGTCGGAGGGCAGCACGCCGGCGATGACGTCGTCGGCCGCGATGCCGACCTCCTCGGCGACCCGGCGGGCCACCGCCTCGTGGTCGCCGGTGAGCAGGACGGGGCGCAGGCCCAGGGACCGCAGCTCGCGCACGGCCTCGGCCGAGGTGGGCTTCACCGTGTCGGCGACCACGAGCACGCCGCGGGCGCGGCCGTCCCAGCCGACCGCGACGGCCGTGCCCCCGGTCGACTGCGCGGCCTCGAGCGCGCGGCGTACGTCGTCGGGCAGGGCCAGCCCGCGGTCGGCCAGCAGCCCGGGACGGCCGACCACCACGGCGCGGCCGTCGACGACGCCCTCCGCGCCGAGGCCCTCGACGCCGCGGAACCCGGTGACGGCTGCGGGGGAGTCGACCCGCTGGGCGACGGCCCGGGCGATCGGGTGCTCGGAGGCGTGCTCGACCGCGGCGGCGTACCGCAGGACCTCGTCGGCCGACTCCCCGGCCCCCGCGACGACGTCGACGAGCGTCATCCGGCCGGTGGTGACGGTGCCGGTCTTGTCGAGCACCACCGTGTCGACACGGCGGGTCTGCTCGAGCGCCTCGGGGCCCTTGATGAGGATGCCCAGCTGGGCGCCGCGGCCCGTGCCCACCATGAGCGCGGTCGGCGTGGCCAGTCCGAGCGCGCAGGGGCAGGCGATGATCAGGACGGCGACCGCGGCGGTGAACGCCGCTCCCGCGCCCTGCCCGGTGCCGAGCCAGAAGCCCAGGGTCGCGGCCGCGAGGCCGAGCACCACGGGCACGAAGACGCCCGAGATGCGGTCGGCGAGGCGCTGGGCGGCGGCCTTGCCGCTCTGCGCGTCCTCGACCAGCCGCGCCATCTGGGCGAGCTGGGTGTCGGAGCCCACGCGGGTGGCGCGCACGACGAGCCGTCCGCCGGCGTTCACGGTGGCACCCACGACCTGGTCGCCGACGCCGACCTCGACGGGCACGGACTCACCGGTGAGCATGGAGGCGTCGACCGCCGACGCGCCCTCCTCGACGACGCCGTCGGTCGCGACCTTCTCGCCGGGGCGTACGACGAACAGGTCGCCCACGGCGAGCTGCTCGACCGGCACGCGCACCTCGGCGCCGCCGCGCAGGACGCCGACGTCGCGAGCGCCCATCTCCAGCAGTGCCCGCAGGGCGGCTCCCGCCTGCCGCTTGGACCGCGCCTCGGCGTACCGACCGGCGAGGATGAAGGTGGTGACGCCGGCGGCGGCCTCGAGGTAGATGTTGCCCGAGCCGTCGCTGCGCTGGATGGTCAGCTCGAACGGGTGCGTCATGCCGGGCACGCCCGCTGTGCCCCAGAACAGCGCGTAGACCGACCAGCCCAGGGCGGCGAGCGTGCCGAGCGAGATGAGCGTGTCCATGGTCGAGGTGCCGTGCCGCAGGTTGGTCCAGGCGGCGCGGTGGAACGGCCACGCGCCCCACACCACGACGGGCGCGGCGAGGGTCAGCGAGAGCCACTGCCAGTAGTCGAACTGCCAGGCCGGGACCATCGCCAGCACCACCACCGGCACGGTGAGGACCGCCGACACCAGCAGCCGCTGGCGCAGGGCGGCGGTCGGGTCGACCGCGATGGTCTCCGGCTCGGCCGCTGGGGAGGGCAGCCGTGCGGAGTAGCCGGCCGCCTCCACCGTGGCGAGCAGCGTGTCGGTGGTGACTGCCCCGTCGTAGGAGACGCGGGCCCTCTCGGTGGCGTAGTTGACGGTCGCGACGACGCCGGGGACCTTGTTGAGCTTGCGCTCGATCCGGTTCGCGCACGACGCACACGTCATGCCGCTGATGTCGAGGTCGACGCTCGTGGTCATGGCCGGCCCGCCTCGACGGCGAGCTGCGCGGTGCGGACGACGCCGTCGTGCCGGAAGTCGAGGTAGAGGTGGTAGCCGCCGGCGCTCGGCACCTCGGCCGTGAACCCCACCGTGGGCCCGGGCTCGGTCACGCCGTCGCCGGGCTCGCCGCCGGGATGCACGTGGAGGTAGGCCAGGTCGCCCTCGCGCAGCGCCACCAGGTGCCCGTAGGCGCCGAGGTAGGGCTGGAGGTCGGTGACCGGCTCGCCGTCCCTGGTGACCTCGAGGCTCAGCGCCGAGTGCTCGCCCGCGACCAGGTCGCCGGTGAGCGTGACGGTGTAGCCGTCCACGGTGGCGACCCGCGTGTCGGGCAGGTCGGGCGTCGCCGCCACGGGGCCGGGCACCGACAGGTCGGCGCCCAGGGTGAGCGCCTCGCCGCCGGTCGGGTGGAAGTCGGCGAAGACGCGCCACGGGCCGGGGGTGAGGTCGAGCGGCACCCGCCAGGTGCCGTCGTCGCCGAGCACGGGGTGCACGTGCTGGAAGCCGCGGAAGTCGCGTCGTACGGCGATGAGGTGGAGCCGCTTGTCGTGCTCCACGTCGTACGCCGTCACGGGCATGCCGTCGGGGCCCTCGACGTGGAAGGCGAGCGGCTGGTCCCGGCCGGGCCCCTGCTGGGTGCGGTCGAGCACGAGGCGGTAGCCGTCCTGCGAGGTCATCAGGCCACCCGGCGGCTGCTCGGCCGCCGCGGCGACCTCGGCGTGCCCGCCGTCGGCGTGGCCCCCGGCCTCCTCGTGGGTCTCCGGCTCGGCGGCCACCGGGCCGACGGCGCTGCCGACGGCGAAGGAGGCCCCGAAGAGCGCGCCGATGCCGAGGAGGAAGCCCGCCACCCGGGTCGGGGTGTTCATGCGAGCGAGTAGCCGGCCTCTTCGACGGCCGCCCGGACGGCGGTCTCGGAGAGGGGCTGGTCGCTGGTGACACTGACGCCGCCCGAGGCGAGGTCGACCGCGACGCCGGTGACGCCGTCGACCTCCTGGAGCTCCTCGGTGACGGAGGTGACGCAGTGCTCGCAGGTCATGCCGGTGACGACGTACTGGCTGGTCTCGCTCATGGGGGTGCTCCTCGGCGGGTCGAATCAGGTAGGTCGGGTCAACCAGGGGTGGTCAGGAACGGACGAGGCGGGCGATGGCGTCGGAGGCCTCGCGCAGCTTGGCCTCGGCCTCGGGGGAGTCGGCGCGGGCCGCGTCGAGCACGCAGTGGGCCATGTGCTCGTCGAGCAGCCCCAGCGCGACGGCCTGCAGGGCCTTCGTGACGGCCGAGACCTGGGTGAGGATGTCGATGCAGTACTTCTCCTCGTCGACCATCCGGGCGATGCCCTTGACCTGGCCCTCGATGCGGCGCATCCGCTTGAGGTAGTCGTCCTTGTTGCCCATGTAGCCGGGGTGGCCGGCGTGCGCGGTCTCGCTCATGCCGGCTACCATACCCCCCTAGGGTATCTCGTTCAAGCCCGCAAACCCGGGCGAGAGCGGACGACCTGCGCGGATACGATCACTGGGTCCGAGCCGCACCGCACAGCCGAGGAGAGCCCCGTGTCCGAGATCAAGGTCGTCCGCGTCCACGCCGGTGAGCGTCAGGAGCGGGCCACCACGACTCTGACGCTCGAGGAGGGCACCAGGGCCTGGGAGCTGTTCACCGACGACAGCGACGTCATCGCCGCACGCATGGGCGGGACCCTGCGCGACCTCGCCTCCGTGCTGGCCGACGGCGACGAGGTCGAGGGCGTGGCGATCGACAGCCCCGACGGGCGCGACATCCTGCGCCACTCGACCGCGCACGTGATGGCACAGGCGGTGCAGCAGCTGTGGCCCGAGGCGAGGCTGGGCATCGGGCCGCCGATCGAGAACGGCTTCTACTACGACTTCGACGTGGAGACCCCGTTCGTGCCGGAGGACCTCGCCAAGATCGAGACCGCCATGCGCAAGATCATCAAGGAGGGCCAGAGGTTCGACCGCCGCGTCACCACCGACGCCGAGGCGCTCGACGAGCTCCAGGGCGAGCCCTACAAGATCGAGCTGATCGGCCTCAAGGGCAGCGGCGCCTCCGACGACGCGGCCGAGGGCGCCTCGGTGGAGGTGGGCGCCGGCGAGCTGACGATCTACGACAACGTCCGCCGCAACGGCGACATCGCCTGGAGCGACCTGTGCCGCGGGCCCCACCTGCCCACCACCAAGCGCATCCCGGCCTTCAAGCTGATGCGCTCCGCCGCGGCGTACTGGCGCGGGGACGAGAGGAACAAGCAGCTCCAGCGCATCTACGGCACCGCCTGGGAGTCCAAGGAGGCGCTGGAGGAGCACCTGCACCGCATCGAGGAGGCCGAGCGCCGCGACCACCGCAAGGTCGGGCGCGACCTCGACCTGTACAGCTTCCCCGACGAGCTCGGCTCCGGGCTGGCGGTCTTCCACCCCAAGGGCGGCGTGATCAAGCGGGAGATGGAGGACTACGTCCGCCGTCGGCACATCGAGGAGGGCTTCGAGTACGTCGGCACGCCGCACATCTCGAAGGAGGGCCTGTTCCACACCTCCGGCCACCTGCCGTACTACGCCGACACGATGTTCCCGCCGATGGAGTTCGAGGGCGCGAACTACTACCTCAAGGCGATGAACTGCCCGATGCACAACCTGATCTTCTCCTCGCGCGGGCGGTCCTACCGCGAGCTGCCGCTGCGGCTCTTCGAGTTCGGCTCGGTCTACCGCTACGAGAAGTCGGGCGTCGTCCACGGCCTCACCCGGGTGCGCGGCCTGACCCAGGACGACTCGCACTCCTACGTCACCCCCGAGCAGGCGCCGGCCGAGATCGAGCACCTGCTCGGCTTCGTGCTCGGGCTGCTCAAGGACTTCGGGCTCGACGACTACTACCTCGAGCTCTCCACGCGCGACGACTCCAAGCCTGACAAGTTCGTGGGCACCGAGGAGGACTGGGCCGTGGCCACGGCGGCGCTGCGCGACGTCGCCACCGAGTCGGGGCTCGAGCTGGTCGACGACCCGGGCGGGGCGGCGTTCTACGGCCCGAAGATCTCCGTGCAGGCGCGCGACGCCATCGGGCGGACCTGGCAGATGTCGACGATCCAGTACGACTTCAACCAGCCCAAGGGCTTCGACCTGCAGTACCAGGCCGCCGACGGCTCGCGCCAGCAGCCGGTGATGATCCACTCCGCGAAGTTCGGCTCGATCGAGCGGTTCATCGGCGTGCTGGTGGAGCACTACGCCGGCGCCATGCCGCCGTGGCTCGCGCCGGTGCAGGTGCAGGCGATCCCGATCGCCGACGTGCACGCCGACTACCTGTACGACGTGGCGCGGCGGATGAGGTCTCAGGGACTGCGCGTCGAGGTCGACGACTCCGACGACCGCATGCAGAAGAAGATCCGCAACGCCCAGCTGCAGAAGGTGCCCTTCATGATGATCGCCGGCAACGACGACATGGAGGCGGGAGCGGTGTCCTTCCGCTACCGCGACGGGCGCCAGGACAACGGCGTGCCCGTCGAGGAGGCCATCGCGCGGGTCGCCGAGGCGGTGGCCTCGCGGGTGCAGGTCTGACCGGTCGCGCGGGCGTCCAGGGCGAACCCCGCGCGGTCGCGGCTAGTCCGGCAGGCCGACCGGCGGCTTGGGGACCGGCGGGCAGCGGACGTCGGAGCGAGCGTCACCGGGACGGCGCTGGGGCAGTCGGCCGGTGCCCAGGTAGGCAGCGATCCGCCTGTCCACGCACCTGACCCCGCTCAGGCTGCCGGCGTGGGTGGTGCCGCGGACCCCCTCGATGAGCACCGACTGCGTGAACCGGCGACGTACCTCGTAGGCGCCCTCGATCGGTGTCGCGCCGTCGAACGTCTCGTTGATCAGCAGGGCCGGCCTCGCGACGGTGGCCACCTCCACCGCAGCTGACGCGGGGGGCGCCGGCCAGGTGCGGCACGGAGCGTTGAACCAGCCGTTGGGCCAGGTCCCGAAGGGATACCGCTGGTCCTGCAGCTCGTTGTCGGCGAGCAGCACGGCCAGGTCGGTCGGCCACGGGGCATCGGTGCAGATGGTGGCGAGGTACGCCGCGTAGCCGTTGTCGGCGCCGGGGGTCGTCGGGTTGATATCGGTGTAGGCCCGGCGGGCCAGCCGCGCGGTGCCCTTGGTGACGATCTCCGACAACGCCGCCGCGACCTCGGGCCACAGGAAGGCGGCGTAGCCCGCTCCGAGGGCGACGTCGCTGAGCTCGGCTGCGCCGACTCCGTTGACGGGCTTGCGTGCCAGCCGGCGCAGCAGGCGGTGGTAGGTCCTCTCGACCTTGACCGCGGTCCGGCCTAGCCGGAGGTCCGCGTGGCCGCGTGCCGCCCATCGGTAGAAGGCGGTGATCGCCCGCTCGAAGGCGACGTTCTGCCCGGCGTTCGCGGCGTACCAGACCTTGCGCGGGTCGACGACACCGTCGAGGACGAGCCTGTCGAGGCGGTCGGGGTGCAGGGTGGCGTACACCTGCGCGATGTAGGTCCCGTAGGAGAGGCCGTAGAAGCTGACCCGCTCGGCGCCGAGGGCCTCGCGAAGCAGCTCCAGGTCGGCGACGGTGTCGGTGGTCTTCATGTGCGGCAGAAGCTCTGCCGCGGCCGAGGTGCCGCAGTCGGCGGCGTAGGCCTCGGCCCTGGCCACCCACCGGTCGATGATCGCGTCTCTCGTCGGGACGTACGGCGGGCGTGTGCCGATCTTGTTGTAGCGCCGGTCGCACGTGAGCGCGGGCCTGCTCGCGCCGACCCCGCGAGGGTCCATCCCGATCCAGTCGTAGGTGCGGGCCGCCTTGCCGGGCACGAACTGGCCGTAGCCAGCCAGGAAGGTGCCGCTCCCGCCCGGTCCGCCGGGGTTGGTGAACATCACCCCACGGTCCTTGGATCCGCGGTGCTTCACCCGCGAGACCGCGAGCCGGATGGTGTCGCCGGTCGGGTTCGCGTGGTCAAGCGGGACGGTGAGCATGCCGCACCGTGCCCCGGCGTCGCGGAGGAAGTCGTCCTTGCACCGTCTCCACGCGATGGGTGCGGCGGCGAAGCCCGACGTGGCCGCGGTGATCCGGCTGACGGCCGTCGGATCGGCCGAGGACGGCGTCGCGACGGCGACCGGTGCCCCCACGAGTGCGGCGCCCAGGGCGAGCGTGGCTCCGACGACGGCGAGACGAGTGGGCATGGCTCCCCCTGAGGGATCGAGACACGGTGCCGGACTGTCTCGCATCGTCGCAGCGGCGTCTCTCGAGCGCAGCCCCGATATAGGGGTTCTCGGGGCGCGTGACAGGTGATGGCCGCCTACACAGGGTGCCTCGCCAGGAACCTCCGGATGTGCGCCCGCGGCGCATCCCGGATCTCCGGCCCGTGGGTGAAGGCGGCGACGTCGTACTCCAGGTCGGCGAGGCGGTGGGCGGTCTGCTTGGTCAGGCGGAAGTCGGTGCAGAGCCACTTCACCGGCCACCGCAGGCCCAGCACGTTGAAGATCGAGTCGCCGGTGATCAGGGTGCGCGTCTCCTCGTGCAGGAACGACGCGTGGCCGGGGGAGTGCCCGGGCGTGTGCACGACGCGGAGGCCGCCGGCCACCGGGAGCACCTGCCCGTCGGTGAGCTCCTCCTCGACGGGCACGGCGCCGAAGGTCGGCGGGGGCGAGATCCGGGAGAGCAGGCGGCCGAGCCCGGCAGAGGAGTCCTGCGGTGCCGACTGCCCGGCCCTGACGTACGACGCGTCGTCGGTGTGGACGCCGACGCCGAGCCCGGTCGCCTCGGCGACGTGCGCGGCGCCACCGGCGTGGTCGAGGTGGGCGTGCGTCAGCAGCAGCCGGGTCACGTCGGCGGTGCCGGACCCGATCGACTCCAGCGCGGCGAGGACCTTGGGCCCCGACGACCTCAGCCCCATGTCGAGCAGCGTCACCTGCCCGTCGGCGTCGCGCAGGATGAAGCCGTTGACGAGGTCGCGCACGAGGGGGACCCGCCACACGCCGGGTGCGAGCTCGACCGTCGGCTGACCTGCCATGTGCGCCTCCTAGAGTGACCGTCATGCCAGATGATGCCGTGCGCCAGGACGGAGCGGGAGTGCCCGACGAGCTCGAGCGGCTCTGGACGCCGTACCGGATGGCCTACATCCGCGGGGAGAACAAGCCGTCCGACGACACCGCGGGGGAGTGCCCCTTCTGCCGGATGCCGGAGCTCGACGACGAGAGCGGCCTGCTCGTGCACCGCGGGACGCTCGCCTACGTGGTGCTCAACCTCTACCCCTACTCGCCGGGGCACCTGATGGTCTGCCCCTACCGGCACATCCCCGACTACACCGACACCACCGACGAGGAGGTCGTCGAGATCGCCGCGCTCACCAAGCACGCGATGGCCACCATCCGCGGCGTCTCGGGCGCGGCCGGCTTCAACCTCGGCATGAACCAGGGCGCGGTCGCCGGCGCCGGGATCGCCGCGCACCTCCACCAGCACGTCGTGCCGCGCTGGCCGGGAGACCAGAACTTCATGCCGATCATCGGGCGCACCCGCACCCTGCCCGAGCTGCTCACCGACACCCGGGGCCTGCTGGCGGAGGCGTGGTGATCCGAGGGCTCAGCCCACGAGGTGCGGCTGCGCCTCCGCACGGCCCTGGAAGGCCAGGATCGCCGGGTTGACGACGCGGCCGTCGCGGATCTCGATCGCGCGGCTGATCGTCTCGTCGGCGTCCCACGCCGCGGGTCCCTCGAGCACGGTCTGCACGAAGGGGAGCAGCGCCTCGCTGTTCTCCCACGTCGCGGAGTTCCACAGGTACGACGGGCTGTGGTCGACCGCGTAGTAGTGCACCTGGCGGCCCACGGTGAACATCGGGGCCTCGAACGACGTGGGCGTGGCCCACTCGAAGCCCATGCCCTCGTCGCACGACACGTCGACGATCAGGCTGCCGGGCCGGAACAGCTCGAGGTCGGCGGTGCGGAGGTAGGTCAGGGGTGCGGCCGTGTCCTGCAGCGTGCAGTTGACGACGATGTCCCGCTCGGCCAGGAACGGCGGCAGCGGGCGACGTCCGCCGTCGGTGATGACGTGGCTGTCGGTGCTCCCCGGCCGCTGGTCGAGCTGGGTGATGCGCACCGAGTGGATGGGTGAGCCCACCGCGGCGACGCCGCGGTTGGTGAGCACGTGCACGTCGTGCACGCCGTGCGCGTTGAGTGCAGTCACCGCCCCGCGGGCGGTGGCGCCGAAGCCGATGACGACCGCGCGCAGCGGCCGCCCGTAGTCGCCCGTGGAGCCGGTCAGCTCCAGCGCCTGCAGCACCGAGCAGTAGCCTGCCAGCTCGTTGTTCTTGTGGAAGACGTGGAGCCCGACGGCGCCGTCGGCGGTCCAGTGGTTCATCGCCTCGAAGGCGACGAGGGTCAGCCGCCGGTCGATCGCCAGCTGCGTCATCTCCGTGTCCTGCACGCAGTGCGGCCAGCCCCAGAGGACCTGCCCGGCGTGCATCGTCGCGACGTCCTCGTGCTGCGGCTTGGGCAGCACGACGACGTCGGACCCGGTGATGATCTCCTCGCGGGTGGCGAACCCGGCCACGAGCGGCGCCAGCTCGGCGTCGCTGCGGCCGAACCGGTCGCCGTACCCGTGCTCGAGGGTGGTGCGGGCCGCGACGGCCGGGTCCAGCCGCGCCAGGTGGTCGGGGTGGAGGGGGAGGCGGTGCTCGTTCTCCTTGGCCGACGTGCCGACGACGCCCAGGCTGAGGAGGCTCACTTCTTCTTGGTGCCCAGACCATCGACGGCGGTGTTCGCGCCGGCGGCCTTCGCGTGCTTCTCGGCCCGCTTCTCCTTGATGGACTTGCCGGACTTCTTGGTCATGCCCTGCCGCGGCGACTTGTCGCTCATGGGGACTCCCTGGTCGGAAGCCTGGATGGCTCCGTGCTGCCACAGTACGCCGGTCGGCCGCCCCGCGCGCCGTCCCGGTAGCGTGCGCGGCGTGGACGACGCTGCACTGGCCGCCGAGCTGGTCCGGGAGGCCGGCACCCTCGCCCTCCAGATGCTCGCCGACGGGCTGGAGACGGAGCACAAGACGTCGGTCTCCGACGTGGTGACCGCTGCCGACCACGCCGCCGAGCGGCTCATCGTGGAACGGCTGCGCGGTGAGCGCCCCGACGACGCGATCGTCGGGGAGGAGGGCACCGACCGGCCCGGCACGAGCGGGCGCACGTGGGTCGTCGACCCCGTCGACGGCACCTACAACTTCTCCCACGGCCTCGGCTGGTGGTGCTCGGCCGTCGCCCTCTCCGACGCCGACGGCGTGCTCCTCGGCGCCGTCCACCACCCCGTCGAGGACCTGCTGTACGTCGGCGGCCCGGACCTGCCACCCACGCTGGACGGCGAGCCGATGGCACCGATCGCCGACGTCGCGCTGTCGCAGACCTGTGCGGCGACGTACCTCCACCCGCCGATCGACGACGAGCGGGGCGCGGCGTTCGCCCGGGTCGTCGGCGGCCTGGCGACCCTGCGGATGCTCGGCTCGGGCACCCTCGACGCGATGGCCGTGGCCCGGGGCCACCTCGGCGTGACGTTCCAGCACTCCGTCGCCGACTGGGACCGGCTGCCCGGCGAGGCGATCATCCGGGGGCTCGGCGGCGAGGTGCGGCGCACGCACGCCGCCGGGGTCGAGTGGTACGTCGCCGGGGCACCCACCGCGGTGGCCGAGGTCGGCGCCAGGCTCCGCGACCGGTAGCCTGCGCGCGTGCTGGACAGGTTCAAGGGCTTCTGGCAGGGCGTCATGCTGGCGCCCTTCGTCAGGCTCTTCCTCAAGCTGGGGATCAGCCCCGACGCGGTGACGCTCGTCGGGACCATCGGCGTGTCCGCGGGCGCCCTGATCTTCTTCCCCCAGGGCCTGCTCTGGCAGGGCGTGCTGTTCATCACCGCCTTCGTCTTCAGCGACCTCGTCGACGGGCAGATGGCGCGCACCCTGGGACGCACCGACAAGTTCGGCGCCTTCCTCGACTCCACGCTCGACCGCATCGCCGACGGCGCGATCTTCGGCGGGCTGGCGCTGTACTTCGCCTGGGTCGCCGAGGACCGGCTCTACCTCGTGCTCTCGCTGGTGTGCCTGGTGATGGGCGGCGTCACCTCCTACGCCCGCTCCCGCGGCGAGGGCCTGGGCTTCAACGCCAAGACGGGCATCGCCGAGCGCGCCGACCGGCTCGTGGCGATCCTCGTGCTGACGTTCTTCGGCGACGTGCTCGACCTGCCGATCCTGTACGAGGTGACGCTGTGGGTGCTCGCGGTGGCCAGCACCATCACCGTGCTGCAGCGGGTGCTGCTGGTGCGGCGCCAGGCGCTCGCCGTGCCCGGCGCCGAGGCCTGATCCCGAGTAGGTCGTCGGCCCGCCCGGCCGTAGGCTTGGGGCATGGCTGAGAACACCGCTGCAGACGGCTCGCAGAGCTCCACGACCGGCACCTCGCGCGTCAAGCGCGGCATGGCGGAGATGCTCAAGGGCGGCGTCATCATGGACGTCGTCACCGTCGAGCAGGCCAAGATCGCCGAGGACGCCGGCGCCGTCGCCGTGATGGCGCTCGAGCGGGTGCCCGCCGACATCCGGGCCCAGGGCGGCGTCAGCCGGATGAGCGACCCCGACATGATCGACGGCATCGTCGAGGCCGTGTCCATCCCGGTGATGGCCAAGGCGCGGATCGGCCACTTCGCGGAGGCGCAGGTGCTGCAGAGCCTCGGTGTCGACTACGTCGACGAGTCCGAGGTGCTGACCCCGGCCGACTACGCCCACCACATCGACAAGTGGCAGTTCCGGGTGCCGTTCGTGTGCGGTGCCACCAACCTCGGCGAGGCCCTGCGCCGCATCACCGAGGGCGCGGCGATGATCCGCTCCAAGGGCGAGGCCGGCACCGGCGACGTCTCCAACGCCGTCACCCACATGCGCACCATCCGGGCCGAGCTGCGCCGCCTCCACGGCCTCGAGCCCGACGAGCTGTACGTCGCGGCGAAGGAGCTCCAGGCGCCGTACGACCTGGTGCGGGAGGTCGCCGAGGCCGGGAGGCTCCCCGTGGTGCTCTTCACCGCCGGCGGCATCGCCACCCCGGCCGACGCCGCGATGATGATGCAGCTCGGCGCCGAGGGCGTCTTCGTGGGCTCGGGCATCTTCAAGGCGGGCAACCCCGCCCAGCGCGCGGAGGCGATCGTCAAGGCCACCACCTTCTACGACGACCCCGACGTGGTCGCCAAGGTGAGCCGTGGGCTGGGCGAGGCCATGGTCGGCATCAACGTCGACGAGATCCCGCAGCCGCACCGGCTGGCCGAGCGCGGCTGGTGACCTGACCCGTCCGGGTCACGGCGACGTGGCCGGGGCTTCCACGGGAGTGCCTCCACGCCGCCCACCACGGGGCGGGCGGGTGCTCTCTGGCTAGGCTGGCGCGGTGCCCGCTCCCACCATCGGGGTCCTCGCGCTCCAGGGCGACGTCCGCGAGCACCTCGCCGCGCTGGCGTCCCTGGGCGCCGAGACCCTCGCCGTACGCCGTCCCGACGAGCTGACACGCTGCGACGCCGTCGTCCTCCCGGGCGGGGAGTCGACGACCATGGTCAAGCTGGCGAGGACCTTCGGCCTGCTCGACCCGCTCCGCGAGCGGGTGCGGGCGGGCATGCCGGCCTTCGGCACCTGCGCCGGGATGATCCTGCTGGCCGACCACGTGCTCGACGGCGCGGCCGGCCAGGAGACCGTCGGCGGGCTGGACGTCACCGTGCGCCGCAACGCCTTCGGGCGCCAGGTGGACTCCTTCGAGGGCGACCTCGACCTGGTGGGCCTCGACGAGCCGGTGCACGCCGTCTTCATCCGGGCACCGTGGGTCGAGGAGGTCGGCGACGACGTCGAGGTGCTCGCCCGCGTCGACGGCGGCGCTGCCGCGGGTAGGATCGTGGCGGTCCGCCAGGGCCCGCTGATGGCGACGTCCTTCCACCCCGAGGTGGGGGACGACGCCCGGATCCACCGGCTCTTCGCCGACCTGGTGGTCGAGCACACGTCAGGGAAGTCGTAGGGAAGAGAGCGCATGTCCGGCCACTCCAAATGGGCGACCACGAAGCACAAGAAGGCCGTGGTCGACGCCAAGCGCAGCAAGATGAACACCAAGCTCATCAAGAACATCGAGGTGGCTGCGCGCATGGGCGGCGGTGACCCCGCCGGCAACCCGACGCTCTACGACGCCATCCAGAAGGCCAAGAAGTCCTCGGTCACCAAGGACAACATCGAGCGCGCCGTGCAGCGCGGCTCCGGCGCCGAGACCGGTGGCGCCGAGTACCAGACGATCATGTACGAGGGCTACGGCCCGGGCGGTGTCGCGCTGCTCATCGAGTGCCTCACCGACAACAAGAACCGCGCCGCGATGGAGGTCCGCACCGCCATGACCCGCAACGGCGGCTCGCTGGCCGACCCGGGCTCGGTGTCGTTCCTGTTCAACCGCAAGGGCGTCGTGGTCGTCCCGACCGAGCAGGAGGGCAAGCACGTCTCCGAGGACGACGTCCTCGAGGCCACGCTCGAGGCCGGTGCCGACGCGGTCAACGACCTCGGTGAGGCCTTCGAGGTCGTCTCCGAGCCCACCGACCTCGTCGCGGTCCGCACGGCGCTGCAGGCGGCCGGCGTCGACTACGACTCCGCCGACGCCTCCTTCGTGCCCGACATGCAGGTGCAGGTCGACGCCGACGGCGCGGCCAAGGTGTTCCGGCTCATCGACGCCCTCGAGGACCTCGACGACGTGCAGAACGTCTTCGCCAACGTCGACGTCTCCGACGACGTGATGGCGCAGCTCGAGGACGCCTAGCGAGGACACGCCCGGCGTGTCGGGACCCGGCGGGACGGGGTCGGACCTAGCGTGGGTGCCGAACACACGTTCGGACGAGGCGGCTGAGGAGACACGCATGCGGGTGCTCGGGATCGATCCCGGCCTGACCAGGTGCGGCATCGGCGTCGTCGAGGGCGAGGTCGGACGCCCCCTGACGCTCGTCGACGTCAACGTGCTGCGCACCTCCGCGTCCGTGCACGTGGCCGAGCGGCTCGTCACGATCGAGAAGGGCATCGACGCCTGGATCGAGGAGCACCGGCCCGACGCGGTGGCGGTGGAGCGGGTCTTCGCCCGCTCCGACTCCAGCACGGTCATGGGCACCGCCCAGGCCAGCGGGATCGCGATGGTGGTCGCCGCTCGTCGCGGGCTACCGATCGCCCTGCACACGCCCTCGGAGGTCAAGGCGGCGGTCTCCGGCAGCGGACGCGCCGACAAGGCCCAGGTCGGGGCCATGGTCACCCGCATCCTGCGCCTCGACGCACTCCCCAGGCCCGCCGACGCCGCCGACGCGCTGGCGCTGGCCATCACCCACATCTGGCGCGGGGGCGCGCAGGCGCGCATCGACGCCGCCCTGGCGCGCCAGCAGCTGGCGCTCACCGCCCACCAGCGGAGCGGTCGCCGATGATCGCGTTCGTCCGCGGCGAGGTCGCCGCCGTCACCTTGAGCTCGGCCGTGCTGGAGGTCGGCGGGCTGGGCCTGGAGCTGATGTGCACGCCCGGCACCCTCGCCACCCTGCGCACCGGCCAGCGCGCCACCCTGCCCACCAGCATGGTCGTGCGGGAGGACTCCCTGACGCTCTTCGGCTTCCTCGACGACGACGAGAAGGCGACGTTCGAGCTCGTGCAGACCGCCTCCGGCGTCGGGCCGAAGCTGGCCCAGGCCATGCTCGCGGTGCTGCCGCCCGACACCCTGCGCCGTGCGGTGGCCGCCGAGGACGTCGCCACGCTCACCAAGGTCCCCGGCATCGGCCAGAAGGGCGCCCAGCGCATCATCCTCGAGCTCCGCGACCGCCTCGGTGCCCCTGCCGAGGTCGTCCGTGCCGGCGGTCCTCTCCCCGACGCGCCCTGGCGCGACCAGGTGCAGCAGGGCCTGGTCGGCCTCGGCTGGTCGGTCAAGGAGGCCGACAGGGCCGTCGACGCCGTCTCCGGTGAGGCCGGCGACCTGCCCGACGTCGGCGCCCTGCTCCGCGCCGCGCTGCGCACGCTGAGCAAGGCCTGAGCGCGTGTACGACGACCAGCTCGGCGCCGCGGAGGAGGAGCACCTCCGTTCGCTCACCATGGCCGACGCGGACGCCGACGAGCGGGTCGTGGAGGCGGCGCTGCGTCCCCGCAGCCTCGACGAGGTCGTGGGGCAGACGCGCGTGCGCGACCAGCTCGGCCTGGTGCTCGAGGCCGCGCGCCAGCGGGCCCGCCCGCCCGACCACGTGCTGCTCTCCGGTCCGCCGGGCCTGGGCAAGACGACGCTCGCCATGATCATCGCCGCCGAGATGTCCACCCCGCTGCGGCTGACGAGCGGCCCGGCGATCACGCATGCCGGAGACCTCGCGGCGATCCTCTCCGGCCTCAACGAGGGCGACGTCCTCTTCGTCGACGAGATCCACCGGATGTCGCGGCCGGCGGAGGAGATGCTCTACATGGCGATGGAGGACTTCCGGGTCGACGTCGTCATCGGCAAGGGCCCCGGCGCCACGGCGATCCCGCTGGAGATCCCCTCCTTCACGCTCGTGGGGGCCACCACGCGTGCCGGACTGCTGCCCGGGCCGCTGCGCGACCGGTTCGGCTTCACCGCCCACCTGGAGTTCTACGAGCCGTCCGAGCTCGACACCATCGTCCAGCGCTCGGCCGGCCTGCTGGGCGTCGACGCTCGTCCCGACGGCACCGCGGAGATCGCCTCGCGCTCGCGCGGCACCCCGCGCATCGCCAACCGCCTGCTCCGCCGCGTCCGCGACTACGCGCAGGTGCGGGCCGACGGCGTGGTCAGCCTCGAGGTGGCGCGTGCCGCCCTGGAGCTCTACGAGGTCGACGAGTCGGGCCTCGACCGGCTCGACCTCGCCGTCCTCGACGTGCTGTGCCGACGCTTCGGCGGTGGCCCCGTCGGCGTCTCGACCCTGGCCGTGGCCGTGGGCGAGGAGCGCGAGACGGTCGAGGAGGTCGCCGAGCCGTTCCTCGTGCGGTGCGGGTTCCTGGCGCGCACCCCGCGGGGACGCGTCGCGACGCCGGCCGCGTGGCAGCACCTCGGGCTGGCGGTCCCGCGGGGCGCCGGCGTCGGCGACGCCACGCTGTTCTCGGAGTAGGTCCGCCGTCGCACCGGCGGCGGCGTACACTCCTGCGTTGGTCGGCCAGTGCGGGTCTCCCGCGTCTTGGGGCCACCGCCAACCACATGTCTGGAACGCGAGGAACTGCTGTGCCCGAGCTCGCCCGCCTGTTGCCCTTCGTGGCCATCGCCCTGATCTTCTGGCTGTTGGTCATGCGCCCTGCGTCGCGCCGCCAGAAGGAGATCGCCCGGCTCCAGGCCGGGCTCGGCGTGGGCGACAAGGTGATGCTCAGCTCGGGCATCTACGGCGTCATCGGCGCCATCGCCGAGGACCGGGTGCACGTGCAGGTCGCCGACGGCGTGGTCCTCGAGGTCGCCCGGGGCGCCGTCGCCTCGGTCGACCGCGAGCCGGCCCGGAACGACCCCACCGACCCGACCCCGGGCACCGTCGACGGAACGGGAGCCTGAGATGGCCGGCCGGACCAGGCGCTACCGTCCCGGACGGGTGCTCATCGCCTACTTCACCGGGCTCGCGATCCTCTTCGGGCTCGTGGCCCTCGGCGGCGCGTGGAAGCCGGAGCTCGGCCTGGACCTCCAGGGCGGCACCCGCATCACCTTGATCTCCAAGGGCGACCCGACCGCGGAGAACCTCGAGGAGGCCCGCAAGATCATCGACCAGCGCGTCAACGGCTCGGGCGTCAGCGAGGCGGAGGTGGTGCGCGAGGGCAACGGCATCATCGTCGTGGAGATCCCCGGCGAGAACCGGCGCGACCTGGTCGACACCGTGGAGCGACAGGCGCAGCTGCGCTTCCGGGTGGTGGCGCTCGCGGCTCCTGGCACGACCGGTGCCCAGCCGACCGACCCCACGACCCCCGACACCCCGGGCGGCGGCGTGCTGGCCCCGCAGACGCCCTCGCCGTCCGCGGAGCCGGGCGGCACGGGCGAGCCCGGCGGCTCGCCCACCGCCACGCCGAGGAACCGCGCGCCGTACGCCTGGGCCGGCGGCGAGTCCCCGGCGCCGACCCCGGCACCCACCCAGGCGCCCGCCGACGGCTCGAGCGAGCCGCCGAGCCAGCCCGCGCCCTCCGGCGACGCCCCCCAGGTGCCCGAGGACGCCGGTGCCGGCGGTGCCGCCGTCGACGACCCGCTGACGTGGATGGACAACCCCGGGCAGCAGTGGACGACCAAGTTCAACGAGTTCAGCTGCCCGCCCGCCGGCCAGATCCCGGTCGTCGACGACGACCCGGAGAAGCCGCTGATCACGTGTGACTCCGACGGCTTCAAGTACCTCCTGTCGGCCGCGATGATCGAGGGCACCGCCCTGGAGGACGCCACCACCGCCGTCCCCGACCAGCAGAACGCCCAGTACCGCGTGCAGCTCCAGTTCGACGGCGCCGGCACCGAGGCCTTCACGCAGATCAGCCAGGCCCTGGTCAACACCGAGAAGCAGTTCGGCATCGTGCTCGACGGCAACGTCATCTCGGCGCCCACGATGAACGGCCTCATCACCGACGGCCGCCCGGAGATCAGCGGCGACTTCAGTCAGGAGACCGCGGACAGCCTCTCCACCAGCCTGAAGTTCGGTGCGCTCCCGATCGCCTTCGAGGACCCGTCCACCGAGACGATCGGCCCCTCGCTCGCCGGCGACCAGCTCACCGCGGGCCTCACCGCCGGTGCCTTCGGCCTCGGGCTGGTGCTGATCTACTGCCTGTTCTACTACCGCGGGCTGGGCGTGGTGGTCGTCGCGTCGCTGCTGGCGGCCGCGGCCACGACGTACGCGCTGGTGCTGCTGCTCAGCAAGACCGCCGGCTTCACCCTGACCCTGCCCGGCATCGCCGGCCTCATCATCGCGGTCGGCATCACCGCCGACTCCTTCATCATCTTCTTCGAGCGCATCCGGGACGAGATGCGCGAGGGGAAGTCGATGCGGGTCGCGGTCGAGACGGGCTGGAAGCGCGCCAAGGTCACCCGGCTGGCCGCCCAGGTCGTCTCGCTGCTCTCCGCGGCCGTCCTCTACATCTTCGCCACCGGCGTGGTGAAGGGGTTCGGCTTCGCGCTCGGCCTCTCGACCATCGTCGACCTGGCGATCCTGTTCTGGTTCACCAAGCCGATGGTGTCGTGGCTGGCCAGGTTCTCGTTCTTCAACTCAGGACACCGGTTGTCCGGACTCAGCACCGAGACCCTCGGCATGGACCCCGTCGGTCCGGTTGCGCGTCCGGTCGCCGTGGGAGGTAAGGCCTGATGGGCAAGTTCTCGCGTCTCGGAAACGACCTCTACGGCGGTCGGAAGTCCTACGACTTCGTCCACAAGAAGACCCTCTGGTACGCCGTCTCCGGCCTGCTGGTCGCCGGCGCCATCGCGGTCGTGCTGCTGCGCGGGCTCAACTTCGGCATCGAGTTCACCGGCGGCACGCAGTACAAGGTGTCGCTGCCGGCCGCCCAGGTGACCCAGACGAGCGCCGACACGGTCCGCGAGGCCGTGGCCGGCGCCGGCGTGGCCGAGGCCGAGTCCCCGATCGTCACCACCGCCGGCGAGGCGATCCTGGTGCAGGTGGAGGAGCTCACCCAGGAGGAGAGCGACCAGGTCACCACCGCGATCGAGGGCTCCATCGACGGCGTCGGCGACATCTCCCAGGACGAGATCAGCGCGAGCTGGGGCCAGGAGGTCGCCCAGCGGGCGGCCCTGGGTGTCACCGTCTTCCTCGTGCTGGTGATGATCTTCATCGGCGTCTACTTCCGCGAGTGGAAGATGTCGGTGGCGGCCTTCGTGGCGCTGTTCCACGACATCGCCATCACCGTCGGCGTCTACGCGCTCTCGGGCTTCCAGGTGACGCCGTCCGCGGTCACCGGTCTGCTCGCGATCCTCGGCTTCTCCCTCTACGACACCGTCGTGGTGTTCGACAAGGTGAAGGAGAACACCCTGGAGATGTCCAAGACGCGCCAGACCTACGCCGAGGCGGCCAACCTCGCGGTCAACCAGACCCTGGTGCGCTCGATCAACACCGGCATCGTGGCGCTCATCCCCATCGGTGCCATCCTCTACGTCAGCGCGGTGCAGCTCGGCTCGAGCTCGCTGCAGGACCTCGCGCTCTCGCAGTTCGTCGGCATGGCCGTCGGCGTCTACTCCTCGATCTTCCTCGCACCGCGGGTGCTCGTGCACCTCAAGGCCAACGAGACCGAGGTCGTGCTGGCCGAGAAGCGGGCGAGGGCCCGGGCCCGTGCGGCCGCCGACAAGTACGCCGCGGTGCCCACGACCCACGCCTCTGACCGCCCCGTGGTCGACGGCGACCCCGACGAGCTGGCCGACGAGCTGGCCGACGAGGACGAGAGGGCCGTGCCGGCAGGCTCCACCGCGATGCGCACGGCGCCGCCCCGGCGTCCCGAGGCGGCCGGCCGGGGCCGGATCGCACCGGAGGCCCGCGGGCCGGTCGGCCCGAGCGCCGCCTCGGGCGGGCGCAACCAGCCGAGCCGCAAGCCGCGGTCCAAGCGTGGCAGACCGTGACCGACGCCCGCGAGGCGGTGGCACGGCTGGTCCGCGACGTACCCGACTTCCCGGAGCCGGGCGTGCTGTTCAAGGACATCACCCCGCTGCTGGCCGACCACGACGCCTTCACGGCGGTCGTGGAGGCCCTCGCCGACGCAGGCCGTGACGCCGACGGCGTCACCTGCGTCGACAAGGTCGTCGGCATGGAGGCCCGCGGCTTCATCCTGGGGGCGCCCGTCGCGCTCCTGCTCGGCACCGGCTTCGTCCCGGTGCGCAAGCCCGGCAAGCTCCCACGGGAGGCGCACGCCGTCTCCTACGACCTCGAGTACGGCTCGGCGACGCTCGAGATGCACCGCGACGCCATCGCGCCCGGTGAGCGCGTCCTGCTCGTCGACGACGTGCTGGCCACCGGCGGCACGGTCGCGGCCACCCGTGAGCTGGTCGAGGCGTGCGGTGGCGAGGTGGTCGGCGTGGCGATGCTGATGGAGCTGGGCTTCCTGCCCGGCCGCGAGGCCCTCGGCGACCTGCCGCTCACCGTGCTGATGACGGTCTGACCCGGGCCCCACTGGCACACGTCACTAGACTCGCACCCATGGCCGAGGACGTCACCACCCCGCAGCGGCGGGGGAGTGCGCCTGCAGCGGCGGAGCCGCCCGTCGAGCCGCCCGTCGAGCCGCCGGTGGCGGCCACCTCGTTCGCCCACTCCGGACGCGGCATGCGGGCCCGGCTCGCGCGCATCGGCACGCGCAGCCAGCCGGCCAACACGGTCCTCGAGCCGCTGTTCCGGGCCGTGCGCGCCAACCACCCGAAGGCCGACCTGGTCCTGCTCGAGCGGGCCTACCTCGTCGCCGAGAAGATGCACGCCAGCCAGGTGCGCAAGAGCGGTGATCCCTACATCACCCACCCGCTGGCGGTCACCACCATCCTCGCCGACATCGGCATGACCGAGCCGACGCTGGTCGCGGCGCTGCTCCACGACACGGTCGAGGACACGCCGTACACCCTCGACGAGCTGCGGGCCGACTTCGGCGACGAGGTCGCCCATCTCGTCGACGGCGTCACCAAGCTCGACAAGGTCAAGTACGGCGAGACGGCGCAGGCCGAGACCATCCGCAAGATGATCGTGGCGATGTCGCGCGACATCCGCGTGCTCGTCATCAAGCTCGCCGACCGCCTGCACAACATGCGGACCCTGCGCTACGTCCCGCAGGCCTCCCAGGAGCGCACCGCCCGCGAGACCCTGGACATCTACGCCCCGCTGGCCCACCGGCTCGGCATGAACACCCTGAAGTGGGAGCTCGAGGACCTCGCGTTCGCGACGCTGCACCCCAAGATCTACGACGAGATCGTGCGCCTGGTGGCCGACCGTGCGCCCTCGCGCGACCAGTTCCTGGCCGAGGTGATCGCCAAGGTCGAGGAGGACCTCAAGGAAGCCAGGATCAAGGCGAAGGTCACCGGTCGGCCGAAGCACTACTACTCGATCTACCAGAAGATGATCGTGGGGGGCCGCGACTTCTCCGACATCTACGACCTCGTCGGGATCCGCGTGCTGGTCGACGAGGACCGCGACTGCTACTCCGTCCTCGGCGTGCTCCACTCGCGCTGGAACCCCGTGCTCGGGCGGTTCAAGGACTACGTCGCGATGCCGAAGTTCAACATGTACCAGTCGCTGCACACCACCGTCATCGGGCCAGAGGGCAAGCCGGTCGAGCTGCAGATCCGCACCTTCGGCATGCACCGCCGTGCCGAGTACGGCGTCGCGGCGCACTGGAAGTACAAGGAGGACGGCCGCAACGGCGTCGACACCGACCGCGCCGGCGACATGGACGACATGGGCTGGCTGCGCCAGCTGATGGACTGGCAGAGCGAGGTCGAGGACCCGGGGGAGTTCCTGGAGTCCCTGCGGTTCGAGATCAACCGGGCCGAGGTCTACGTCTTCACCCCGCGCGGCGACGTGATCGCGCTTCCCGTGGGCGCCACCCCGGTCGACTTCGCCTACGCCGTGCACACCGAGGTCGGCCACCACACCATCGGCGCCCGGGTCAACGGCCGGCTGGTGCCGCTGGAGTCGACCCTCGACAACAGCGACGTCGTCGAGGTGTTCACCAGCAAGGCGGCCACGGCCGCCCCCTCGCTCGACTGGCTGGGCTTCGTCAAGTCCCCCCGGGCTCGCTCCAAGATCCGGCAGTGGTTCACCAAGGAGCGCCGCGAGGAGGCCATCGACCGGGGCAAGGAGCAGATCGCGCGGCTGATGCGCAAGGAGGGCCTGCCGCTCAAGCGCCTGCTCTCCCACGAGTCGCTGATGCTCGCCGCGGTCCACTTCAAGCTCGCCGACGTGTCGGCCGTCTACGCCGCGGTCGGCGAGGGCAACCTCTCCGCGCAGGCCGTCGTACGCCGCGTGATCGACCTGCACGGTGGCGACGACGGGGCCGCGGAGGACCTCGCCGAGGGCGTGACGATCACCGGTCCGCGCAGCCGCGCGAAGGCGGCGACCGGCAGCAGCAACAGCGGGGTCATCGTCAAGGGCGTCGACGACGTGTGGGTCAAGCTCGCCAAGTGCTGCACGCCGGTGCCGCCCGACCCGATCCTGGGATTCGTCACCAAGGGCGGCGGCGTCTCGGTGCACCGCCGCGACTGCACCAACGCCTCGTCGCTGGAGCAGCAGCCCGAGCGGCTCCTGCCGGTCGAGTGGGCGCCCACCGCGCAGTCGACGTTCCTGGTCAACATCCAGGTGGAGGCCCTCGACCGGTCCCGGCTGCTCTCCGACATCACCATGGCGCTCTCCGACACCCACGTGAACATCCTCAGCGCCACGCTCTCGACGACCCGCGACCGGGTGGCCAAGAGCCGCTTCACCTTCGAGATGGCCGATGCCAAGCACCTCGACAACGTGCTCCGCGCCGTCCGCGGGGTTCCCGGCGTCTTCGACGCCTACCGCGTCACCCAGTAGCCCCTCAGCGGGAGTCGCGTGCGCTGCTCCGCAGGGAGTGCATCCGACGTCGGCCCGCGACCGACGGCGCCTCAGCCGCCGAACTCCGAGGAGGCGCGCCTGGCCATGTCCAGGAACGCCCGGCGGGACTCGATGTTCTCCTCCAGGGACGCGGCCTTCTTCTCGTTGCCGGCGGCGCGGGCCGCCTCCAGCTCGGCCTCGGTGTCGGCGATGGCGGCCTCGAGCTTGGCGACCATCTCGTTCGCCCGGGCCGACTTCTCGGGGTCGGTGCGCTTCCACTGGTCGTCCTCGATGCCACGGATGGCCTGCTCGACCTTGCGCATCCGGCCCTCGAGGTCCTTCATCCGGTCGCGGGGGACCTTGCCGGCGGCGTCCCAGCGGTCGGAGAGGTCGCGGAAGGACCGCTTGACGGCGTCGAGGTCGCCGCCCTGCAGCGCGGGCAGCAGGGCCTCTGCCTCGACGAGGATGGCCTCCTTGACCTCGGCGTTGGAGGCGAACTCGCGGTCGAGCTCGGCGTTGGCCGCGTCGCGGGCGCCGAAGAACGCGTCCTGGGCACCGCGGAACCGCTTCCAGAGCCTCTCGTCGACGTCGCGGGGCGCGGGTCCGGCGGCCTTCCAGTCGCGCATCAGGTCGCGGAACGCACCGGCGGTCGGCCCCCAGTCGGTGGAGCCGGCCAGCTTCTCGGCCTCGGCCGCCAGGCGCTCCTTGACGACCCGGGCGCCGTCGCGCTTCTCGTGCTGCTCGGCGAAGTGCGCCTTGCGCCGCCGGGTGTAGGAGGTGCGGGCGGTCGAGAACCGGCGCCACAGGGCGTCGTCGGTGCCCTTGTCGAGGCGGGGGAGCGCCTTCCAGTGGTCAAGCAGCTCGCGCAGCCGGTTGGCACCGTTGCGCCAGTCGCTGCCCTCGGCCAGCTTCTCGGCCTCGGCGACCAGCTTCTCCTTCTCGGCACGCGACTCCGCGGTCCGCTGCGCCTTCTCCGCCCGGCGCGCCTCGCGCTGCGTGGCGATGACCGGGCCCATGGCGTCGAGCCGGGCCAGCAGCGCGTCGAGGTCGCCGACGGCGTGCGCGCCGGCGACCTGCTCGCGCACCGTCCTCACCGATGTGGAGGCCTCCTCGGGGCTCAGCACGCCCGAGGAGATGCGCTTGGTGAGCAGGCCGACCTCGAACTCGAGCGCGGCGTACCGCTCGGTGAAGAAGGTGAGCGCCTCCTCCGGGGTGCCCTCGGTGTACTGGCCGACGGCCCTCTCCCCGTCGGAGGTCCTCACGAATACGGTGCCGTCCTCGGCCACCCGGCCCCACTCGGACTGCTGCTGCGCGCTCATGGGCGCCCATGCTAGTCAATGTCCGGGCCTCGGTAGGCTGGCCCACCGATCGACGGCACCTCCATTCCTGTCCGTCCACCCCAGCGCTAGGACCTCCCACCGTGTTTCTCGCAGGCTTCCCCGCCGGCCCCTGGGGGACCAACTGCTACGTCGTCGCGACGGCCGCCGGCGCCGAGTGCGTGGTGGTCGACCCGGGCAAGGACGCAGCGCCCGGGGTTGCCGACGTCGTCCGCGAGCACGGCCTCAAGCCGGTGGCCGTGCTCCTCACCCACGGCCACGTCGACCACATGTGGTGCGTGGCCCCGGTGGCCGGCACGTACGACGCCACCGCCTGGATCCACCCCGGCGACCGGCACCTGCTCACCGACCCGATGGCAGGCGTCTCGCCCGAGACGGCGCGGATGCTGCTGGGCGCGGAGCACCGGTGGGCCGAGCCCGACGACGTCCGCGAGCTGGCCGACGCCCAGACCCTCGAGCTGGCCGGCCTGCGCCTCGTCGTCGACCACACCCCCGGCCACACCGAGGGCTCGGTGACCTTCCGTGCGCCGTACGACGCGCCGGACGTCTCGGAGGTCATGTTCGCAGGGGACCTCCTCTTCGCCGGCTCGATCGGCCGCACCGACATGCCCGGTGGCGACCACCAGGCCATGCTGCGCAGCCTCACCGACAAGGTGCTGCCGCTCGCCGACGACGTCGTGGTGCTGCCCGGGCACGGCGAGCAGACGTCGATCGGCCGCGAGCGCGCGACCAACCCGTTCCTGCAGGAGCTGTCGAGGGCCCCCCGATGAGCAGGATCGCCCCGCTGAGCGGCTTCCCCGAGCTGCTGCCCGCCCAGCGGCACGTCGAGCGCGAGGTGATCGCGTCGCTGTCGCGCACCTTCGAGCTGCACGGCTTCGCCAACATCGAGACCCGCGTCGTGGAGCCGCTCGACCGGCTCGCCAAGGGCGGCGAGATCGACAAGGAGATCTACGTGCTGCGGCGGCTGCAGGCCGACGACACCGCCAGCGACTCCGGGCTGGGGCTGCACTTCGACCTCACCGTGCCGTTCGCCCGCTACGTGCTCGAGCACGGCGGCAGGCTGGAGTTCCCGTTCCGACGCTTCCAGGTCCAGCCGGCCTGGCGCGGCGAGCGGCCGCAGGAGGGCCGCTACCGCCAGTTCACCCAGGCCGACATCGACATCGTCGGCCGCGACGAGCTCGGCTTCCACCACGACGTCGAGGTCGTGCGCGTCATGGTGGAGGCACTCGACGCGCTGCCGCTGCCCGGGCTGTCCTTCCAGGTCAACAACCGCAAGCTGATCCAGGGGTTCTACCGCGGCCTGGGCATCCCCGACGTGACCGCGGCGATCAAGACCATCGACAAGCTCGACAAGCTGCCCGCCGACGAGGTCGCCCGGCTGCTCGTGGAGCGGGCCGGCGCCACCGAGGCACAGGCCCACCGCTGCCTGGAGCTCGCCACCATCCGCGTCCCCGACACCTCCTTCGTGGAGCGCGTGCGTGCCCTCGGCGTGGCCGACGACCTGCTCGAGGAGGGGCTCGCCGAGCTGGCGGCCGTCCTGGATGGGTGTGCCGAGGCGGTGAACGAGCACGTGCGCGTGGAGGCCAACCTGCGCATCGCCCGCGGGCTCGACTACTACACCGGCACCGTGCTGGAGATCTTCCTGGACGGCTACGAGCGGCTCAAGTCCGTCGGCGGCGGCGGCCGGTACGACGCGCTAGCCAGCGACGGCCGGACGACGTACCCCGGCGTCGGCGTCTCCTTCGGCGTCTCGCGCACGCTCGTGCCACTGCTCGCGGAGGGCGTCCTCGACGCCAGCCGGCCGGTGCCCAGCGCGGTGCTCGTGGCGCTCGCCGACGAGGACTCGCGGCGGGGGAGCCTCGCCGTCGCCCAGCAGCTGCGCGCCCGCGGCATCGCCTGCGAGGTGGCGGCGTCGCCGCAGCGGTTCGGCAAGCAGATCCGCACCGCCGAGCGGCGCGGCATCCCGTTCGTGTGGTTCCCAGCGGCCGACGGCGCCCACGAGGTCAAGGACATCCGCACGGGGGAGCAGGTCGCCGCAGACGCCGCCACCTGGACCCCGCCCATCGAGGACCTGCGCCCGCAGGTCATTTCCAAGGAGCCATCGCTGTGATCCGCACCCACGACGCCGGAGCCCTGCGCGCCGAGCACGTCGGCCAGACCGTCACCCTCGCCGGCTGGGTCGCCCGACGGCGCGACCACGGCGGCGTCGCCTTCCTCGACCTGCGCGAGGCCAGCGGCATCGTGCAGGTCGTCGTGCGCGACGAGGCGGTGGCCTCCAGCCTGCGCAACGAGTACTGCCTGAAGGTGACCGGGGAGGTCGGCGCGCGCCCCGAGGGCAACGCCAACCCCAACCTCCCCTCCGGCGAGATCGAGGTCGTCGCCACCGACGTCGAGGTGCTCAGCGCCTCCGCGCCGCTGCCCTTCCCCATCGACGACGCATCGGCGTTCAAGAGCGGGGACGTGGGGGAGGAGGCGCGGCTGCGCCACCGCTACCTCGACCTGCGCCGCAGCGGTCCCAACCACGCCCTGCGCCTGCGCAGCAGGGTCAACCGGGCCGCCCGCGACGTGCTCGACCGCCACGACTTCGTCGAGATCGAGACGCCGACGCTCACCCGCAGCACCCCCGAGGGCGCCCGGGACTTCCTCGTCCCGGCCCGCCTCCGGCCCGGCAGCTGGTACGCCCTCCCGCAGAGCCCGCAGCTGTTCAAGCAGCTGCTGATGGTCGCCGGCATGGAGCGCTACTTCCAGATCGCCCGCTGCTACCGCGACGAGGACTTCCGCGCCGACCGTCAGCCGGAGTTCACCCAGCTCGACATCGAGATGAGCTTCGTCGAGCAGGACGACGTCATCTCCATCGCCGAGGAGGTCCTCACGGCGCTGTGGGGCCTCATCGGCCACGACGTGCCCACCCCGCTGCCGCGCCTGACGTACGCCGAGGCGATGGCCCGCTTCGGCTCCGACAAGCCCGACCTGCGGATGGGCCAGGAGCTCGTCGAGTGCACCGACTACTTCAAGGACACGCCCTTCCGGGTCTTCCAGGCCGACTACGTCGGCGCGGTGGTCATGCCCGGGGGAGCGGGCCAGCCCCGCAAGCAGCTCGACGCCTGGCAGGAGTGGGCCAAGCAGCGGGGCGCCCGCGGCCTGGCCTACGTCCTCGTGCAGGACGACGGGACCCTCGGCGGTCCGGTGGCCAAGAACCTCACCGACGAGGAGAGGGCCGGGCTGGCCGCGCACGTGGGTGCCGAGCCCGGTGACTGCGTCTTCTTCGCCGCCGGCCCGGTCAAGAGCAGCCGGGCGCTCCTGGGCGCCGCCCGCCTCGAGATCGGCCGCCGCGGCGGCCTGATCGACGAGAGCGCGTGGAGCTTCCTCTGGGTCGTCGACGCACCGCTGTTCGAGCCGGCGGGCGAGGCCACCGCCGCGGGCGACGTCGCGGTGGGCAGCGGCGCCTGGACCGCCGTCCACCACGCCTTCACCTCGCCGCAGGACACCGAGACCTTCGAGGCCGACCCCGGCAGCGCCCTGGCCTGGGCCTACGACATCGTCTGCAACGGCAACGAGATCGGTGGCGGCTCGATCCGTATCCACCGCGACGACGTCCAGCGGCGCGTGTTCTCCGTGATGGGCATCGGCGAGGAGGAGGCGCAGGAGAAGTTCGGCTTCCTGCTCGACGCCTTCAAGTACGGCGCCCCCCCGCACGGCGGCATCGCCTTCGGCTGGGACCGGATCGTCGCGCTCCTGGCGGGTGCGGACTCCATCCGGGAGGTCATCGCGTTCCCGAAGTCGGGGGGCGGCTACGACCCGCTGACCGCCGCGCCGGCGCCGATCACGGCCCAGCAGCGCAAGGAGGCCGGTGTCGACGCGCCCGCGGTGACGGACGTCCCGGCGGATGCCTGACGAGTCGGAGGGCATCCGGTGAGCCGCCTGACCTGCGAGGTAACACGTCGAGACCAGATCGTTACGTCCAGGTGACCGTTCGTGCGCTGCGCGTCACATAGAGTCCCGTTCCGGCGCCGACGGCGTCACCGGGCGCGGCCCGGCACGGACTGACGGCGGCAGTGACCGTCCGATTGAGGTGGATATGTCGATCCCCGGCGACGTGGTGGCCACGCACACGGAGGACTCAGTCGTCGAGGACGCCACGGCCCCCAGGGACCTGCAGGCGGGCCGGTCGCCGCTGCGCATCGCGGCCGAGCGGATCCGCAAGGACCGCGTCGCGATGGTGTGCCTGGCCATCGTCACCATCTTCGTGCTGGTCGCCATCTTCGCCGGCACGCTCGCCAACCTGTTCAACGTCGACCTGCGGGTCGGCCGGCCGGCGGAGCAGCTGGACTTCCTCGGTGACGGCATGCCGCTCAACGGTCCGCCCAACTACGGCTTCGACCCCGAGCACCCCTTCGGCGTGGCGCCGAAGACGGCCAACGACAACCTGGCCTACTGGCTCTACGGCTGCCGCACCTCGCTCATCATCGCCTCCTCGGCGACGCTGTTCGCCACGATCATCGGCGTGCTCATGGGCCTGGTCGCGGGCTTCGCCGGCGGCATGGTCGACCGGGTCATCTCCTTCGTGATCGACCTGTTCCTCACGCTGCCCTTCCTGCTCATGGCGCTGATCATCGCCCCGATCATCACCTCGCGCTTCTCCTCCGACCCCTCCTACCCGACGATCCAGAAGTTCGGCCTGGTGGCGGTCCTGGTCTTCTTCGGCTGGATGGCCGTGGCGCGCCTGGTGCGCGGCGAGACGATGTCGCTGCGCGAGCGCGAGTTCATCCAGGCCTCCCGGGTGATCGGCATGCCGACCCGGCGCATCCTGTTCAAGGAGCTGCTCCCCAACCTGGTGGCCCCCATCGTGGTCGCGGTCTCGCTCATGCTCCCTGCCTTCATCGCCGCCGAGGCGGGCCTGGCCTACCTCGGCATCGGCGTCACCCAGGGCGCGTCGTGGGGCCAGACGATCCTCCAGGCGAGCCCGTACTTCGAGAAGTACCCGCTGTACCTGTGGCAGCCCCTGCTCGGCATCGTGATCCTCGTGGTCGCGCTCAACCTCCTCGGCGACGCCATCCGCGACGCCGTCGACCCCAAGACCCGGCGCTGACCGGGACGACCTGCCTCGCGCAGGTCCCATCGATGTTGTCGTGGACGCCCGTCTCGCGGCACGAAGGAAAGAAAGGCTGGACAACATGAAGCGCACCAAGTCGCTTGCCGTTGTCACCGGCTTCGCCATGGTCACGCTCGCGGCCTGTGGTGGAGACGGTGGTAGCGGAGGAGGATCCGGTTCCACGTCGGAGGACAAGTTCATCGACTCGGCGTCGAGCTTCGAGCTCGTCGAGGCGGAGGGCCCCGCGCCCGAGGTCGAGGGCGCCACGACGGGAGGCACCATCACGGTGCTGATCCCCAGTGACCCCGGTCCGGAGGACCTCGACCCGACCAACGGCTGGTCCGTGCTGGGCAACTCGATCCAGCAGGACCTCGTCAACCGGTCGCTCACGCAGTACCGCCGCACCGCCGAGGGTGGCACCGAGGTCGTCCCCGACCTCGCGACCGACCTGGGCACGCCCAACGAGGACTTCACCGAGTGGACGTTCACGATCAAGGACGACGCCAGGTGGGAGACGGGCGACCCGGTCACCGCTGAGGAGGTCAAGAACGGCATCCTGCGCTCGTTCGACACCGACACCTTCACATCCGGTCCCGGCCAGGCCTACACCGTCGGCTGGGTCGACTGCCCCGAGGACTACGCGGGCCCGACCAAGAGCGGCGACTGCGACGCAGTCCAGGCCGACGGCCAGGAGCTCACGATCCGCATGAGCCAGCCGTTCCCCGAGTTCAACCTCTGGTCGACGTTCATGGCGATCGGCCCGATCCCGCTCGAGAACTCCGAGTTCCCGGCGTACGGTCGCAAGCCGCTGGCCACCGGCCCGTACAAGATCCAGGACTTCCGCGTCAACGAGTCGTTGACGCTGGTCAAGAACGACCAGTGGGACCCGGCCACCGACCCGTCTCGTCACCAGTACGCCGACGAGTTCGTGATCAAGTTCGACCAGGACCAGGAGAAGACCGACCAGATCCTGCTGTCGGGCAACGCTGACTCGGCCACCACCGTGGCCAACTCGCTGGGTGCGACGAACGCCAACGCCCTCAAGGAGGCGCTGGGCTCGAACTACATCCAGCAGACCGGCCAGTGCATCAGCACCCGCACCCCGGACTACAACAAGATCCCCCAGCTGGAGATCCGTCAGG
>NZ_CADCUP010000105.1 GCF_902805925.1 uncultured Nocardioides sp.
AGTGCGTCACCGTCAACGAGCAGGTCCCGCAGGTGCTGCGCGACGTGGTGCGCCCCGACGTCGTGGTCATCGCGGCCGCGGTGCGCAACGCTGCCGTGGCCGTCGACGGGCGGCCACAACCGCTCGGGACGGGTCGCCCCGACAACACCTGGACCCCCGACGGCGCGGCCGGCCGGGTCTGGCAGGAGGGCCTGGCCACGGCGTTGCGGAGCGTGGGCGGCGATGACGGTCCCGAGGTGTTCATGCTCGGTGAGGCGCCGTACCCGACCCAGGACGCCCCGACGTGCCTGGGCGAGCACGCCGACGCCGTGGAGGAGTGCGCGGTGGACCGCGAGACCGCGGTGTACGCCGAGCACGACCGGGCGGTCGAGCAGACGACGCAGGACGCCGGGGCGACGTACGTCTCGCCGCTGCCGTGGCTGTGCGGGGAGGAGGTCTGCCCCGCGGTCATCGACGACCACGTGGTCTACCGCGACACCTTCCACCTCAACCGGGAGTACGTGCTCCACATCAGTCGGGCCCTCGGCGCCGCCCTGGGGCTCGACGACTGGAAGGACCCGGCCGACTGAGCCGGCACGGAGGCGGGCGCCCGACGCACACGAGCGCCGGACCCCGGCTGGGGCCCGGCGCTCGTCGCGTGCGGTCGCTCAGACGTCGAACTGGCCCGCCTCGAGGCGCTGCTTGACCTCGCTGAGGTAGCGGGCGGCATCGGCACCGTCGACCAGGCGGTGGTCGTAGGTCAGCGCGAGGTAGACCATCGAGCGCACCGCGATCGTCTCGCCCAGGTTGGGGTCGTCGATCACGACGGGACGCTTGACGATCGAGCCCGTGCCGAGGATCGCCACCTGCGGCTGGTTGATGATCGGGGTGTCGAACAGCGCCCCGCGGCTGCCGGTGTTGGTCAGCGTGAAGGTGCCGCCGGACAGCTCGTCGGGCGTGATCTTGTTGGTGCGGGTGCGCTCGGCGACGTCGGCGATCTTGCGCGCCAGGCCGGCGATCGACAGGTCGCCCGCCTCCTTGATGACGGGGGTCAGCAGGCCCTTCTCGGTGTCGACCGCGATCGCGAGGTTCTCGCGGTCGAAGTAGGTCACCTCGCCCTTCTCGGTGTCGATCGCGGCGTTGAGCGACGGGTGCTGCTTCAGCGCGTCGATAGCCGCCTTGGCGAAGAACGGCATGAAGGACAGCTTCACTCCCTCGCGCGCCGCGAAGTCGTCCTTGACCGCGGCACGCCGGCGCGCGATGGCGGTGACGTCGACCTCGACGACCGTGGTGAGCTGGGCACTGACCTGCAGCGACTCCACCATGCGCTTGGCGATGACCTTGCGCAGCCGCGAGAGCGGCTCGGTCTTGCCGCGCAGCGGGGACGGCGAAGCGCTCGGGGCAGCGGACACCGTGGATGCGGCGGCGGCGGCGGGGGCGGCCTCGGCCGGCGCATGCTCCGCAGCCGGCGCCTTCTGGGCCTCCGCCGCGTCGAGCACGTCCTGCTTGCGGATGCGGCCACCGACCCCCGTGCCGGTCACCGAGGCGAGGTCGACACCGTGCTCGGCCGCCATCTTGCGGACCAGCGGGGTGACGTAGGTGCTCTGGTCGCCCGAGCCCTCGCTGGCGCGGGGGGCCGCGGCCGGTGCCGAGCCGTCGCCGCCGGGCTGCTCCGACGACGTCCGGACCGGGGTGTCGGGCTGCGAGCTCTCCGGCTGCTCGGTCTGCTCCACGCCGACCTGGGGTGCCGGCTCGTCCTGCTGCTGGTCGGGCTCGGGGGTCTTGCGCGGCTCGGTCGCGGCCTCCTGGGCCTGCGGCTCCGGCCGGGGCTCGGGCTTCGACTCGGACTGCTCCTGCTGCGGCTCCGGCTCGGGGGCCGACTCCTGCGCAGCGGCGTCGCCGGACCCGACCACGGCGAGCTCGGCGCCGACCTCGACGGTCTCGTCCTCGCTGACCTTGATCTCCAGCAGGGTGCCGGCCACGGGTGAGGGGATCTCGGTGTCGACCTTGTCGGTGGAGACCTCCAGCAGCGGCTCGTCGACCGCGACCTCGTCACCCACCTGCTTCAGCCAGCGGGTGACCGTGCCCTCGGTGACCGACTCACCCAGGGCGGGCAGCGTCACCGAGGTGCCGCCGCCGCCCCCGCCGCCACCGCTGGAGCCGCCGGACGTCTCCTGCGCCGCGGGGGCCTGGGGCTGCTCAGCCTCGTCGGGCTGGGACTGGTCGGAGGGGCGCTCCCCGGAGGAGTCACGCTGCTCGGCGTCCGCTCGGGCCTGCTGCTGCTCGACGTCCTGCCCGCCACCGGCCTCATCGTCGTCGGTGCCACCGTCGGCGTCCCCGGACGCCTCGTCGGAGGAGGCCGCACCGCCGCCCTCGCCCTCCTCGCCGACGACGGCCAGCACGGCGCCGACCTCGACGGTGTCGTCCTCGGTGGCCTTGATCTCCAGCAGGGTGCCGGCCACGGGCGAGGGGATCTCGGTGTCGACCTTGTCGGTGGAGACCTCCAGCAGCGGCTCGTCGACGGCGACGGCGTCGCCGACCTGCTTCAGCCAGCGCGTGACGGTGCCCTCGGTGACGGATTCGCCGAGTGCGGGAAGGGTGACTTCGGAGGCCATGGGGTTCCTGTCGTCTAGGTGGCGGTCGGTATCAGGAGTGCGCGTGCAGCGGCTTGCCGGCGAGGGCCAGGTGCGCCTCGCCGAGAGCCTCGTTCTGGGTGGGGTGGGCGTGCAGCAGCGGGGCGACGTCGGCGGCGTGCCCCTCCCAGTTGTAGATCAGCTGCGCCTCGCCGATGAGCTCGCCCACCCGGTCGCCCACGAGGTGGACGCCGACGACCGGGCCGTCCTTGCGCGCGACCAGCTTGACGAACCCCTGCGTCTTGAGGATCTGGCTCTTGCCGTTGCCGCCGAGGTCGTAGGTCACCGTGGTGACGTCGTCGTCGCCGTACCTCTCGCGGGCCGCGGACTCGTTGAGACCCACCGAGGCGACCTCGGGGTGGGAGTAGGTCACGCGCGGGATGCCGGACTCGTCGATCGGCTGGGGGTCGAGGCCGGCGATCTCCTCGGCGACGAAGATGCCCTGCTGGAACCCGCGGTGGGCGAGCTGGAGACCGGGGACGATGTCGCCGACGGCGTGGACGCCGTCGAGGTTGGTGCGGCAGCGCTCGTCGGTGAGCACGAAGCCGCGGTCCATCGCAACGCCCTGCTCGTCGTAGCCGAGCCCGTCGGTCACGGGGCCGCGGCCGACGGCGACGAGCAGCAGCTCGGCCTCGATGACGTCGCCGCCCTCGACGGTGACCGCGACCCCGTCGTCGGTGGTCTTGACGCTCTGGAACGGCGTGCTGGTGCGGAAGGCGATCCCGCGCTTGCGGAACGCCCGCTCGAGGGCCTTCGAGGACGCCTCGTCCTCGAGGGCGACGAGGCGGGGGAGTGCCTCGATGATCGTGACGTCGGCGCCGAAGCTCCTCCACACGCTCGCGAACTCGCAGCCGATGACGCCGCCGCCCAGCACGATGACCGAGGCCGGCACCCGGTCCAGGCGCAGCGCCTGGTCGGAGGTCAGAACGCGCTCGCCGTCGATGTCGAGGCCGGGCAGTGTGCGGGCGTACGAGCCGGAGGCCAGCACGACGTGCCGACCGGAGTACGCCGTGCCGTCGACCGTCACGGTGCGGGGGCCGGTCAGCCTGCCCTCGCCCTCGATCACGGTGATGCCGCGACCCCTGATGAGGCCGGTGAGTCCCTTGAAGAGGCGATCGACGACGCCGTCCTTGTAGGAGTTGACGCCGTCCATGTCGATGCCGTGGAGGTCGGCCTGCACGCCGAACTGTGCGGCGGCACGCGTGTGGTCGGCGACCTCCGCGGCGTGCAGCAGCGCCTTCGTCGGGATGCAGCCGATGTGGAGGCAGGTGCCGCCGAGCTTGCCCTTCTCGACCAGGCCCACCGAGAGCCCCAGCTGGGCCGCGCGCAACCCGCAGGAGTAGCCACCGGACCCGGCTCCGAGGATGAGTACGTCGAATTCGGCCTCGGCCACGCTGGAGTCCTCCCGTTGCTGCTGTCGTCGTCCCCATCCTTGCACTCTTTGCGAGAGGGTAGACACCCGGTGCTCGCGGGGCGTTCACCGCTCGGCCGCCCCGCTCGCTGGCACACTGGGCCCATGGGTTTGTTCGACCGATTCCGACGCGGAGCGCGGATGCGCCGCCCGGGCCGCGACACCGCGCGCACGGGGTCCACCACCGTGCGCGCCTCCGACGCGACCGACGTGCGGCACCTCGAGGAGTTCGTGTCCGGCCGCCGGGGGGTGGAGGGATTCGTCGAGCCACGCACGGCGGTCAGCGACGTGACGCTGCTCCTCGTCGCCCACGACGGTGAGTGGACACGACGCCGGGTGCCGTCGGTGGAGTGGGCCCACGCGTTCTGCAACAAGCGCCAGGTGCCGTCGTACGACGCCGCGGTGGTGGGCGTGCCGCAGCGGATGCGCGACTACAACCGGCGCAAGAGGGCCGAGGGCCGCTAGCCCCGGTCCTCGGCGAGGGCGGCGGCGTACTCGACGAGGGTCGCGACGCCGAAGCCGGTGCCGCCGTGGGTCCAGTGCCCCGTGGGGCTGCCGGAGTGGAACGCCGGGCCCGCGATGTCGAGGTGGGCCCACGGCAGGCCGCCGGTGAACTCGCGCAGGAACGCGCCGGCGAACAGGCCCCCGCCCCAGCGCACCCAGTCGTGCTGCGCGAGGTCGGCGACCTTGCTGCTGTGGATGCGCTCGTCCATCTCCTCGGGGATGGGCATCCGCCAGTGCGTCTCGCCCGCGCGGGCGCCGGCGAGGACCACGTCGTCGGCGACGCCGTCGCTGCCGATGACCCCGCCCACCCGCTCGCCGAGGGCGAGCACCATGTGACCGGTCAGGGTGGCCGCGTCGAGCACGACGTCGGGCTCCGCCTCGATCGCCATCACGAGCGCGTCGGCCAGCACGAGCCGGCCCTCGGCGTCGGTGTTCGTGACCTCGACGGTCGTGCCGCCGTACATCGACAGGACGTCGCCGGGACGCACCGACGAGCCCGACACCATGTTCTCGGCCATCGGCGCGAAGGTGGTCACCTTGACCGGCAGGCCCAGGGCCGCGATCGCGAGGGTCGCCTGCAGCACGGCGGCCGCGCCGGCCATGTCGCACTTCATGGTGCCCATGCCGCTGGCCGGCTTGATCGTCAGGCCGCCGGAGTCGAAGGTGATGCCCTTGCCCACCAGTGCCAGGTGCTTCGTGGCGCCCTTGGGGGCGTAGGTGAGCCGGACCAGGCGCGGGGGCGCGTCGGAGCCGCCGCCGACGCCGAGGATGCCGCCGCACCCGAGCTCGGCGAGCTGCACCTCGTCGAGGACCTCGAGCGAGATCTTCGGCGCTCCGCGGCCCTTGGTGGCCGCTTCGTGCGCGGCGGTGACGGCGTCGGCGAACTTGCCGGGGGTGAGGTCACCGGGCGGCTGGTTGACCCAGTCGCGGGTGGTGGCGACGGCGGCGGCCACGACCCGGGCCCTCTCGAAGGCGGCGACCACGTCGGCGTCGCGGGCGACCGGGGACAGCACGACGACCGTGCCGGCCTCAGTGCTCTCCTCGGGGTTCGAGGACTTGTAGGAGGTGAAGGTGTAGCCGCCGAGCAGGTGGCCCTCGGTCACGGCGGCGACCAGCGAGGCGTCGCCGGCGGGGAGCGCGATCGCGACCGACGAGGCGTTCGGGACCCCGCGGGCGGCCACTCCGGCGGCGCGGCGTACGGCGGTGGCGTCCGGCTCGGGGCCCAGGCCGACCAGCACCAGCAGGGGCGCGTTGATGGCCCCGTTCGTCGGCACCCGGTGGCACTCGCCGGCCTTGCCCTTGACGCCGAGCGACGCCAGCAGCGGGCGGAGCCCACGGCCCCAGGCCTTGGTGACCTCCTCCGCGCCCGCGGCCAGCCGGGGCCCCTTGTCGGTCGAGCGAACGCCGACCACGAGGGCGTCGGCACGGGTCTTGGCGGGGTTGGCGGCTCGCAGCGTGTAGGTCGTCGTCACCCCGGCAGGATAGCCAGCGCCCTGAGGTAGGTTCGGCCGCATGGTGCAGACGTCGCAGCGCAGGCGGTCCCCGTTGCACGAGCGCCACGTGGCGCTGGGTGCGAAGCTCGCGGACTTCGGCGGCTGGTCGATGCCCCTGGAGTACCCCTCGGGTGTCGTCAAGGAGCACACCGCGGTGCGCGAGGCCGTCGGCATCTTCGACGTATCCCACCTCGGCAAGGCGATGGTGACCGGGCCCGGCGCGGCCGACTTCGTCAACCGGACGCTGTCGAACGACCTGGGCAAGATCCGCCCCGGCAAGGCGCAGTACACGCTGTGCTGCGACCCCGCCACCGGCGGCGTCGTCGACGACCTCATCGCCTACTACCAGGACGACGAGCACGTGCTGCTGGTGCCGAACGCCGCGAACGCGGCCGAGGTGGTCCGCCGGCTCGTCGCCGAGGCACCCGAGGGCGTCAGGGTGATCGACCACCACGACGACTACGCGGTGCTGGCGGTCCAGGGCCCGCTCTCCGACGAGGTGCTGACCCGCGTCGGTCTCCCCGCCGGTCACGAGTACATGTCGTTCGTGGAGGCCGAGCTCGGCGGCGCGGGCGACGCCGGTGTGGTGGTGTGCCGCACGGGCTACACCGGCGAGCGCGGCTACGAGCTGATCGCCGCCAACGGCATCGCCGGCGAGCTCTGGGACCAGCTGCTGGCCGCCGGTGAGGAGCTGGGCATGCTCGCCTGCGGCCTAGGGGCCCGCGACACCCTCCGCACCGAGATGGGCTACCCGCTCCACGGCCAGGACATCACCCTCGACGTCACGCCCAACGAGGCCGGGCTCGGCTGGGCCGTGGGGTGGAGGAAGGAGTCGTTCTGGGGCCGCGAGCCGCTGCTCGCCGAGAGGGAGGCGGGCCCGAAGCGGAGGCTGCGGGGGCTCCTCGCGGTCGGCCGTGGCATCCCGCGACCCGGCATGAGCGTCACGCTGGTGGCCGACGTGCCGCTGTGCGACATCACCTCGGGCACCTTCAGCCCGACGCTGCGCAAGGGCATCGGCCTGGCCCTGGTGCCCACCATGGTCGACCCCGACGCCGAGCTCGGCGTCGACATCCGGGGGCGCCGCGAGATCTTCGCCTCCACCAAGCCGCCGTTCGTCGACCCGTCCGTCCGGGAGGACTGATGCTGCCCGACCAGCCGCCCACGTTCCGCCCGCCGACGCCGGAGGAGCAGCCCTGGCACTGGGCGCTGCTCGACGCCTCCGGTGCCGAGGTGAGCGTCGAGGAGGAGCACGCCGGCGCCCGGTTCGCCAGCCAGGCCGACGCGGAGTCCTGGGTCGGCGAGATCTGGGCCGAGCTCGCCGAGCTCGGGGTCGACGCGGTGACGCTCTACGAGCACGACCGGGCCGTCTACGGCCCCATGTCGCTGCACGCCTGATCACCGGTCCGTGCATGCCGCAGCGGTGACACGACCTTCCCGGCCGGGTGTGCGACAGTGTCGAGGGCCGGGGCGAGGCCCGGGCGGCACGCCAATCCGACCGCCGGCCCGGTGACGAATCCCGGCTCACCGAGCTCGAGGGGGGACCGCCGTGGCCGCGCAGGGCAGCTCGTCGAGCGACTTCACGTCGTT
>NZ_CADCUP010000106.1 GCF_902805925.1 uncultured Nocardioides sp.
GCGTGGTGCTGGGGGCATGGCTGCGGCGTTCGGCCGAAACGGGGCCCGCCGCCCCCGAGGCCACGGAGCACGACGCGGCGCTGGCGGGCGCCGCTTCGCTCACCTCGCCCTAGCTGGCGCGGCCGGAGCGCAGTCGCTCAGGCGCCGATCAGGACCTGGATCAGGCGCGGGCTGAAGTAGGTCTCGACGAACGCGGCGGCCACGACCACCGGCGCCGCGATGAGCACCGTCACGAAGGTCGCCGCGAGCAGCTCGTTCCACTGGCCGCGGCGGCTCGCGACCAGCCACGCGGCGAGCGGGAGGAACAGAGCGGTGAGCTCGGGTATCGCGTGGGGAAGCAGCCCGACGAGGAGGACCCCGGGGCTCGTGCCGAGCTGGGCGGCGACGCTCGATGTGCCGGCCCCGAGCGCGAACGCCTGGGTGAAGAGCGAGAAGCCGGTGGCCAGCACGACGAACCAGATCGCGAGCGTGCCGGCCCAGTCGTGGACCGCCTTCGAGATCCCGCTGCGGCGTGCGGCCTCGAGCGGCATCGAGGCGCCGGCCAGGAAGCCGGCGATGCAGGCAAAGGCGTGCAGGGCGAGCACGAGCGAATTACGAAAGAGGATCGGGCCGAGATCCGCCGACGTCGGCGGGGCCGTGATGCCCGGCAGGAGGAGCGGTGTCGGATCCGGGGTCGAGAGGCTCGCGATCACCCAGATGGCGATGAGCAGGCCGACGGCGACGGCGAACGACCGCGCGACCCACGCTCCGAGGATCGGCCCGGGCCGCCTGCTCCAGCGAGCGAGCGCGGCGCGCGTGTCGTCCATCCCGCGGACGAGGGTGAGATCGGCGACGTTCATCCCCCTCCCCATCGGCAGGGGCGGCGAGATGATTGAGCCGGTGGTGACGACCCCGGCGCCCAGGCGTTCGGGCGCGCGCTGCGGCAGCCCCGCGACCGCGACCCGCCTCGGCGCCGAGCGCGCAACAATGGCTCGACGGCTTCCCCCCTGCGCGAAAGGACCGCCCGTGCCGACCTACATAATGCTCAGCCGGCTAACACCCGACGGAGTGCAGACGATCAAGAACAACCCGCAGCGGATCAAGGAGGTCAACCGGGAGATCGAACAACTCGGCGCCGAGGTGAAGGCTCAGTGGGCGACCCTCGGCCAGTTCGACTTCGTCAACGTGATCGAGGCCCCGGACGACGTGACGATGTCGCGAATCTCGCTGGAGCTCGGCTCGCGCGGTACCGCGCGCTACGAGTCGATGTCGGCCATCCCGATCGACGACTTCGTGTCGGCGCTCTAGGCGGGACCGGTGGGGCGGATCCTGGTGGTCGGCGGCGGCGGCCGTGAGCATGCGCTCGTCCGCGCCCTGCGGCGGAGCGAGTGGTCGCCCGAGGTCGTGTGCGCGCCTGGGAACGCCGGGATCGCGGCTGACGGCGTCCGCTGCGTCGACGTGGGCGTGGACGACGTGGAGGGCCTGGTGGTCGCCGCGCGCGAGGAGGCGTGCGACCTGGTGGTCGTCGGCCCCGAGGCGCCGCTCGTCGGCGGTCTCGTAGACCAGCTCGCCGACGGTGGCGTGCGCGCCTTTGGGCCGACCGCGGCGGCGGCGCGGATCGAGGGGTCGAAGGCCTACGCCAAGGAGGTCATGGAGGCAGCCGGCGTACCGACGGCGGGTCATGTCGTCCTCCGCGACCTCGAGACCGCGCTGGTCGAGCTGGTCGATGCGACCTACCCACTGGTCCTCAAGGCCGACGTTCTCGCCGCCGGCAAGGGCGTGGTGATCTGCGAGAACGAGGACGAGGCCCGCGTCGCGCTCGAGGGCTTCTTCCTCGAGCGCCGCTTCGGTGAGACGGCCGTCGTGCTCGAGCAGTTCCTCGAGGGGGAGGAGCTCTCACTGCTCGCGCTGTGCGACGGCGCGCGCGCGGTGGCCATGGCGCCCGCGCGCGACTTCAAGCGGATCGGCGACGGCGATAGCGGACCCAACACGGGCGGCATGGGCAGCTACTCGCCGGTTGCCGACGTCGGCGCCGAGTGGGCGCAGGAGCTCGTGGAGCTGATCCATCAGCCGGTGGTCGACGAGCTGCGTCGGCGCGGTACCCCCTACCACGGCGTGCTATACGCCGGGCTCATGCTTACCGATGCCGGCCCGATCACGCTCGAGTTCAACGCCCGCTTCGGCGATCCCGAGACCCAGTGCGTCCTTCCCCGCCTCGGCTCCGACCTGCTCGACCTGCTCGAGCGCGCGGTCCGGCCCGGTGGGCTCGAGGGGGTGGAGCTCGAGTGGTCGCCCGAGCCCGCGGTCACCCTCGTTCTGGCCTCGGGGACCTATCCGGCGTCCGCGTCGCTCGGCGACCGTATCTCGGGGCTCGAAGAGGCCGCATCGGAGCCGGGAGTCGAGATCCTCCACGCCGGCACGGCCACCGACGGGCGCGGCGGCTTCGTCACCGCGGGCGGGCGCGTGCTCAACGTGACCGCCACCGGCGCGACGCTGGCCGAGGCTCGCGAGCACGCCTACGCGGCCGCCGAACGGATCGACTTCGACGGCCGCCAGCTCCGGGGCGACATCGCCGCCGAGGCGGCGGAGAGGGTGGGGGCGTGAGCGATCCCCGCGGCGCTCCGGCCGCTCCGGACGTAGCGACCGAGACCCGGGTCGAGGGGCAGTTCGACGAGCTCGAGGTCGATGCACCCCGGGTCGGGATCATCATGGGCGCGAAGACCGACATGCCCGCCATGGAGGCTGCAGGGCGCGAGCTCGACCAGCACGGCATCCGCCACGAGACGCGCGTGATGAGCGCGCACCGCGATCCCGACGTCGTCGCCGAGTACGCCCGCAATGCCCGCATGCGCGGGCTCCGGGTGATCATCGCCGGGGCGGGGCTGGCGGCCGCGCTGCCGGGGGTGGTCGCCGCTCACACGGACCTCCCCGTGATCGGCGTCCCGCTGACGAGCTCGAGCTCGGTGGCCGGCGGGCTCGACGCCCTGCTGGCCATCGCCCAGATGCCGCCCGGCGTGCCGGTGGCCTGCGTCGCGGTCAACGGCGCTCGCAACGCCGCGGTGCTCGCCGTGCGCATCATGGCCGCGTGATCGAGCGCTACACGCGCCCGGAGATCGGCGCGGTCTGGTCGCAGGAACGCCGCTTCGCCACCTGGCTCGAGGTCGAGCTCGCGGTCATCGACGCCCTCGCCGACGCGGGAGAGATCCCTCGCGAGGAGGCCGAGGCCATCCGCGCGCGAGCCGCCTTCTCGGTCGAGGCGGTGCTCGACCGCGAACGCGTGACCGACCATGACGTCGCCGCCTTCGTCGACGTCGTCGCGGCGTCGGTCGGCGAGGCCGGGCGATGGGTCCACCACGGTTTGACCTCCTCCGACGTGCTCGACACCGCGCTCGCCCTCCAGCTGCGCGCCGCCGGCGAAGTATGCCTCGCGGGGGCGCGCGCCCACCGCGACGCGTTGGCCGAGCGTGCGCGTGAGCACGTGGACACGCTCTGCGTCGGCCGTACGCACGGCGTCCAGGCCGAGCCCACGACCTTCGGCGTCAAGCTGGCCGGCTTTGCCTTCGAGGCCGACCGTAACCTCGTACGCCTCGAGCGCGCGTTCACCGGGGTGGCGGTCGGTGCCCTGTCCGGCGCGGTCGGGAACTACTCGGCCAACGGTCCGGAGATCGAGGCCGCGGTGCTCGACCGGCTCGGCCTCGAGCGCGAGGACGTATCCACCCAGGTCGTCGCTCGGGATCGCCATGCCGAGCTGCTCAGCGCGATCGCCGTGGCCGGTGCCGGACTCGAGCGTTTCGCCACCGAGGTCCGCCACCTCCAGCGCACCGAGGTGCGCGAGGTCGAGGAGCCCTTCCGCCAGGGCCAGAAGGGCTCCTCGGCAATGCCCCACAAGCGCAACCCGATCGTGACCGAGCGCGTCACCGGTCTCGCGCGTCTGCTGCGCGGCTACGCGCAGGCCGGGATCGAGGACGTGGCGCTGTGGCACGAGCGCGACATCTCGCACTCCTCGGTGGAGCGCGTCGTCCTGCCCGACGCGACGATCACCCTGGACTACGTTCAGACGCTGGCCACGCGCGTGGTCAACGGAATGGTCGTCCACCCGGAGCGCATGCGCTCGAATCTCGAGGCCACGCACGGTGCGCTCTACTCCCAGCGCGCGCTGCTCGCGCTCGTCGAGGCCGGGCGCCCGCGCGACGAGGCTTACCGGATCGTCCAGGAGAACGCCCAGCTCGCGTGGGACACGGGCACAGCCTTCCGCGAGCTGCTCGCCGGAGCGGCCCCCGACCTCGACCTCGACGCGGTGTTCGACGCGCGCGCGTTCGTGCGGCACGCCACGGAGATCGTCGCCCGGCTGGACGCCCTCGACCGCGCCGGCGCCGCCACGCGCGCGTGAACGACCCAGAGACGCTGACCTACCAGGTGACGGGTGGGGTCGCCCGCATCACTCTCGACCGGCCGGAGCGCGGGAACGGCATCACGCGACGGCTCGTCACCGAGCTCGAGCGCTGCGTCGAGCAGGCGGATCTCGAGGTCGAGGAACAGGCCCATCGCCGGGGAGCGCACTGGCCAGCCCGCGCCCGATCGGTTGGCGAGCACGCTGATCATCTCGATCGGGACGACGGCCTGCCCCCAGGGCGACGAGGCGCCCCCCTCGGGCGTGTACCAGGGGTGCGGCTCGGTGATCCTGGTCAGCTTCTCGGCCAGGGAGAAGGGGTAGCTGCGACCGTTCGGTTCGTCGGCGGTCATGGTCACCTCACCGTCGTCCCGGCGCATGCCGACCTCGAGCCGGTCGACGACGAAGAGCTCACCGGGATCGCGCTGCGCGGCCAGGCGGGCCTCGAGCTCCGTCTCCGGGTGCTCGGGGCCGATCGACGCGGTGCCGCTCAGGACCGGGGTGCCGTCGGCCTTGTGGGCCTCGACGACGGCGGATCGCCCGCCCGACGTGGTCAGCGACGCCTGCACCTGCTCGCCCTCGACCACCATCGTCCGGAAGTGGCTGCTGATGCACCCCGACGCGAACCACGCGTCACCCCACACGCACGCGGCGAGGGGGTCGACCTGGCTGAAGTGGGTCGGCCCCTCGATCGGTGCGCCCGCCAGGCCGAGCGCCGACGCCTCCCCGGCGTCGTGCACGCTGGCGTGGCCGTCGACCTCCTGGTGCTGCAGCATCTGCGCCGGGGAGCGGAACGGCCCGGTGAGCGTGATGTCGGTGGCGAAGGCCATCGGCGCAAGGTAGCCGGGGACGGGTCGGCCCGATCCGCCGCGCCCCGCCGGCGTGACCTCAGTCGGTGAGGCCGGTGCAGTCCCGCAGCGCCGTCCAGTCGGCCACGGCCGCCGCCCCTGCCGCGCCCTCGACCTGCCGGGGGAGGCCGCCCACGATGGCGGCCGGGAGCCACTGGTAGTCCAGGTGCCCGGAGCCGTCGGCCCGGACCCGGAGCATCCCTGTCCTCGCCCCATCGCTCCCGTCGGGCGTGTCGAAGACGAGGTTCCCCAACCCGTAGCCGACCACGGCCGTGCCCATCCGCCCGGCGCCCTGCAACCGGTGCGCGTGGCCGCCCACGACGATGTCGGCACCGGCGTCGACGAGGGCGCGGGCGAGCTCCTGCTGGTCGGCGGTCGGGCACGTCTGCTTCTCGACCCCCCAGTGCACCATGACGGCCACCGTGTCGGCTTCGGCCGCGGCTCGGGCGACGGCCTCGACGAGGCGCTGCGGCTGCTTGGCCGAGGCCAGGCCGGGGCTGTCGGCGTCGGCCGTCCACGCCGACTCGAAGGCGTTGTCGAGCACCTGCGTGGCGCCGAGCACCGCGACCCGGTGGTCGCCGACCGTGGTGGTCCACGGCGCGAAGGCCTCGTCGGCGTCGGCCCCGGCACCGACGAGCGGCATCCCCACCGCGTCGGCCGCGGCGAGGGTGTCTGCGAGGCCCCGGGCCCCGAAGTCCATGCCGTGGTTGTTGGCGAGGCTGACGACGTCCACCCCGTCGGCCACGAGCTCGGCCAGGCGGGCCGGCGGCGCCTTGAACGTGTACGTCTTGCCCGCCGCCCCGGTGCTCTCCGTGATCGCCGTCTCGAGGTTGACGACGACGATCTCGTCCGGACCGTAGGTGCCGGCCATGCCGGCGAGGGGGCCGGTCGCCGACCGGTCGAGCGAGGTCCCGACCCGGCCCTCGAAGTGGACGTCACCGCCGAAGACGAACGACACCGGCTGGCGTGAGGGCGCGTCCTCGACGGGCTCGTCCCCGACCGGCTCGTCCCCGTCCGGCCGGTCCCCGCCCTGGCCCGTCGACGGCGCGCCGGCACCGTCGGCCGTGCCGGCGGTGCCGCCACCCGCCGCACGCTCGGCACCGTCGGCCGTGTCGGGGCCGACGCTGCACGCGCCGAGCGCCACCACGGCGACGAGGGTCGACAGGGCACGACGTGCGACCGAGGGCCTCGTGCTCGACGGTCGGGCGGCCACCGTCGCGGCACGATCGGGGATCCGGGGGGGCATCAGTCGGCGACCGTACCGGCGCTGCGGCGCCGCGACGTGCACGGTCGAGCGCTCAGGTCCCCTCGACGGCGACGGGCAGGGGCGCCTCGTCGACCACCGCCACCGGACCTGCCGTCGGGGCTGCGGCCGGCGCCACCGCCACCTGCGGCACCGGCTTCGGGATCCCGGCGCCGATGACGCCCGAGACGATCGCGGCGCCGGCCCCGAACAGCCAGAGCCGGTTGAAGCGGTCGAGGGCGTCCGCCGTCCCCTCGGGCTCGCCCAGGAGCATGACGAGCACGGCGATGCCGAGGGCGCCACCGATCTGGCGGGCCGTCTGGTTCACCGCGCTCCCCACCGCGAACCGGTGGGGGGGCAGCGACGACACGGCCGCGGCGCTGAGCACCGGGAAGGTGAGGGCGACGCCGAGCCCGACGATCAACGTCCCCGGCAGCCACTCGCGCACGTACGCGGGCTCGGCCCCGACCTGGGTGACGTACCAGAGGAGCCCACCTGCGAAGCACGCCGCGCCGGCCAGCAGGATGGGCCGGTACCCGATCCGGCCGGCGAGCTTCCCTGCCTGCCCTGCCACGAGGGCGACCACGAGGGGGCCGGGCGTGACGGCGAGGCCGGCGCGCATGATCGAGTACTCCCACACGCCGGTCAGGAACAGGATGTTGCCGAGGAGCATGGCGAAGAAGCCGGCGGCGTAGACGAGGGTGGCGGCGTTGGCGGTGACGAACGACCGGTCCCGGAACAGCGCGAGGTCGATCGCCGGCTCGGGGTGCGACCGCGAGCGCTGCACGAACGCCGCCCCGAGGCCGGCGGCGACGGCGAAGGCGCCGACGATGCGCTCGTCCGACCAGCCCCACGTCGTGCCCTCGGAGACGGCGAACACGAGGGCGGCGAGGGCGACGGACAGCATGGCGACGCCCAGGTAGTCCGGCGTGGCGGCCCGGGGGTCGACCTCCGACTCGCGCAGGACGCGCTTGCCGACGACCAGGATGGCGATCCCGACCGGGATGTTCACGAAGAAGGCCCACCGCCAGCCACCGGCCGACACGATGGCGGCACCGAGGGACGGGCCCGTGGCCACGGCCAGGGCGCCGATGCCGCCCC
>NZ_CADCUP010000107.1 GCF_902805925.1 uncultured Nocardioides sp.
GAGCCGGCGCCTCGGCGGCGCAGTTCCTGCCGCCCCAGGTGTGGCGTCGGTTCAGCAAGCCGCTGGTCGCCCAGCTGCACCGGGGCGGCGACCCGGCGCGTCCCCGGCTGACCCTCGAGCAGCGGTCGGTCCTGCTGGAGCCGCACCTGCCCGACATCGAGGTGCTGGAGCGGGTCACGGGGGAGTCGTTCGCCGACTGGAGGGCCTACCGTGACGGCGGCTCCTACGAGAGCCGCCGCCAGGGCGCCTCCGTCACCCCGGGCTGACGCTCGTGACGAGGTCGTGAGCGCCGTCCGGCCGGGCGGCCTCGACGTAGAAGCGGATGCTGCCGTTCGCGAGTCGCACCGCGGTGGCGTAGCGCAGGGCCCCGTCGGAGTGTGGTGAGCGGGCCACCGGCCCACCGGGGTCGGCTGTCAGCACGCCGTCGGCGCGGCCGCGCGCCACGCCCGTGACCTCGTGCCAGTTGTCCTCGGCGCGGGCCCGGCCGTCGTACAGCACGACGAGCGGCTCCAGCGAGACGACGGCGGTGACGCGGGCGCCCCGGGCGTCCCACTCCCCGGGACGGGGCTCGAGGACCGTGGTGCGGCGGTCCCAGAGGAGGCCGTCCACGGAGGTGGAGTAGGCCGTGCGCATCCGGTCCTCGTGGCCGACCTCGTCGAGTGGGTGCTCGGTGGTCCACATGTGCCAGATCCCGTCCTCGACCAGGATGACGGGGTCCTTGATCGCCACGGCGTCGTCGCCCGAGGCCACCACGGTGCGGGTCCCCGTGGGGAAGCCGTCGGGGCTGTCGGCGTCGACGGCCTCGATCCACCAGTGCTTGGACGCCGGGGTGGCACAGCTGAGGTAGAGCCGCCACCCGCCGTCGGGGCGGCGCAGCACGACGGGACGCTCGAAGGACTCGGCGCCGAAGTCGTCGCGCCGGACCTCGCTGACGGTCTCGAAGCGGACACCGTCGGCGCTGCGCGCCACCACCGTGGAGACCCCGCGCCCCTCGGTGAGCGGCCGCCGCACGCGGTAGGCGAGCCAGACGACGCCGTCGACCAGGGTCGCGCTCGCGGCACCCGCCCAGTTGCCCGGCCCGGGGCCGGGTGCCGGCACCACGACCTCGGCGGCGGCGAGGTCGGGCAGCGGCAGCGTGTCGAGGCTCATGGACAAACCTTATCAAGTCACTCATGTTTGCGGCCAGGGCCTGGCGGCACGCGGCCGGTCCCGGACGATGGCGGCGCCAGGTCGTAGGGTGACCGGCGTGAAGGCCTACCTCGACCTGCTCCAGCGGATCCTCGACGAGGGCGTCGAGAAGTCCGACCGCACCGGCACCGGCACGCGGTCGGTCTTCGGTCACCAGATGCGCTTCGACCTGCGTGCCGGCTTCCCGCTGGTCACGACCAAGAAGGTGCACACGCGCTCGGTCTTCGGGGAGCTGATCTGGTTCCTGCGCGGTGACACCAACGTGCGGTGGCTCCAGGAGCGCGGCATCACGATCTGGGACGAGTGGGCCGACGAGCACGGTGACCTGGGCCCGGTCTACGGGCGCCAGTGGCGGTCGTGGCCCACCCCGGACGGCAGCCACGTCGACCAGGTGGGGCAGGTCGTCGAGCAGCTCCGCAGCGACCCCGACAGCCGCCGGCACGTCGTCAGCGCGTGGAACGTCGCCGACATCCCCGACATGGCGCTGGCGCCCTGCCACACGATGTTCCAGTTCTACGTCGCCCCGCGGGCCGACGGGCCGGGACGGCTCAGCTGCCAGCTCTACCAGCGCAGCGCCGACGTGTTCCTCGGCGTTCCGTTCAACATCGCCTCCTACGCCCTGCTCACCCACATGGTGGCCCAGGTGACCGGTCTCGAGGTGGGCGACTTCGTGCACACGCTCGGCGACGCGCATCTCTACGCCAACCACCTCGACCAGGCCCGCCTGCAGCTCACCCGGGAGCCGCGCGCCCTGCCGACGCTGACCCTCGACCCGCGGGTCACCGAGATCGACCGGTTCGAGCTCGAGCACATCGCTCTCGAGGGCTACGACCCGCATCCCGGCATCAAGGCCCCCATTGCCGTCTGAGCAGCCGACGCAAGTGCCGTCCCGGGCCCGCCGGCTCACGCTCATCGCGGCGTACGCCGAGAACCGCGTCATCGGCGACCGCGGCGCCATCCCGTGGCACCTGCCCCACGACTTCGCCCACTTCAAGGCCGAGACCCTCGGGCACACGCTGGTCATGGGCCGCCTCACCCACGAGTCGATCGGCCGGCCCCTGCCCGGTCGCCGCACCATCGTGATGACCCGCGACCCCGGCTGGCACGACGAGGGCGTCGAGGTCGCCCACGGTCTCGACCAGGCGCTCGCGCTGGCCGCCGACGACGAGGTGTACGTCGCCGGCGGGGCGCAGGTCTACGCCCTCGCGCTGCCCCGGGCCACCCACCAGGTGCTCACCGAGGTGCACCTGGCCCCGCGAGGCGACGCGTTCTACCCCGACGTCGACCCGGGGGAGTGGCACGAGGCGCGACGGGTCACCCGGCCGGACCTCGACTGGGTGTGGCTGGAGCGGGTCGAGCCCCGCCGCGCCCGGGCCGATAACCTAGGCACATGAGCCTGCCCGCCGCGCCGTTCGGCCGCGTCCTGACCGCGATGGCCACCGCCTTCGCCGACGACGGCTCCGTCGACCTGGAAGCCACCGCGCGCATCGCCGAGCACCTGGTCGAGCACGGCCACGACGGCGTCGTGGTCAGCGGCACGACCGGTGAGTCGCCGACCACCTCGGTCGAGGAGGACGGCCAGGTCCTGCAGGCGGTCAAGGACGCCGTCGGCGACCGGGCCACCGTCGTGGCCGGCGTGGGCACCAACGCCACCGCGCACTCGGTCGAGCTGGCCCGTCAGGCCGCGAAGATCGGCGCCGACGGACTCCTGCTCGTCACGCCGTACTACAACAAGCCCGGCCAGGCCGGCGTCCTGCACCACTTCCGCAGTGTGGTCGAGGCCAGCGACGTGCCCGTGATGCTCTACGACGTGCCGGGGCGCACCGGCACCACGATCGCCCTGGACACCTACGAGCGCGCCGCCGAGTGGCCCCAGGTCGTCGCGGTCAAGGACGCCGTCGGCGACTTCACCCGCGGCGTGCGCCTGCGCCAGACGGGCCTCGCGGTCTACTCCGGCGACGACGTCGCCACCCTCGGGTGGCTGGCGCACGGCGGCTGCGGTGTCGTCTCGGTCGTCGGCCACGCCGCCGGAGACGAGCTGCGCGCCATGATCGACGCCTTCGACGCCGGCGACCACGCCGAGGCCCTCGCCGTCTTCACGCGGCTGCTCCCCGCGGTCGACGCCGTCATGGGCGTCGCCAACTACGGAGCCACCACCGCCAAGGCAGCCCTGCAGCTGCTCGGCGTGCTCGACAACCGGAACGTGCGAGGACCGCTGGTCCCCCTCGACGACGACGAGGTGGCCGCCCTGCGCGCCGGCCTCGCCGCGTCCCACCTGATCTGAGGAGATCCCTTGTCCCACCCCCATCCCGAGCTCTCGACCCCTGTCCCGCTGCCGAAGGGCGCCCTGCGCGTCATCCCGCTCGGGGGCCTCGGCGAGATCGGCCGCAACATGACGGTCTTCGAGTACGACGGCCGGCTTCTCGTCGTCGACTGCGGCGTGCTGTTCCCCGAGGACCACCACCCCGGCGTCGACCTGATCCTGCCCGACTTCGACCCCATCCGTGACCGCCTCGACGACGTGGAGGCGCTGGTGCTGACCCACGGTCACGAGGACCACATCGGCGCCACGCCGTACCTCCTGCGCGAGCGCGGCGACATCCCGCTCGTCGGCTCGCAGCTGACCCTGGCGCTGCTCGACTCCAAGCTGCGCGAGCACCGCCTCAAGGAGACCGTGCACCACACGGTCGAGGCCGGCGACCGGATGTCGCTGGGCCCCTTCGACCTCGAGTTCGTCGCGGTCAACCACTCGATCCCCGACGCGCTCGCCGTGGCCATCCGCACCGGCGCCGGCCTGGTGCTGCACACCGGCGACTTCAAGATGGACCAGCTGCCCCTCGACGGCCGGATCACCGACCTCCGCGCGTTCGCGCGGCTGGGGGAGGAGGGCGTCGACCTCTTCCTCACCGACTCCACCAACGCCGAGGTGCCCGGCTTCACGACGGCGGAGAAGGACATCGGCCCGGTGCTCGACCGGGTGTTCCAGAAGAGCGAGCAGCGGATCATCGTGGCCTGCTTCGCCAGCCACGTGCACCGCGTCCAGCAGGCGCTCGACGCCGCCGTCGCGCACGACCGCAAGGTCGCCTACGTCGGCCGCTCGATGGTGCGCAACATGCAGGTCGCCAAGGAGCTGGGCTACCTCACCGTGCCCGCGGGCGTGCTGGTCGACGCCAAGGAGCTCGCCGACCTGCCGCCCGAGCGCCAGGTGCTGATCTCCACCGGGTCGCAGGGCGAGCCGCTCTCGGCGCTGAGCCGGATCGCCCAGCGCAGCCACAGCTTCGTGCACCTCGAGGAGGGCGACACGGTCGTCCTGGCCAGCTCCCTCATCCCGGGCAACGAGAACGCCGTCTACCGCGTGATCAACGGTCTCTCCCGCCTGGGCGCCAACGTCGTGCACAAGGGCAACGCCCTGGTGCACGTCTCCGGGCATGCCAGCGCCGGTGAGCTCCTCTACTGCTACAACATCGTGCGGCCCCGCAACGTGCTGCCCGTGCACGGCGAGATCCGGCACATGCGCGCCAACGCCGACCTGGCCCGCGCGACCGGGGTCCCGCACGTCGTCATGGCCGAGGACGGCGTGGTCGTCGACCTCGTCGACGGCGTGGCCCGGATCGCGGGCAAGGTCGACTGCGGCTACGTCTTCGTCGACGGCTCCAGCGTCGGCGACATCACCGAGTCCTCGCTCAAGGACCGCCGGATCCTGGGCGAGGAGGGCTTCATCTCGGTCATCGTGGTCATCGACTCGGTCACGGGGAAGGTCTCCAGCGGTCCCGAGATCCACGCCCGCGGATTCGCCGAGTCCGATGCGACGTTCGAGGACGTCAAGCCGGCCATCGTCGACGCCCTCGACAAGGCGATGGCCAACGGCGTGCACGACTCCTACCAGCTCCAGCAGACCGTGCGCCGCGTGGTGGGCCGCTGGGTGAGCCGGGCGCACCGGCGCCGTCCGATGATCATCCCGGTCGTGATCGAGGCATAGCTGTTGGTCGAAAGGCACGCGCTCGGGGCCGTCGGTGCCTATGGTGGAGGGATGGCACGACCGCGCGTCGTGCCCGACCATCGGCCGGCGCCTCGGAGGCAGCGATGCAGGACCTGGATCCTTCGCGTGCAGAAGGTGTCCGGCGACTCTTCGACCTGATGCGCCGGGTGAACTCCTCCACCGACACCGCAGGGGTGCTGGAGGAGATCGCCGGTGGCGTGGTGGAGGTGCTGGGCTTCGGCGTGGCCGCCATCGCGCGCCTCGAGGGCGACTTCCTGGTGATGACCGCCTATGCCGGACCCGACGAGATCCGGGCCCAGATCATCGGGCGTCGCACCCCCAAGCAGCGGATCATGGACGAGTTCCGCCAGGCCGACCGCTGGGGGATCCTGCGCTTCGTGCCGCACGGGCGGGTCGACGACGAGTTCCTGGACAACGCCTGGATCCCCGACTACGAGCCCGACGACGACCCGGAGGCGTGGCACCCAGAGGACGCCCTCTACGCCCCGCTCTACAGCGCCACCGGCGAGCTGCTCGGCAACATGGCGGTCGACTTCCCGCCGGACAACCGGATCCCCAACCAGGCGCTGCGCGACCTGCTCGAGCTGTTCGTCGTGCAGGCCGGCCTCGCGCTGTCGAACGCCCAGCAACGCGAGCGGCTGGCCGAGCAGGTGCGGCTCGGCGAGATCGTCAAGGACGTCGCCATGGCGCCCAGCCTGGTCGGGCTGGGCTCGACGCTGGAGCGGTCCGTCGAGGCGCTGTCGCACGGCTTCGGAGCCGTCCAGACGTGGATCCGCTGCTTCCCGGACGGGGAGATGGGCCGCAGCGAGCACACCGCCTGCTACCCGGCCCGGGCGGGTGCAGCCGGCGGCGACCTGCCCGACCTGCGGCCCGACCTGGTCCGGGGGGCGTGGGTGCAGGGCGCCGCCGTGCACCTCACGGTCGAGGCGGAGCGCTCCCGTGTGCTGCCGGAGGCTCGTGCGGCGCTCCAGGCGGTCATGCGGCAGCACGGGGCGCGCAGCATGGTGGTCGCGCCGCTGGGCGTGGGCGTGGAGCTGCTGGGCTACCTGGTGGTCATGCGCGCCACCGAGGCAGTGCTCAGCGAGCAGGAGATGTCGGCGGTGCGCGAGATCGCCCGGGAGCTCGGGCGCATCGTGCTCAACGCACGCCTGTACGAGCGCGAGAGCCGCCTGGTCGCGGAGCTGCAGGAGCTCGACCGCTACAAGGGCGAGCTGATCGCCACCATCTCCCACGAGCTGAAGACCCCGCTCACCTCGATCATCGGGCACACCGAGCTGCTCGACGAGACCGAGCACGCCTCCCGGTCGGTGCAGGCGATCGCCCGCAACGCCCAGCGCCTCAACCAGCTGATCGCGAACCTCCTGAACTACTCCCGGGTCCAGGACAAGCGCGAGCACGTCCGCACGACGGTCGACCTCACCGAGCTGGCCCAGAACAGCCTCGAGCTGCTCCAGTTCCAGGCGGAGGCCGCCGGCCTGCGCTGGTCGCTGGGCCGGCCCGACGGCAAGGTGACCGTCCTCGGCGACCCCGACGAGCTCGGGCGGGTGGTCGACAACATCATCGGCAACGCGGTGAAGTACTCCCGTCCCGGCGGCCTGGTCGCCGTCTGCGTCCGCTACGACGACGAGACCGCCGAGGTGGCCGTCTCGGACACCGGCCTGGGCATCTCCCCGATCGACCAGACCCACCTGTTCTCGGCCTTCCACCGGTCCAGCAACCCCGAGGCCCTCTCGATCCCCGGCACCGGCCTCGGACTGGCGATCGCCCGCCGCATCGCCGACATCCACGGGGGCGACATCTCGGTCGAGTCCCAGCTGGGCGAGGGCAGCACGTTCCGGCTCCGCCTCCCGCGCGCCGACTGCTTGGACGGCGCGGCCTCGGCGCCTGCGTCCTGAGGGCACCCGGCGAGGCGTCCGGGGGACACCTTCCGCGAGGCGGACAACCAGAGCGTCGCGCGCCTGTTCGAGCTGATGCGGCGCGTCAACTCCTCGACCGACACGGTGGAGGTGCTGGGCGAGGTCGCCAGCGGCGTGATCGAGCTGGGATTCGGTGCCGTCGCCATCTCGGAGGTCGACGGGGCGGAGGTCGTGGTCACCCACGTGCAGGGCCCGCCGGGCGTGGCCGAGGCGATCCTGGGCGACCGGGACCCCGCCGACGACATGCGCCGAGCCATGGACGGGGCCGAGCACTGGGGCATCCTGCGCTTCATGGCCCACGACCGCGTGCCCCAGTGGCTGCGCGACAGCGTCGTCTGACCCCTGACATCGAGCCCAGCGAGGAGCCCGGCGCCTGGCACCCCGAGGACATGCTGATGGCGCCGCTGTACTCCGCCACCGGCGAGTTCCTCGGGACCATGGGATTCGACCCCCCGCCCGGCGGCCGCATCCCCGCTCCTCAACGCACGGCTGTACGAGCGCGAGAGCCGCCTGGTCGCGGAGCTGCTGGAGCTCGACCGCTACAAGTCCGAGCTGATCGCCACCATCTCTCACGAGCTGAAGACCCCGCTCACCTCGATCATCGGGCACGTCGAGCTCCTCGCAGACGCCGAGCTGGCGGCGGCGTCCGTGGCCGCCATCTCCCGCAACGCCCAGCGGCTCGACCGGCTGACCACGAACCTGCTCAACTACTCGAGCCTGCAGGACAAGCGCCCGCGCGTGCGCTGCTCCGTCGACCTCGAGCAGCTGTGCCGCAACAGTGTCGACCTGCTCGCCTTCCAGGCGACGACGGCCGGGATCTCCTGCACCCTGGTGCCCCACGAGGCACCCGTCCGGGTGTCGGGCGACGCCGAGGAGCTGGGCCGCGTCCTCGACAATCTGGTCGGTAACGCCGTGAAGTACACCCGTCGCGGCGGTCGGGTGGAGGTCGGCACGTCGTACGACGGCCCCTTCGCCGTCGTGCGCGTGAGGGACACCGGACTCGGCATCTCCCGGGGCGACCAGGGCCACCTGTTCTCGGCGTTCCACCGCTCCAGCAACCCCGATGCCCTCAGCCTGCCCGGCACCGGGCTCGGCCTGGCGATCTCCCGGCGCATCGCCGAGCTGCACGGCGGCGACATCGTCGTCGAGTCGGAGTACGGCGTCGGCAGCACCTTCGCGCTGCGCCTGCCGCGCCAGGGGCAGTCCTCCTCGACCTCATGAGGCCCGCCCGAGACATGACGGAGACATCACGGAGACATGACGGAGGCCCCGCCGGATCATCTCCGGCGGGGCCCCGCGTGTGACACCGGTCAGTGACCGGTCAGTGCCTGATCAGCGCCTGACCTTGAACTTCACCAGGTCACGGCTGTCATCCACCGTCTTCGAACCCTTGTAGACGGCGACGATCTTGTGCTTGCCGACCCGCAGGTTCTTGGTGATGGTGATCTTGGCCCGGCCGTCGTCGACGACCTTGCTGCCGACCCGCTTGCCGTCGAGGACGAACTTCACCTTGCCGGTGACCTTGACCCCGCCGACCGCCTTGACCTTCGCGACGGCCTTGATGTCGTCACGGAAGCTCGGCTTCTTCGGGAAGATCCGCAGCTTCGTCCGCGAGTCGGCGCCCGAGCCGGCCTTGACGGTCACGGTGACCTTGGCCGACGCCGCCGCGATGGTGGCGTCGCCGGAGTACTCGACGCTCAGCGTGTGCACCCCGACCGGCAGGTCCGCAGGCAGGGCGATGGTCGTGGTGCCACCGGCGAGGGTGCCGGTGCCGACCACGCTGCCGTCGGCCTTCTCGAGCGTCACGTCACCGGTGGGCGCGGTGCCCACGGAGCCGGAGCGCTCGACCGTCACCTTGACCGAGGAGGCCTGACCGAAGGTCGAGGGCTCGGGCACGTGGACGGCGCTGACCTTGGCCGCCAGCTTGCACTGGACCAGCTCGATGTTGTCGACGTACCAACCCTCGTTGCCACCGCAGCCGTCGCGACCGATGTCGAAGCGGAACTGCACCGTGTCGCCGCCGGAGACGCCGAGTGCCGTGACGTCGACCTGCGACTCGCCCCAGCTGCCCTTCGTCTGACCGCCGTCGGTGCCGGTGAAGGCCGGCTCGCCGGCCAGCGGGTTGGTGTTCCCCTGCGCCTCGGTGAAGAGGACCCCGGGTGCGTTGAAGGTGTACGCCGCGGCCGGGATGGCCTGGAACGCACCGCCGTTGACGCTGACCTTCACGTTGCCGCCGTCGTAGCCGGACTCGGTGGCGACGTAGTGCTCGAAGGACATCTTCGGGGAGCGGAGGTTGTCGGGCAGCTCGACGATCGGGCCCGTGATCGAGTCACGGCTCGAGAAGTCACCGGCGGTGCCGGAGCACTGGCCCTGGTCGGGAGCCGGGCCGAAGGCGACCTTGCTCGGGTGCGGGTCCCCGGTGCCTTCCGGGGCAGACGCCACGGAGGTCCAGGGGGCGTTCAGCCCACCCGCGTAGACCGTCTCGCTGCTGGCGGTCCAGCCGGCGAGCCCGTCCTCGAAGTCCTCGGTCCACAGGGCCTCGGAGGCGAAGCCCTCACCGCAGACCGACGGAGCGCCCTGCTGGAGCAGGGGGCGGAAGTCGCAGCGCTGCGGCTCGGTGCGCATCTCGGTGGCGGCGTTGGCGGCAGCCACCGACGCGCAGTCGCCCGCGGTGATCGGAGCGGCGTCGGCCGGCGTCGCGTTCGGCGCCGTGGTCAGCTGCTTGATCGGTGCGCCCACCAGGTCGGCGCAGGAGGACTCCAGCGCGTCGGCGGCGTCGATGAAGTTCGACTGCGGGGTGAGGTAGGCGGTCTGGGCGCGCCACCAGATGGCAGCGGCCTTGTCGAGTCCCAGAGCGGTGACGGTCTGGCCGTTGTAGGCGCCACCGTCGACGACGAGCGCGTAGGCGTGGTTGGGCACACCGGAGTTGGAGTGCACGCCGCCGGCGTCGGAGTTGAGCGGGTCGCACTTGTACTCGACGTCGGTCACCTTGCCGGGGTCGCCGTAGCACGTGGGGTTCCACATGTCACGGATCGCGCCACCGAACGCCGTCGACTTCTCGCCCATCAGCCACCGGGTGGAGTTCGCCCGGGTAGTGAGGTCCTCGGCGGAGACGCTGACCGTGACGGGGCCACCGGCGGTCTTGATCCGCTGGCCGTCGGCCTGGCTGACCATCGCGCCGTACAGGTCCGGGTCGCCGGTGAAGCCCGCCGGGACGTCGACGTTGTTGTTGCCGATCACGATGCCGGTGGCGCCGGCGGTCTCGGCGTTGGCGACCTTGGTCGCGAAGGGGCAGGTGCCCCGGTCGACGTAGGCCCACTTGCCGGCCACGGTCGTCGCGTTCGAGAACGGCGAGCAGCCATCGGTCGTGGAGGGCCCAGCGGTGTTGGCCGCGTCGACCGCGACCACGACGGTCGCGGTCACCGGGGTGGTGGTGAAGGGCCTGGCGCCGGTCGCGGCGATCGCGAAGCAGGGCCCCGCAACGGCTGCCGGTGCGGTGATCTCGAAGTCGAGGGCCGGGGGAGCGGTCGTCTCACAGTCGCCGACGGTGCGCGCGGTCGTGAAGTTCTCGCCCTCGTCCTCGCGCTGGTTGATCAGGTCGAGCGTCTCGCCCCACACGTCCGAGTAGGACTCGTTGAGCGCGCCGGACTGGTACTGGTAGATCAGCCCCGAGGTGTACTCGGTGTAGGCGTGCCCCCACTCGTGCGAGACGATGTCGTCCGAGGTGACGCCGTTGCAGTAGTTGGTGGTGACGCCGTTCCAGTTGGCGTTGGGGCAGCTGATGCGCGGGTCGTTGTTGACCGTCCTCATGATCGCGCCGGCGCCGTCGTAGGAGTCACGGCCGAAGGCGTTGCGGAACAGCCAGTAGGACTCGCCGGAGGAGTTGACGAGGTTCTGCTGGTCGGGGTTCAGCCCGCCCGGGAACGGGTCGCCCTCCTTCCACACCCGCGTGAGCACCGGGGCCTGGGCGGTGCCGGTGGCCTCGTACAGCTCGCGGTTCAGGCCGGAGTGCAGCATGGAGTAGCGGTTGACGGGCTTGCCGGTCTGGGCGTCCAGGAAGACCATGTCGCGCACGGTCTTGTCGTTGGTGACCTCGACCGCGTAGGCGAGGATCGCCTCGCCGGCCTCGCTCTTGACGGCACCGAGGCGGTAGACCACCAGCTTCGGCGCGCGCGCCTCGACACCACGGGTGTCGAGGGCGTCGCCGCCCTCGCTGGCGGGCGTGGCCTTGACCAGCCGGACCGCGCGGGCCCCCGCGTCGGCCGCGGAGATGCGCGGGGTGACGGAGAGCGACAGGTCCGGGGCGGCGTAGCCGTTGACGGAGGTCAGGTCGCCGCTGTTGTCGACGTTGGCCTTGATCATCGAGCCGAAGACGTCGATGCCCTGGTACTCCTGGGTGTAGGAGACGGTCCAGCCGACCTCGGTGCGGTCGACGCGCCGCTCCTGGAGCTGAGCCGCCGTGGCGCCGAACGCGACGCCGTACTTCTCGAGGTACGCGGCTGCCTTGTCGGCGGCCTGCGCACCGGTGGCCGCGCCGAGGCCCGGCATCAGGTCGGCGGTGCCGCCCTTGGCCCTGGCGAACCCGATCTTGCCGGTGGCGGGGTTCGAGCGGACCTCGACCGTGCCGTCGGCCTGGTTCTTCATCTGCTGCACGAGAGACGGCTCTGCCGCCTGTGCCTGGCCCTGGATCGCGGGTATCACCGCGAGGCCAGCTCCGGCGACCGCCAGGGCGATCCCCTGCCTGAGGAGCTTCACTATGTTTTTCCTCCATGAAAGAGAGCGCCACCCACCCCGAGCGGACAGGTGACGCGGGTCACCTTATGGAGGCACCTCGTGACAGGTAAAGGGCGGGGTGTAAAAAGTTGTCACGTCCTGGTGCCAGTGGGACGGGTTGTCGTGGCGGCGTCGGCCCGGATCGCCACGACACGCAGCCGTTGACGACTGTGGTCCCTGGGGCTGGTGTGACTTGGCCGTAGGGTCGCCACCATGGCGACCCGTACGTCTTCCCCGCCGGGGTCGCGGAGCTCGAGCACGTCCAGGAGTGGATCCACCGCGATGTCGCGATCCGGATCCACCGCCCGGAAGGCGAGCACCCGATCCCGGAGTACCTCCAGCCGAGGTGCCTCCAAGAGCCCTGCCCGACGCCCGGCACCCCGTGCCGTCCGCAACGGTCCCGGCCCCGTCTCCCGCGCCTTCTCCGGCCTCGGCCGCGCGGTCGCCGCCGTCTGGCTGGGCATCGCGCACGCGATCGGCTCGGTCGCCCGCAGCATCGGCCACAGCGCGCGTGACCTCGACCCGGCACACCGTCGCGACGGGGTCGGCCTGTTCCTGTTCGGACTGGCCGTGGTCGTCGCGGCCGCCGTGTGGTGGCAGCCCCCGGGCGGGTTCATGGAGCTGGTGCGCTCGGCCGTCGCCGGCTCGGTCGGCAAGGTCGGCTGGCTCGTGCCGCTGTGGCTGGCCTACCTCGGCTGGCGCACGCTGCGCGACCCCGAGCACAACGGCCCGGCCGGCCGCCAGGTGATCGGGTGGTCGGCGCTGTGCCTGGGCCTGCTGGGCATCGTGCACATCGCCAACGGCAACCCGCAGCCGGAGCTGGGCGACGCCCGGTCGCTGCAGCAGGCCGGCGGTGCCATCGGCTTCGTGGTCTCGAGCCTGCTCCTGGACCTGCTGCGCACGGCGTACGTCGTGGTGCCGCTGCTGGTGCTGCTCGCCCTCTTCGGGCTGCTCGTCATCACCGCCACGCCCGTCTACCAGGTGCCCGCCAGGCTGCGCGGCCTCGTCGACCGGCTGCTGGGCCGCACGCCGGCCGACGGTGGCGCCGCCGACGACACCCAGGTGACCCAGGCCCTCCGCACCCGTGGCGGGCTCGACGACGTCGACCCGGCGATGGGCGACCCGGCCTACGACAGCCCGGTGCTGGAGGACCGCGAGACCGGCCGGCGCAAGAAGCCGGGCAGGCGCGAGCGCGACGCCCTCGACGTGGCCCTGGAGGCCGGCGAGGAGACCGGCGAGGAGACCGGCGGCGCGGACGCGGGCCTGTCCATCATGGATCCCGCCGACGCCGCCACCGAGGCCGACGGCGGTCGCGTCGAGCCGCCGCCGCACACCCCGCTGCCCCCGCGTGTCGAGCAGCTCTCGCTCTCCGGCGACGTGACCTACACGCTCCCCCCCAACGACGTGCTCAAGCCGGGCTCCCCGCACAAGGCGCGCTCCAAGGCCAGCGACGACGTCGTCGGCCGGCTCACCCAGGTGCTCGACGAGTTCAACATCGACGCCCAGGTCACCGGCTACACGCGCGGCCCGACGGTCACGCGCTACGAGGTGGAGGTCGGCCCGGCCGTCAAGGTCGAGAAGGTCACCGCCCTCTCCAAGAACATCGCGTACGCCGTCGCGAGCGCCGACGTGCGGATCCTCTCGCCCATCCCGGGCAAGTCGGCCATCGGCATCGAGATCCCCAACACCGACAAGGAGATCGTCAGCCTCGGCGACGTGCTGCGCTCCAACACGGCGCGGTCCGACCACCACCCGATGGTCGCGGGGCTCGGCAAGGACGTCGAGGGCGGGTTCGTCGTGGCGAACCTGGCCAAGATGCCGCACCTGCTCGTCGCCGGTGCCACCGGATCGGGAAAGTCGTCGTTCATCAACTCGATGATCACCTCGATCCTGATGCGCTCGACGCCCGACGAGGTCCGGATGATCATGGTCGACCCCAAGCGGGTCGAGCTGAACGCCTACGAGGGCATCCCGCACCTGATCACCCCGATCATCACCAGCCCCAAGAAGGCCGCCGAGGCCCTGGCGTGGGTCGTGCGCGAGATGGACATGCGCTACGACGACCTGGCCAACTTCGGCTTCCGCCACATCGACGACTTCAACAAGGCCGTGCGGGCCGGCAAGGTGGAGGTGCCGCCGGGCAGCGAGCGCGTGCTGTCGCCGTACCCCTACCTGCTGGTGGTCGTCGACGAGCTCGCCGACCTGATGATGGTGGCGCCCCGCGACGTGGAGGACGCGGTCGTCCGCATCACCCAGCTCGCCCGGGCCGCCGGCATCCACCTGGTGCTCGCCACGCAGCGACCCTCGGTCGACGTGGTCACCGGCCTGATCAAGGCCAACGTGCCGTCGCGGCTGGCGTTCGCCACCTCGAGCGTCACCGACAGCCGCGTGATCCTGGACCAGCCGGGCGCCGAGAAGCTGGTCGGCCAGGGTGACGGGCTGTTCCTGCCGATGGGTGCGGGCAAGCCGCGCCGTGTGCAGGGCTCGTGGGTGACCGAGGCGGAGATCCACCAGGTCGTCAAGGCCTGCAAGACCCAGCTCGAGCCCAGCTACGTCGAGGACGTGACCGCCCCGGCGGCCGCCAAGCGCGACCTCGACGACGACATCGGCGACGACATGGAGCTGGTCGTCCAGGCCGTCGAGCTCGTCGTCTCCACGCAGTTCGGCTCGACGTCGATGCTGCAGCGCAAGCTCCGGGTCGGCTTCGCCAAGGCCGGCCGCCTGATGGACATCATGGAGAGCCGCGGCGTGGTCGGGCCCAGCGAGGGCTCCAAGGCCCGCGACGTGCTCGTGAAGCCCGACGAGCTCGACGCCGTCATCGCCACGCTGGAGGGGGACCGATGAGTGCCACCGAAGTCCACGAGATCGACGACCGGCGCGACCACGGGCGCGAACGGGGCCTGAGCATGGCGCCGGACGCCGTCGAGGTCCGGCGCAACGCCGGTCTGGCCGCCGTGGTCGGCGTCGTCGCCGCCGCGATCGCGATCCTCTACCTGCGCCGCGCCGTCCTGACCGGGTCGCCGCTCGACTGGGTCCTGGCAGTGGCCATCGGTGCCCTGGGCATCGGCTGGCTCGTCGCCCTGGTCGACGCGCGCACGCCGCTGCTGGTCGCCGACGCCCAGGGCGTGCGGGTGCGGCTCGGACGCTCGTGGCGCGGCCTCCCGTGGGGTGCCGTCGCCCGGGTGGAGCACACCCCGCGCGCCGGGCTGCTGCGCGACGGCCGCCTGGTCGTCGTGCCGCACAACACCGAGCGCCTGGTCGAGGAGCTCGACCGCGGGGCGACGCGCCGCGCGAGGCTCGCCGGCTGGCTGTACGGCGCGCCGCTGGCGCTGCCGCTCGGGCTCTCCACCCGGGTCGTCGGCACCGACGACCTCGGCTCGGCCCTGGCCGCGCTCGCGGACCAGCACACCGAGCTCGTGGTCATCGACACCGGCCGGCCGGACGCCGAGGACACCATCGACCCCGCCGACGCCGACGACCCCGACGACATGGCCGGCACGGCCGACACCGACGACCGGGGGGATGACGAGGCGACCGTCCAGCAGGCGCCGGAGGCCGCGACCCGGCGGGTGCGCGACCCGCGCCCCTTGCTGGCCGCCGGCATCGCCCGGGTCTCGTCCCTGCTGCCCTCCCGCGGGCCGCACGACGTCGGGGACCACGACACCGACGAGCCCCGGAGCGACGACCTCGAGGCCACTGCGCCCACGCCGGCGCCCACCCGGCTCCCCGGAGTGGCCGCCCGCGCCGATGTGCGCCGCCTCGACGAGGCCCCCGCGCCGCGCCCGGCCGTGGAGATGGTCGAGGACGACGAGGTCTGGGGCGACCGGGTGCGCCCCATCGCCCGGGGCGGAGACCCGGTGGCACCGCTGGTCATCGAGGAGGTGGGCATCGAGCCCGCCGACGACCCGGTGGTCGGGCCGGAGCTCCGTGCCGCCCGCACCCGCCTGGGCCTCACCGTCGACCAGCTCGCCGACCGCACCCGCATCCGCCCCCACGTCATCGAGTCGATCGAGGTCGACGACTTCGTCCCGTGCGGCGGCGACTTCTACGCCCGCGGACACCTGCGCACCCTGTGCCGCGTGCTCGGCATCGACGTGACCCCGCTGCTCGCGGCGTACGACGACCGCTACGCGCACGCGCCGATCGATCCGCGCCGGGTCTTCGAGGCGGAGCTCGCCACCGCCCACGGCAGCATCCGCGGCACCCGCGGGGGCCCGAACTGGTCGATCCTGGTGGCCGCCGTGATGGCCCTGGTCCTGGCCTGGTCCATCGCCCGGCTGGTCATGGACGCACCGCCCGAGCTGCGGGGCGCCCAGCCTGTGCTCAACGGCTCGGGAGGGCCGTACGGCGGCTCCGCGACCGCGGCCGACCCGGTGCCCGTGCAGGTGGCCGCGGTGGCCGGCGGCGCCTCGATCGTGGTGCGCGACGCCACCGGGGCGATCGTGTTCGACGGCAACCTCGCCATCGGCGAGACCAAGACCGTCAAGGCCGCGCCGCCGGTGCGCGTGCAGACCTCCGACGGTGCGGTCACGGTCACGGTGGACGGCGTCGAGCGTGGACCCGTGGGGGAGCCGGGCCGGGCGGTGCAGGGCACCTACGCCGGCGAATGAGCCGGCCGCCCTGCCTCACGGCATACTCGGACACCTATGAGCGCCACCGTTGAGCAACCTCCCCTGAGCGTCGCGGTCGTCACCCTCGGGTGCGCGCGCAACGAGGTCGACTCCGAGGAGCTGGCCGGCCGCCTCGAGGCCGGCGGCTTCCAGCTCGTCGCCGACCCCGGGACGGCCGACACCGTGGTGGTGAACACCTGCGGCTTCGTCGAGGCCGCGAAGAAGGACTCCGTCGACACGCTGCTGGAGGCCGCGGACCTCAAGGAGCAGGGCCGCACCCGGGCCGTCGTCGCGGTCGGCTGCCTGGCCGAGCGCTACGGCCGTGACCTCGCCGAGTCGCTGCCGGAGGCCGACGCCGTGCTCGGCTTCGACGACTACCCCGACATCGCGGCGCGGCTGCGCTCCATCGTCGCGGGGGAGAGGCACGAGCCGCACGTGCCGGCCGACCGCCGCCGCCTGCTGCCCATCTCGCCGGCCGAGCGCGACGCCGGCACCCTGAGCGTCCCCGGCCACGCGGCGCCCGACCTGCCGACCGGCCTGGCCCCCGACAGCGGCCCGCGGGCGGTGCGCCGCCGCCTCGACGGCGGGCCGATGGCCCCCCTGAAGCTCGCGAGCGGCTGTGACCGGCGCTGCTCCTTCTGCGCCATCCCCAGCTTCCGCGGCTCGTTCGTCAGCCGCCGTCCGAGCGACGTCGTGCAGGAGGGGCGCTGGCTGGCCGGGCAGGGCGTGCGCGAGCTGTTCCTGGTCAGCGAGAACTCCACGTCGTACGGCAAGGACCTCGGCGACCTGCGCCTGCTCGAGACGCTGCTGCCCGAGCTCGCCGGCATCGAGGGGGTGGCCCGGGTGCGGGTGTCCTACCTGCAGCCCGCCGAGACGCGCCCCGGCCTGATCGAGGCGATCGCCACCACGCCGGGCGTCGTGCCCTACTTCGATCTGTCCTTCCAGCACGCCAGCGCCCCGGTGCTGCGGCGGATGCGTCGCTTCGGCGACCCCGAGAGCTTTCTCGGCCTGCTGGAGCGGGTGCGCGCGCTAGCGCCCCTCGCCGGGGTGAGGTCCAACGTCATCGTCGGCTTCCCCGGCGAGACCGAGGCCGACCTGCAGGTGCTGTGCGACTTCCTCGAGGCCGCGCGGATGGACGTCACCGGCGTCTTCGGCTACTCCGACGAGGACGGCACCGAGGCCGCGACGTACGACGCCAAGCTGGACGCCGAGGAGGTCCGTGCCCGCACCGAGCACGTCACCGCCCTGGTGGAGGAGCTGAACTCCCAGCGCGCCGAGGAACGCGTCGGCGAGGCGGTGGAGGTGCTGGTCGAGGACGTCACCGGCGGCGAGGTGGTCGGTCGCGCGGCGCACCAGGGCCCCGAGGTCGACGGGACCACGCTGCTGCTCGGTGCCGCCGGTGTCGCGTCGGTGGGCGACCTGGTCCCGGCCGAGGTCGTCGGCACCGACGGCGTCGACCTGCTGGCCCGACCGACCGGGGCCCGCGGATGAGCACGCCCGAGGTCCGCGCGAGCAACTACAACGTCCCCAACGCCCTGACGGCGCTGCGCATCGTGCTCGTGCCGTTCTTCGGCTGGGCGCTCCTGCAGGACGGCGGCGACTCCACGCTCTGGCGCTGGGTGGCCTTCGCGATCTTCGCGGTCGCGATGATCACCGACAAGATCGACGGCGACCTCGCCCGCAAGCACGACCTGGTCACCGACTTCGGCAAGATCGCCGACCCGATCGCCGACAAGGCGATCACGGGCATGGCGTTCATCGGCCTCTCGATCGTCGGCGACATCTGGTGGTGGGTCACCATCCTGGTGCTGGTGCGCGAGTGGTCGGTCACGCTGCTGCGGCTCTCGGTGCTCAAGCACGTCGTCCTGCCGGCCAACCAGAGCGGCAAGATCAAGACGACCCTGCAGGCCGTGGCGCTCTCCGGGCTCGTCTGGCCGCTCCCGCACGGCGACGCCCACGGCGGCAGCTTCGACGCCTGGGGCCGGTTCGGCGAGGCCCTCTTCTACCTCAGCCAGGTGGCCCTCGCGGGTGCCGTGGCGATGACGATGTGGTCGGGCTTCGAGTTCTTCCGCGACGTCTGGCGTCAGCGCGGCGCCGTGTCGGGCCCGCCGCGCACCTGACACGGCATAGTTCATCGGTGCCACTGGCAGGTGGTCATTTCGGGTTATGGTGGCGCGCGTCACCACGTCCACACCCGAGGGGAATCAACTGTGTCAGCGAAGAGCATGGGGACGACCCGCAGCCCGCTGCGCCGGCGTCTGGGAGTGGCGGTCACCGCCGTCACCCTGACCGCCGGACCGCTCACGATCGTAGGGGTCAGTGCCGTTCCGGCGCACGCCGTCCCCGTCGACATCCGGCTGCTCAACATCAACGACTTCCACGGCCGCATCGATGCCAACACCACCAAGTTCGCCACCACGGTCGAGCAGCAGCGCGCCCAGGCCGGAGATGGAAGCACGCTCTTCCTCTCCGCCGGCGACAACATCGGTGCCTCCCTGTTCGCCTCCGCCAGCCAGGAGGACAACCCGACCATCGACGTGCTCAACGCGCTGGGGATGACGTCGTCCGCGGTCGGCAACCACGAGTTCGACCGCGGCTTCGCCGACCTCCAGGGGCGTGTGCAGGACCGCGCGACCTTCGAGTACCTCGGCGCCAACGTCTACCAGAAGGGCACCACCAACCCGGTGCTCAAGGAGTACGACATCGAGACGGTGAACGGCGTGACCGTCGGCATCATCGGCGCCGTCACGCAGGAGACGCCCTCGCTGGTCAGCCCGACCGGCGTGGCAGCCCTCGACTTCGGTGACCCGGTCGCCGCGGTCAACCGGGTGGCCGGCCAGCTGAGCGACGGCAACCCCGCCAACGGCGAGGCCCAGGTCCTCGTGGCGGAGTACCACGAGGGCGCCCCCGACGACGCCGGCAGCACCAGCGGCGTCTTCGGCCGGATCGTCAACGAGACCTCGGGCACCGTGGACGCCATCTTCACCGGCCACACCCACAAGCGGTACGCGCTGAACACGCCCAAGCCCGGCGGCGGCACCCGCCCGGTCGTGCAGACCGGCTCCTACGGCGAGTACGTCGGCCAGATCGACCTGACCGTCGAGTCCACCACCGGCGCGGTCACGGCCGCCACCGGCACCAACATCGCCCGGGTCGCCGCCGAGGACACCGCGCTGCCGCGCGTGGCGGCAGTCAAGGCGATCGTCGACAAGGCGCTCGCCGACGCGAAGGTCATCGGCGACCAGCCCGTGGGCTCGGTCACCGCCGACATCACCCGCGCCGACAGCGACCTGGCCACACCGGCCGTCGACGAGGACCGCGGCGCGGAGTCGACGCTGGGCGACCTGGTCGCCAACGCGCTGCGCGACGGCGTGCCCGCCGACATCGCCAAGCCGGAGCTGGGCATCGTCAACCCGGGCGGCCTGCGTGCCGACCTGCTCTTCGCCGGTGACACCACCACCAACCCGGCCAACACCGACGGCGTCGTCACCTTCGCCGAGGCCAACGCGGTCCTGCCGTTCGTCAACAACGTGTCGACGGTCGACCTCACCGGCGCGCAGGTCAAGCGGATCCTCGAGCAGCAGTGGCAGCCCGCGGGCTCCTCGCGGCCGTACCTCCACCTCGGCCTGTCCGACAACGTCTCGGTCACCCAGGACCCCACGCAGCCCGTCGGGCAGCGGATCACCTCGGTCCGCATCGCCGGCAAGCCGATGGTGCCGACCGAGACCTACACCGTCTCGACGTTCTCGTTCCTCGCCGCCGGCGGTGACAACTTCACCGGCTTCACCGAGGGCACGACCAAGGACACCGGCCTCATCGACCGCGACGTGTGGATCAAGTACATCCGCGACAACGCCGGCCTCAAGCCCGACTTCGCCCGCCAGCAGGTCATCGCCCAGGGTCTGCCGGAGGCGCTCAAGACCGGCCAGAAGCTGACCGTCAACCTCTCGAAGCTCGACATCACCTCGCGTGGCTCGGTCAAGAACACGCAGGTGCAGGTCGTGCGGGTGCGCGACGGCAAGCGCAAGGTCATGAAGAGCGTGGCCGTCACCGACGCCTCGGCCGAGGTGAGGTTCACCGTCCCCGGTGCCTCGCAGGTCGAGCTCGTGGCGATGCCCAGCGGCACCACCATCACGCGCGACGTGACGAAGACCCGGCCGAAGATGACCAAGCTGAAGTTCTTCCCCAAGCGCCCGGAGGTCCGTCAGGGCGCTCCGCGGGTGGTCGTCAAGGTCGTGAACGCCGACGGCGCCAAGGTGGGCGGCAAGGTCAAGGTCAAGGTCGGTGCCAAGAAGTACTTCGGCAAGGTCGTCCAGGGCAAGGGCAAGATCAAGCTGCCCCGCTTCACGGCCCCCGGCACCTACAACGTCAAGGCCAAGTACCTCGGCAACAACCTCTACAAGCCTGCCAAGGCCAGGACGACCATCAAGGTCTACCGCTGACCGCAGGCTCCGCACGGAGCAGCTGACGCACGTGGGGTCCGGGTCTTCCCGGGCCCCTCGTGCCGTTCAGCGGCGTGGCTCCGCGCGGCCGAGGGCGAGCGCTGCCTGCACCAGCGTCAGGTGGCTGAACGCCTGCGGGAAGTTGCCCACCATCCGGCCGTCCCGGGCGTCGTACTCCTCGGCGAGCAGCCCGACGTCGTTGGCCAGCCCGCAGAGCCTCTCGAAGAGCGCCTCGGCCTCGTCGAACCGACCGGTCCCGGCGTAGGCCGAGACCAGCCAGAACGAGCAGGCGAGGAACGGGTGCTCGTCGCCGCGGAGGCCGTCGACGCCGCTCTGGGTGCGGTAGCGCAGGAGCAGGCCGTCGCGCATCAGGTCCCGCTCGACCGCCGCGACGGTGCCGAGGACGCGCGAGTCGTCGTAGGGCAGGAAGCCCACCAGGGGCAGGTTGAGCAGCGAGGCGTCGACCTCGGTGGTGTCGTAGTGCTGGGTGAAGGTGCCGCGCTCGGCGTCGTAGCCCCGGGCGAGGATCTCGGCCCGGACCTCGTCGCGCACGCGGCGCCACTGCTCGACCGGGCCCTCGAGCCCGAACTCCTCGACGGCGCGGACGGCACGGTCGAACGCCACCCACACCATCACGCGGGAGTGGGTGAAGTGCTGGAGCTTGCCGCGGATCTCCCACAGGCCGTTGTCGGGCTGGTCCCAGTGCTCGGCGAGCTCGTCGACGAGGCGGCGCTGGAGCGACCACGAGTCGCGGGTCTCGTGGATGCCGGCCTGCCGGGCGTCGTGGAGGGCGATCATCACCTCGCCCAGGACGTCGGTCTGCCGTTGCACGACGGCCCCGTTGCCGACGCGGACCGGCCGCGAGTCGGCGTAGCCCGCGAGATGGTCGAGCTCCCGCTCGGGCAGCTGCCGGCCGCCGTCCACGGTGTACATGATCTGCATGTCGGCCGGGTCGCCCGCGATGGCTCGCAGCAGCCACCACCGCCACTGCTCGGCCTCGCTGGTGAACCCCGCGGCCAGCAGCGACTCCAGGGTCAGCGAGGCGTCACGCAGCCAGCAGAAGCGGTAGTCCCAGTTGCGCTCGCCCCCGAAGTCCTCGGGCAGCGAGGTGGTGGGGGCGGCGACGATGCCGCCGGTCTCGTCGTGGCTCAGCAGGCGCAGCGTCAGGAGGCTGCGCACCACCATGTCGCGGTGCGGCACGTCGGCGGCGCAGGTGGCCGCCCACTCCTCGGCGTCGACGCGGGTGGCCTCGATCCGGTCGTCGTACCCGATGCGGGGCGGCGTGTCCCGCCACGACCGGACCCAGGTGGTGGAGAAGACCAGGTCGTCGCCCTCGTGCACGTCGAACTCGTCGCGGTGGTGGCCGTCGGAGGCCACCGGCAGGCGCGGCCCGCGCAGGATCACCTTGTCGGGGCCGGCGACCGCGGTGATCGTCTCCTCGCCGTGGGTGCGGTGGCGGCTGACCCAGGGGCGGATGCGGCCGTAGTCGTAGCGCACCGCCCAGTCGTGGCGCATCCGCACCGTGCCGGAGACCCCGGTGATCCGGCGCACCAGGTCGGCCCGCCCGTCACCCGTCGGCATCACGTCGAGCAGCACCACCGTGCCGGTGGAGGTGGTGAACGTCGTCTCGAGCAGCGCGGAGTGGCCCACGTAGCGCCGGGTGACGGTGGCGTCGTCGATGTCGGCCGGACCCAGCAGCCACCGCCCGTTGTCGGCGTCGCCGAGCAGCGCCGCGAAGCAGGCGGGGGAGTCGAAGCGGGGCAGGCACAGCCAGTCGACCGAGCCGTCCGTGCCGACCAGGGCGGCGGTGCCGCGGTCACCGACGAGTGCGTAGTCCTCGATCGCGAGTGCCATGCCGCCACGGTATCCACCGCGGCTTACTTATGATCGCCCCCATGCCCCAGGTGTCGCCCGTGCCCGAGCTCCTCGACGTGCTGCGCGGCAGGCAGCAGACGCTCAGCGTGGCGGAGTCGCTGACCGGAGGCCGGCTCGCCGCGGCCGTGACGGCCGTTCCCGGCGCCTCGGCGGTGTTCCTCGGCGGGGTGGTGTCCTACGCCACCGATCTCAAGGTCCGCCTGCTCGGCGTGCCGGCGTCGCTGGTCGAGCAGCACGGCGTCGTCTCTGCCGAGTGCGCCCGGGCCATGGCGACCGGGGTGCGTGACCTGACCGGGTCGACGTACGCCCTCAGCACGACGGGGGTGGCCGGCCCCGACTCCCAGGAGGGGCACCCGGTGGGCACGGTCTTCGTCGGGCTCGCGGGACCGGACGGTGTCGTCGCCGAGTCCCTGGTGCTCCCCGGGGACCGGCTGCAGGTCGTGGACGAGACCGTGCGTCGGGCCGTGGCGTCGCTGGTGGGCCGGCTCGACGACTGACGTACCGGCCGCCGGGTACCGGGCCGCGACCTGACGGTGTGGAGAGGCGGACGCATGGCCGAGGGGACCGGGCTTCAGGGCAGGGTGGCATTGGTGACCGGGGGCGGCAGCGGGCTGGGACGCGCCATCACCGTGGCCTTCGCCGACGCCGGCGCCCACGTGCTGGTGGGGGACATCGACCTCGAGGGTGCCAAGACCACCGTCGAGACGGTGGAGGAGCGCGGTGGCTCGGCCGAGGCGTGCAGCCTCGACGTCACCGACCCCGCGGCGGTCGAGGAGGTGGTGGGCCGGGCGTCGGAGCAGTACGCCGACCGGTTCGACCTGCTGGTCAACAACGCCGGCACCGACCGGGGCGACGACCTCGTCGACATCGACGACCAGCGCTGGCACCAGGTCTTCGGCGTGAACGTGCACGGCCCGATGTACCTGAGCCGTGCGTTCGTGCGGCACCTCCAGCGCCACGACACCGACCGCACCGGGGACGTGGTGTGCATCGTGTCGATCAGCGCGCTGACGGTCGGTGCGGGCGCGGGGGCCTACAACTCCTCGAAGGCGGCCATGCACAAGCTGGCCGAGGTGATGCAGACCGAGGCCCGCGAGCGCGGGTGGCCCGTGCGGGTCAGCATCATCGACCCGGCCGCGATGAACACCCCGATGATGGAGCAGTGGTCGCTGCCCCAGGAGCGGATGATGGACCCGGCGATCGTCGGCGGCCTCGCGCTCACCGCCGTGACCCTCCCGTCCGAGGTGGTCCTCCAGAGCCTCGTCGTCACGCTCCGCAACGAGACCTACCCTCGCTGACCGCTCGCCCCCGGGCCGGCCGGTGCCGCGTCGAAGGCCACCTTGGTCCAGCCGCTCTCGCGCTGGTCGAAGGTCGCGTAGGCGTCGATGGCCGACGGCACGTCCGCGGTCTGGGTGAGGACCGTGCCGGGGTCGACCGCACCGGTGCGCACCAGGTCGACCAGGCGTGGCAGGTAGCGGCGGTGGTTGCAGTTGCCCATCTTCACCGTCAGGTTCTTGTTCATCGCCGCACCCGTGGGGAAGCTCGTCATCTGGGGCGGGTACACCCCGATGATGCCGATCGAGCCGGCCTTCGCGACCGTCTCGACCGCCCACTGCAGCGACTGGCTGGGCGCGTCCCCGGCCACCCACGAGTCGCCGGCCGGGTTCTGGTCGGGTGCCACCTGGGAGCGCTCCTGCTCGAACTGCGACGCCTGCTCCTGCGCGGCCTCGGCGGCCGGGCCCCGCTTGGGACGCTCGGCGTCCACACCGACGGCCTCGACGACCCGGTCCACGCCGATGCCGGCGGTCAGCTCCTTGACGACCGCGACCGGGTCCTCGGCGTTGAAGTCGATGGCCTCGGCGCCGCGGCTGCGAGCCTGGTCGAGGCGGCTCGCGATGCCGTCGACGCACAGCACGCGACCGGCGCCCTGCTGGAAGGCGCTGGTGATCGCGAACTGGCCGACCGGACCGGCGCCCAGCACCAGCACCGTGTCGCCCTGGGAGACCTCGGCCAGCCGGCACCCGAACCAGGCGGTCGGGTAGATGTCGGACAGCATGATGGCCTGGTCGTCGGTGACCGAGTCCGGGATCCACACCGGGCCGACGTTGGCGAAGGGGATGCGCGCGTACTCCGCCTGCAGACCGTTCACCGGACCGGTCGTCTGGGGGCCTCCGAAGAAGCAGGTGCCCGCCTCGGGGCCGTTGGGGTTGGCGTTGTCGCACTGGGCGTAGTAGCCGGCCCGGCAGTAGGAGCAGGTGCCGCACCCGACGGTGGAGGGCACCACCACGCGGTCGCCGGGGCGCAGGTTGCGCACGCCCGGCCCCACCTCCTGCACGACGCCGACGGCCTCGTGGCCCAGGATCGTGCCCTCGACCATCCCGCTCATCGTGCCGCGCACGAAGTGCAGGTCGGTGCCGCACAGCGCGCTCGTGGTGATCTGGATGACCGCGTCCGTGGGGTCCTGGATGGTCGGGTCGTCCACGTCGTCGAGCCTGATGTCGCCGACGCCGTGCCAGACAACTGCCTTCATGGTGTCCTCGCCTCTCTCGGTACGGGAGGGAGTGGTAACCGCTCGTGTGCCCCGCACGCGTTCCCCTCGCGCGCCCCTCGCCTCGCCCACGGAAGAAAGGGGCATCCGGTAGCGTTGAGCACCACGACCCGGCTCAGGGAGTCGCCCGAGGGAAGGACAGACGCATGGTGCTGTTTCGCCGAGTGCTCGGTGACGTACTCCGCGACCGTCGCCTGACCCGGGGCATGACCCTGCGCGAGGTCTCCGCCGAGGCCCGGGTGAGCCTGGGCTACATCTCCGAGATCGAGCGCGGCCAGAAGGAGGCGTCCTCGGAGCTGCTCGCCTCGCTGTGCTCGGCCCTCGACGTGCCGCTGTCCTCGGTGCTCCACGACGTCAGCCGTGCGGTCGCCCTCGAGGAGGCCTCGGTCGCCGCCACGCCCATCGCCGTCGCCCGCGCCCACCGCGGCGACGTCGTCGCCAGCGCCGCCTGAGCCCCGACCTCGGGCCGTCCGTCCTCAGCCGTCAGGCGGGAGCGGGCTGGCAGCTCGGGCACCAGTACTTCGCCCGCTCCATGCCGGCATCGCCCTGCATGTGCACCCGGATCGGCGTCTGGCAGCGCAGGCACGGCTGCTGGTCGCGCCGGTAGACCCACATCCGGCGGCCGCGGCGCAGGTCCCCGGTGGTGGTCTGCTCCGCCCGCTCCTTGTTGTGCTCCAGCATCTGCTTGGCGCGGCGTACGAGGCGCGGCAGGTCGGGCACGTCGCCGATCGGGACGAGCGGGTGGACGCCGCTGGTGAAGCACAGCTCGCAGGCGTACATGTTGCCGATCCCGGCCAGGCTCGTCTGGTCCAGCAGCGCCTCACCGACAGGCACGGCGGCGTCCTTGCCGAGCCGGCGCAGCGCCTCCTCCTCGTTCCAGTCGTGGCCGAGGAGGTCAGGACCCAGGTGCCCGACCACCCGGTGCTCCTCGTGGCGGGGCACCAGCTCGACGATGCCGAGGCTGAAGCCGACGACGACCCGCTCGTCGGTGGTGAGCACGACCCGGGCGTCCTTGGCGGGGCGCCGCCACCGCTGGCCGGGGGTGTAGATCTCCCACTTCCCCTCCATCTTCAGGTGGGTGTGGAGGGTCCAGTCGGCGCTGCCGTGCTCGGCACCCTGCAGACGGGTGAGCAGGTGCTTGCCCCGGGAGACCGTGCACACCACACGTGACCCGCTGAGGTCGGCGGTGGCGAGCTGGGGGACCCGGAAGTCGCTCGCGGTGAGGACATGACCGGCCAGGGCCCGGTCGAGGGTGCGGGCCGAGCGCCAGACGGTGTCACCCTCAGGCACGACAGGTCTCCATCAGCCCACCTTACGCCGGTACCGAACGCCGTCAGCCGCGCAGCCGCAGGCCCTTCGGGGTGGAGACGAAGCCGGCGTCCTGCAGCGCCTGGCGCAGCGGCGTCTGGCCCGACCCCAGCAGCTGGGCACCGTCGGCCCTCTCGACCGTGAGCCGGCCCAGCGCGCCGCGGCGTACGGCGTCGGCCAGCGCCTGCGTCGCCGGCATCAGGCGGCTGCCGCCCTCGTCGTCGGCCCACGTCAGCAGCGTGCGCCCGCCGCGCTCGACGTAGAGGGCGAGGTGGCCGTCGACCAGCACGACCAGCGCGCCGGCCTTGCGCCCGGGGCGGTGCCCCCCGGCCTCCGCGTCGCCCGCGGGCCAGGGCAGCGCGGCGCCGAACGGGTTCGCGGGGTCGGTGGCCGCGAGGGCCACCGCCACCGGCGTCGCGTCGGGCGCGAGCTCGGCGAAGGTGCGCAGCCGGTCGACGGCACCGGTGGTGCCGAACTGCGCGGCTCCCAGCCCCGCGACGAAGTAGCCGCGACGGCAGCGACCGGAGTCCTCGAAGGCGCTGAGCACCTTGTAGACGGCCGCGAAGCCACCGGGGAGCCGCTCGCTGACCACCGCTCCGCGGGTCACGACGCCGTGCCGGTCGAGCAGCCGCTCCGCGACCGCGTGCGCACGCCGCGTGGGGTCGGCGTCGAGGGCGGGCAGGGCCGACCAGCGCCCCGCCGTCTCGGGCGGCCCGCCGCGGCGGGGCATCGCCCCCCGGCCGGTGCGCGGCGGTGGGCGCCGGCTGCGATGGGTCGTGGTGCCGGCGCGGGTGAGCGCGCGCAGGGGGGTGAGGGTGTCGTTGGTGACGCGCCCGGACCAGACGAGGTCCCACAGCGCGGCGCTGACCGCCTTGTCGTCGGTGCTGCGCACCGCGTCGACCAGCTGCCGGAAGAACCAGGCGCCGCCGGGCTCCAGCGCCTCGAGCAGCCTCTGGTGCAGCTCGGAGTGCTCGAACGGCGTCGGCTCCGGCAGGGTCAGGTCGGCCTGGTCGGCGAGGTGCAGGCTGACCCAGCCGTCGGCGCCCGGCAGCGGGCCGTGGCCGGCCCACACCACCTCGCCGGCGGCAGTGAGCTCGTCGAGGTGGGCGGGCTGGTAGTCGCGGACCCGCGCGGGCAGCACCAACGACTCCAGGGCGCTCGCCGGGAGCGGCGCACCCGCGAGCTGGTCGACGGCGGTGAGGACGCCGTCGACGCCTCGCAGGCCACGGCCCGCGACGTGCTGCCACGCGGGCAGGAACCGGCCCAGCGCCTCCGGCTCGACCGGCTCGACCTCCTTGCGCAGCAGGGCCAGCGAGCGCCGGCGCAGCTTGCGCAGCACCTCGGCGTCGCACCACTCCGACCCCGCGCCCGCGGGCCGGAACTCGCCCTCGAGCACGCGGCCGCGCGCGGCCAGCCGCTGCAGGGTGTGGCGGGCCACCGCGCCGCCGAGGCCGAGGCGGCCGGCGACCTCGTCGGTCGTGAACGGGCCGTGGGTGCGGGCGTAGCGCGCGACGAGGTCGCCGACCGGGTCGTCGACCGCATCGGCGAAGACGTCCGGGGTGCCGGGCGGCACGGGGACGCCCAGGGCGTCGCGCAGGCGGCCGACGTCCTCGACGACGGCCCAGCGCTGCTCGCCGGCCATCCGCACCTCGACGACCCGGCGCGCCGCCACCAGCGTCGCCAGCCACTCCCCGACGGCCGCACCGTCGACGGAGCGGGCCGCGACCTCGGCGGTGGTGAGGGGGCTGAGCAGGCGCAGCAGGTCGGCCACGCCCTCGGCGTCGCGGGCCCGGCGGCCCTCGGCCAGCCACTGGAGCTCGGCCTCCACCTCGGCGAGCACCTGCGGGTCGAGCAGCTCGCGCAGCTCGGCCCGGCCCAGCAGCTCGGCGAGCAGCCCCTGGTCGAGGCTGAGCGCCGCTGCCCGTCGCTCGGCGATCGGCGAGTCGCCCTCGTAGACGAACTGGGCGACGTACCCGAAGAGCAGGCTCCGGGCGTACGGCGAGGGCGAGGTGGTCGCCACGTCGGTGACCGTCACCTCCCGACGCTCGACGCGCCGCATCAGCGCGACCAGGCTGGGCAGGTCGTAGACGTCCTGGAGGCACTCGCGCACCGCCTCGAGGACGATGGGGAAGGAGGGGTACTGCGCGGCCACCTCGAGCAGCTGGGCGCTGCGCTGGCGCTGCTGCCACAGCGGGCTGCGCCGGCCGGGGTCGCGCCGGGGGAGCAGCAGGGCCCGCGCGGCGCACTCACGGAACCGGCTGGCGAACAGCGCGCTGCCCCCGACCTCCTGGGTGACGAGGTCCTCGACCTCGTCGGGGGCGAAGACGATGACGTCGCCCGGCGGCGCGTCGTCGTCGGTGTCGGGGATGCGCACCACGATGCCGTCGTTGGACGCGACCGCCTGCCCGTCGACGCCGTAGCGCTCGCGCAGCCGCGCGTTGATCGCCAGCGCCCAGGGGGCGTGCACCGGCGTGCCGTAGGGGGAGTGGACGACCAGCCGCCAGTCGCCGAGCTCGTCGCGGAACCGCTCGACGAGCACGGTGGTGTCGCTGGGGAGGACGTTGGTGGCCTCGGTCTGCTCGGCGAGGTAGCCGACGAGGTTGCCCGCGGCGTACTCGTCGAGGCCGTGGTCGCGCACCGCGGCCACCGCCTTGTCGCGGGGCATCGCTGCCAGCTCGCGGGTGAAGGCCCCGATGGCGGCACCGAGCTCGGCCGGGCGGCCGAGCGCGTCGCCGGTCCAGAACGGCAGCCGGCCCGGGATGCCCGGGGCCGGGGTCACCATGACCCGGTCGTGGGTGATGTCCTCGATGCGCCAGCTGGTGGCGCCCAGCGCGAAGATGTCGCCCACGCGCGACTCGTAGACCATCTCCTCGTCGAGCTCGCCGACCCGGCGGCCGGTGCCCTCGCCGACGAGGAAGACGCCGAAGAGGCCGCGGTCGGGGATCGTGCCGCCGCTGGTGACGGCCAGGCGCTGGGCCCCCGGACGCGCGGTGAGCTGTCCGGTCACGCGGTCCCACACGATCCGCGGCCTCAGCTCGGCGAACTCGTCGGAGGGGTAGCGGCCGCTGAGCAGGTCGAGCACGCCGTCGTACGCCGACCGCGGGAGGTGGGTGAAGGCGGCACTGCGCACCGCCAGCTCGAACAGGTCGTCGACCGCCCACGGCTCCATGGCGGTCATCGCCACCACCTGCTGGGCGAGCACGTCGAGCGGGTTGGTGGGCACCCGCAGGCTCTCGATGGCGCCCTCGCGCATCCGCTCGACCGTGACCGCGGTGGGCGCGAGGTCGGCGCGGTGCTTGGGGAACAGCACGCCATGGCTCGTCTCGCCCACCTGGTGGCCGGCACGGCCCACCCGCTGGAGCGCGCTGGCGACGCTGGGCGGGCTCTCGATCTGGACCACCAGGTCGACCGCGCCCATGTCGATGCCGAGCTCCAGGCTGCTGGTGGCCACCACGGCCGGCAGCCGGCCGCGCTTGAGGTCGTCCTCGATGAGCGCGCGCTGCTCCTTGCTGACCGAGCCGTGGTGGGCCTTGGCGATGACCGCCTCGGCCCCCTGGGTCTGGCCGGACTGCGCCATCACCTGGGCGGGGGAGCGGGTGCCGGCAGCCTCCTCGCCCTCCCCGTCGCCCTGCCCGTCGTCCGTGCCCGCGCCCGCCCGCTCCGCCGCGATCTCGTTGAGCCGGGCGGTGAGCCGCTCGGCCAGCCGGCGGCTGTTGGCGAACACGATCGTCGAGCGGTGCTGCTCGATCAGGTCGACGACGTGCTCCTCGACGTGCGGCCAGATGCTCGCGGCGCGGGAGGGGTCGCCGGAGTCCTCGTCGTACTCGCCGGGGGCGGTCATGTCCTCGACGGGGACGACGACGCGCAGGTCCCAGGACTTCTGGTTGGGCGGCGCGACGATCTCCACCGGCGCGGACCCGCCCAGGAAGCGGGCGACCTCCTCGAGGGGCCGGACGGTGGCGGACAGGCCGATGCGCTGGGCCGGTCGGTCCAGGAGCGCGTCGAGGCGCTCCAGGGTCAGCGCGAGGTGGGCGCCGCGCTTGGAGCCGGCGACGGCGTGCACCTCGTCGACGATGACGGTCTCGACGCCGCGCAGCGTCTCGCGGGCCTGGCTGGTGAGCATCAGGAACAGCGACTCGGGGGTGGTGATGAGGACGTCGGACGGCGCGGTGACCAGGCGTCGCCGGTCGGCCGCCGAGGTGTCGCCGGACCGCAGCCCGACGGTGACGTCGGGCACCGTGGTGCCGAGCCGGGAGGCGGCGTGGCCGATGCCGGTGAGCGGGGCGCGCAGGTTGCGCTCGACGTCGACGGCCAGCGCCTTGAGCGGGGAGATGTAGAGCACCCGGGTGCGCCGCGTCTTCTCGGCCGGCCGCTCGCTGGTGAGCAGCTGGTCGATCGACCACAGGAACGCGCTGAGCGTCTTGCCCGACCCCGTGGGTGCGACGACCAGGGCGTGGCGGCCGTGGCTGATCGCCTCCCACGCCCCCTCCTGCGCGGGGGTCGGGGCCGCGAACGCGGACTCGAACCAGGCCCGCGTGGGGGCGCTGAAGCGGTCGAGGGTGCTCACGGTCGCCATCCTCTCCCACACCACCGACAACGGGCCGCCATCGTGGGTGCCCGGCGCCTCGGCGGAGGGGCGGAGAGACGGCGACGCGACCGTCGGTGCCGTGTCCTAGGGTCGTGCCTCGTGAGTGAGGCGATGATCTCGGCCCGGGGACTGCGCAAGAGCTTCGGTGACTTCGAGGCGGTCCGGGGCATCGACGTCGAGGTGAGCCGCGGTGAGTCCTTCGGCTTCCTCGGGCCCAACGGCGCGGGCAAGTCCAGCACCATGCGCATGGTGGCGGCCGTCTCGCCCGTCAGCGGCGGCGAGCTGCGCATCCTCGGCCTGGACCCCGCCACCGACGGGCCGGCGATCCGGTCGCGCCTCGGTGTCTGCCCGCAGGAGGACACCCTCGACAACGAGCTCAACGTCTTCGACAACCTCTACATCTACGGCCGCTACTTCGGCCTCGGCAAGGCCGAGGTGCGTGCCCGCTGCGAGGAGCTGCTCGAGTTCGTGCAGCTGGCCGACAAGCGCGGGGCCAAGGTCGAGGACCTCTCCGGCGGCATGAAGCGGCGGCTCACCATCGCCCGCAGCCTCGTCAGCTCACCCGACCTGCTCCTGCTCGACGAGCCGACGACCGGCCTGGACCCGCAGGCCCGCCACGTGCTGTGGGACCAGCTGTTCCGGCTCAAGCAGGCCGGCGTGACGCTCGTGCTCACCACCCACTACATGGACGAGGCCGAGCAGCTGTGCGACCGGCTGGTCGTGATGGACAAGGGCCTGATCGTGGCCGAGGGCTCGCCGCTCCAGCTGATCCGCGAGCACTCCACGCGCGAGGTGGCCGAGCTGCGCTTCCCCGTGGGGGAGAACGAGCAGGGCGCCGAGAAGGTCGCCGACCTCGGGCGCCTGGAGGTGCTGCCCGACCGCGTCCTGGTCTACAGCCAGGATGGCGAGGAGGTCGTGGCCAAGGCCCACGAGAGGGGCCTGCGCCCCGTCGCCGTGCTCGTGCGGCGCTCCACGCTCGAGGACGTCTTCCTCGCCCTGACCGGCCGGACGCTGGTCGACTGATGGCAGCCGACCGGACGGCGCCCGGCCCGCCCCCAGGGCTGGGCGCGCGTGACGGCATCACCCGCCAGCTCGACTACTGGTGGACGCTCTACCGGCGCACGTGGAGGGCGAGCATCATCAGCTCGTTCGTCTCGCCGCTCTTCTACGTGCTCGCCATGGGCGTCCTGCTCGGTGGCTTCATCGACGGCGACCCCGACCGGCTCGAGGGCGCCACGTCGTACCTCGCCTTCGTCGTGCCGGGCCTCGTCGCGGCGCACGCCATGCAGACGGCGGTGGCGGAGATGACCTACCCGGTGATGGGCATGATCAAGTGGCAACGCGTCTACGACTCCATGCTGGCCACCCCGCTGCGGGTGCCCGACCTCGTGGGCGCGCACCTGCTGTTCGTGCTGTTCAGGCTCGCCACGACGTGCGGGGTGTTCATGCTCGTCGTCGCCCCGTTCGGGCTGTTCGCGACCTGGTGGGGCGCGCTGCTCGCCTACCTCGGGCAGGTGCTCGTCGGCATGGCGTTCGCCGCCCTGACCTATGCCTACTCGGTGCGCCAGACCTCCGAGATGGGGTTCGGCGTCTACTTCCGGCTGGTCGTCTTCCCCCTGTTCCTGTTCTCCGGGGCGTTCTTCCCCGTGGCCAACCTGGGCGAGGTGGGGGCCTTCGTCGCGAGGCTCACCCCGCTGTGGCACGGCGTCAACCTGTCGCGGATGTTCTGCGTCGACCACGTCGACTGGGTCCTCGCCGTGGTCAACGTCGCCGTGCTGGGGGCGCTGATCGTCCTCGGCCACCGGCTCGCCGTCTCCGGTCTCACCAAGCGGCTGGTCAGCTGATGGCCGCCTCGCTCACGCCGCTCCAGGCGACGTCCCTGCTGGTGCAGCGCAACTACATCGTCTACAAGGCGGCGTGGAAGCTGTTCCTCACGGGCTTCCTCGAGCCGGTCCTCTACCTGCTCTCCATCGGCATCGGCGTCGGTCAGCTGATCGAGACCTTCGAGCTCAATGGCGAGCCCATCCCGTACGCCGAGTTCGTCGCCCCGGGCATGCTCGCGGCCTCCGCCTTCAACGGCGCGCTCATCGACATGACCTACAACGTCTTCTTCAAGCTGAAGTACGACAAGCTCTACGACCAGATGCTCGCCACACCGCTGACGACCGCCGACATCGCCCGTGGCGAGATCGCCTGGGGCCAGCTGCGGGGGGCGGCGTACGCCGCGGCGTTCCTGCTCGTCATGCTCGCCCTCGACCTCGTCAGCTCGTGGTGGGCGCTGCTGGCGCTGCCGGCCACGCTGCTCATCGGGTTCGCGTTCTCCGCGGTGTGCATGGCGCTGACGACGTGGATGACGAGCTGGCAGGACTTCGACAAGATCACCCTCGTCCAGCTGCCGCTGTTCCTCTTCTCCGCGACGTTCTTCCCGCTCTCGGCGTTCCCAGGCTGGCTCCAGATCGTCGTCGAGTGCACGCCGCTCTACCGTGGGGTCGTGCTCTGCCGCGAGCTCACCACCGGCTCGATCACCTCGGCCAGCGCCGTCTCGGTCGTCTACCTCGTGGTGATGGGGGCCGTCGGCCTGGCCGTCGTGCGCCGGCGCCTCGACACGCTGCTGGTGACCTAGAGCCGGAGCTGCCACAGCTCCACGTCGACCCACCGGTCGTGCTTGTGGCCCACCTCCCGCAGCGTGCCGGCCGCGGTGAATCCGAGAGAGGTGTGCAGGGCGGTGCTCGCCTCGTTGGGCAGGGCGACGAAGGCCACCACGACGTGCACCCCGGCGGCTCGCAGCCGCGCCAGGAGCTCGGCGTACAGCGCCCGGCCGACGCCGCGGCCCTGAGCGGAGGGGTCGACGTAGACGGTCGACTCCCGCGTGCGCGCGTACGCCGGCTTCGGACGGTACGCCGAGGAGGTGGCGTAGCCGAGCACCACGCTGTGCGCGTCGTCGACGGCCACCAGCGCCAGGTCGCCGGGCGCGCTGCTCCCGACGTACGGCAGCCACGCGTCGTGCGAGCGGGGCTCCACGTCGAAGGTGGCGTAGCCCTCGCGGGCCTCGCGACCGTAGATCGACGCCAGGGCCGGGATGTCGTCGGTCGTCGCCGCCCGCACGGAGAAGTCGGCTGCCATGGGCGCATGCTGCCACTGTCGGAACCCGCTGGTTGAATGACGGCGTGGCGATCGAACCCGACACCAAGGACTGGACCTGGGTGCTGGAGCGCCCATGTCCCGACTGCGGGTTCACCTCGGCCTCGCACGGTGTCGCAGACCTCCCCGAGCTGCTGCGGAGCACCACGGCCACCTGGTCGCAGGTGCTCCGCGGGCCCGATGTGCGCGAGCGCCCCGACCCCGCGACCTGGTCGCCGCTTGAGTACGCCTGCCACGTCCGCGACGTGCACCGGGTCTTCGCCGAGCGTGTCACCCTGATGCTCGCGCAGGACGCCCCCGCCTTCGCCAGCTGGGACCAGGACGCCACCGCCCTGGAGTCCGACTACGCCGCCGCGGACCCCGTCGAGGTCGACGTCGACCTCATCGAGGCGGCCGGCACGGTCGCGGGCCTCTACGCCACCGTGACCGACGAGACGGCGGGGCGCACCGGCAGCCGCAGCGACGGGAGCCGGTTCACGGTCACGACACTGGGCCGCTACCACCTCCACGACGTCGTCCACCACCTCCACGACGTCGGGCACGACCCGCGCAGCGTCACCATCCGCTCCTACGACGCCCACGCGGCCGCCTACCGCGACGCGAGCGCCGTCATGAGCGAGCCGCTGCAGGCCACCGCCGAGGCCTTCGCGCAGCGACTGGGCGCCGGCGCGCAGGTCCTGGAGATCGGCTCCGCCGGGGGTCGTGACGCGCTGGTCCTCGAGGCCGCCGGGCTGCGCGTGCGCCGCACCGACATCACGCCCGCCTTCGTGGGGCTGCTCCGGGCGTCCGGTCACGAGGCCGAGGTGCTCGACCCGCTGCACGACGACCTCGGCGAGCCCGGGAGCGTCGACGGGGTGTGGGCCGGCGCCTGCCTCCTGCACGTCGACCGTGCCGACCTGCCGACCGTGCTGTCGCGGCTGGCGGAGGTCGTGCGCCCCGAGGGGCTGCTCCACGTCTCCCTCAAGGAGGGCGACGGGGAGGTGTGGTCCACCCACGGCAGCA
>NZ_CADCUP010000108.1:0-2224 GCF_902805925.1 uncultured Nocardioides sp.
CCGACGCCCAGCAGGGTCGACGTGCGGGGGCCGCTCGCGGCCGGTGACGTCGTGGTCCTGCGGCAGAACGCCAACCCCGGCTGGGAGGCCGAGCAGGCGGGGGCGGCCCTCGAGCCCGTCGTCGTCGACGGCTGGCAGCAGGGCTGGGTGGCCGCCGGCGGAGCCGAGGTGCGGGCGGTGTTCACCCCGGACCGCGGCTACCGGATCGGCCTGCTGACCGGGCTTCTCGCCCTCCTCGGCCTGGCGGCCGTCACGCTCGTGCCGGACCGGCGCTGGGACGACGGGCACCGTCCCGCCGTCGGTGCGGCCCGCGCTCCGCTCGCGCTCGTCCTGGGGGTCGCCGCGGTCGCGGGCGGGGTGCTGGCGGGCTGGGCCGGCCTGCTGCTGGCGCTCGCGGGATGCCTGGTCGCGGCGGTCCTGGGACGCCGGGCGCCCGACTCGGCGCCGTGGGTGCTGGCGGCCTTCGTGCTGCCGGCGGCCGCGGCGTACGCCCTCCGGCCCTGGGGAGGCGCCGATGAGTGGGCGGGCTACCTCGACTGGCCGCACTACCTGGTGGTGCTGGTGTGCGGCTTCCTCCTCGGCGGGGCGGCGGGTGCCTCCGGTCGCCGCGGCCCGCCGATCTCCTTCAAGCGCATGAAGGGCAGCTCCACCGCGCGGTAGAGCACCTCCGCGGCCACCAGGGTCGCGGCCAGCGTCAGCAGCCAGATCTGCAGGCCGTGGCCCCCGAAGAGCGGGTAGTCGGTGAGCGCCATCACGCCGTAGAGGATCGGCAGGTGGATGCAGAAGACGCTGTAGGAGATGTGGCCCAGGTGCCGCAGCGGTGCCCACGACATGGCCCGTCGGTACGCCGACCCGGCCGGGCCGAAGACGCCCGGGAGCACCACCAGGGCCGCGATCGCGGCGTAGAGGAGGTGCTTGGTCAACGACTGGCCGGGCGTCGCGACGAAGAGGAGCGTGGGCCCGGCGACGGGGCTGCTCGCGACGAGCATCAGCCCGCCGGCGAGCACCCAGCACACACCGGGCATCGAGCCCAGGGACCACAGCCCGCGCACCAGCCGGTGCGGCCGCCGCGACGCCTGGCCGACGACGTGGGCCCACGCGAAGGCGATGCCGACCGCGAACCACACCAGGTAGCCGGGCAGCCACATCATCGGGTTGCCGGAGGTGTGCGCGCCGATCTTGTCGGCGAGGTCGAGGTGCCACCATGCGCTGAGCAGCGCCAGGCCCGCCAGCACGGCGGCGATCCGCCGGGTGCGGAGGCCGCGGTGCGTCCCGAGCGCGAGCCGCATGAGCAGCGGCAGGACGGCGTAGAACGCCACCTCCACCGACAGGCTCCACATCTGGGTGAGCCCCTGGTTCGGGCGGCCCTGGGAGTAGACGTCGCCGAGGAGCAGCGTCGTGACCCACTCACCGACCGTCCGGCCGCGGTTGGCCGGGATCAGCGTGAGGGCGAGGACCACCGTCACGACATAGACCGGGTAGATCCGCAGCAGCCGCTTCCGGTAGTAGCGGTGCACGACGGGCCGGGGCGTCCCCGTGGCCGCCCGGGCCAGCCAGGGCCGGGCGAGGAGGAACCCCGAGAGCACGAAGAACAGGGCGACCCCGATGTCGAGGCGGGAGAGCAGCGAGCCGAGGACGCCGTGGCGCAGGTAGTCGCCCGCCTGGAAGGCGGTGTGCGTGGTGAGCACGGCCACGGCGCCGACGGCGCGCATGGTGTCGAGCACGGGGAACTCCGGCGCCAGCTCGACGCGCGGCTTGGCACGCTTGCTCACTCGAGCACCTCTCCCGGCACCGGCTGCCCCACGACCACCGTGTCCACGCACACCGTGGCGCCGTCGTCGAGCCCGTCGATGCGCACCTCGTCGAACGTCCCGTCCAGCATGACGTAGAGGGTGTTGAGCCCCTGCCGGACGTCGGTGTCCGTCGAGCTGTCGCCGGCGCTGACGGTCACCGCGGAGTCGGTGGACGCGAGGTAGCCGATCTGCACCCACCACGTCCACGGGAACGCCTGCCCCGTCAGCGGGATGTCACGACCTGATCGGCCGACCAGCCACCCGCAGTCCTCGCGGGGGCCCTCCTTCGCGACGACACCTGGCTGGACGAGGACCCGGTGCAACCTCCCGTCGGTCGCGACGATGCCGAGGCGCCCGCTGGCGAGGGGAAACCGGACGTCGTTCTGCAGCAGGGGCAGGAAGGCTCGCACCGAGACGTCGGGCCCGGTGAG
>NZ_CADCUP010000108.1:2324-35191 GCF_902805925.1 uncultured Nocardioides sp.
GGACGAGGACCCGGTGCAACCTCCCGTCGGTCGCGACGATGCCGAGGCGCCCGCTGGCGAGGGGAAACCGGACGTCGTTCTGCAGCAGGGGCAGGAAGGCTCGCACCGAGACGTCGGGCCCGGTGAGTCCGCGGTACTCGCTGTCCGCGGAGACGACATCGACGAGGTCCACCCGGCCCTCCCGGCGGAGCTCCCCTGCGAGGGTGTCGAGGTAGCCGGCGATGACGTTCTGCTCGTGCCAGTACCGGACGTAGCGCACCTGGCTCACGACGCTCGACACCACGACGAGCGCGACCGCGGCCACGACCCAGGACGGGCGGACCCGGAGCAGGAGAAGCGGCTCGTCGCGTCGGGCGCTGCTCCCCGGTGCTCCGGGGAGGTGGAGGAAGGCCAGGGCCAGGCACAGGGCGGCCACGCACGCCCCGTCGGTCAGGTAGCGGTACTCCAGCCCGATGATGGGGCCGTAGACCGGGGCCCTACTGGTCAACAGGAGGCCGACGAGACCGACCAGGTAGCCGGCCAGGAGCACCCAGGCCCGTGTGGTGCGCCGCCTCGTGAGGAGGCCGACCGCCACGATCGACGCGATGGCGACCCAGGTGGCGTGGACCATCACGGCCGGCGGGTCCGCGAAGGCGTTGGGTGGAGCGGTGGACACCCAGTCCCAGGGGCCTCCCACCAACGAGGTCGCGAAGGCGTTGACGACCATGTTCTCGGCGAGCTGGCCCAGGAGGTCCAGCCCGGCGCGCTCCACCGGTTGGGCGGCGTTGGCCCGGTAGTACAGGACGTACGTCACGAGCAGGACCGCAAGCCCGAGCACGGCCGGCCACAGCCCGAGCAGCCAGCGGGCGCGGTCCCGGATGCTCCCGTGGGCGAAGTAGACGACGGCGAGGTAGCCGAGGAGCGGGAGGATCAGCAGCGCCTTGACGTAGAAGAGCAGCCCGAGCAGGACCGCCGAGAGTGTCGCCACGAGCCAGCGGGGCTCCCGCCCCCGGAGGTAGCAGACCCACGCGCCGACCGCGAGGAAGAGCGCCATCTGCATGGGCACCTGGTTCAGGGCGGCGATCCACCACATCGTGGCCGGCAGCGTGGCGCTGGAGAACCAGTAGAGGGCGCACGGGACGAGGACGGCCCAGCGGCGGCCGAAGAGCGTGGTGAACATCCACAGGGCGGCGAGGTTCGCGAGCAGCAGCATCCCGAGCGTGATGGTCGCGGCGAGGGCCCAGTTGAGCTGGCCGGAACCCTCGACCGCCCAGGCGACGAGCCGGCCGCCGACCATGAGGTGACCGTTGAAGGGCTTGAGGAGGTCCGGCACGCCGCCGCCCTGGGAGTCGATCAGCAGCTCGAAGTCGTCGAAGTAGAACCAGCTCGGGTAGAGGGCCCAGGCACGGAACGCGGTGGCCACCAGCACCATCACCAGACCGGCCGCGACGACCGGGTCGGCGAGCCACCGACGGCGGTCCGACGGGGCCGGGGCTGCCTCTTCCACGGGCTGGACTATCCCACACCGGGAACGCCCGTCAGAGGTTGTCGCGCGTCCAGGTGACCGGTGAGTAGCAACGCTGCTACGCTCTCGCGCCGAGGGCACATCCGAGGGGGACACCGTGGGTAGGAAGCTGGGCGCCGTCCTCATCGGACTGGGCGTGCTCCTCATCGTGCTGGGCCTGATGATGAAGTTCTACGCCTACGACCGGCTCGCCGTCGCGCCCCTGAACCAGAAGTCGGTCTCCTACTCCGAGGCCACCGGCGCCACCATCTTCTCCATCGCCGACCAGGCCGAGGTCACCAAGGACCTGCTGACGACGGTCAACGTCGTCGGCGACGTCGAGGCGGGCAAGGCCGCGACCGAGGAGGCCGGTGACCAGGTCAACGTGTGGGAGAAGGTGACCTACACCGACGAGCCGACGTTCGACGTCGACTCCGGCGAGCCGCCGCTCTCGGGCAGCCACCAGCGCATCGCCTTCGACGCCCACACCGGTGTCGCGGTCGAGTGCTGCGACACCTACTTCGCCGGCGGCGCCGACCTGGAGACCAACGAGGAGGACCGCGACTACGACGTGGCCTTCGAGGGCCAGCTGGTGAAGTTCCCGTTCAACACCCAGAAGAGGTCCTACGACTACTTCGACACCACCCTCGGCGAGGGCGTCCCGATGCAGTACCAGGGCGAGGAGTCGCTCGAGGGGCTCAACACCTACATGTTCGAGTCGGTGATCCCTCCCACCGAGTACGCCACGCTCACCGCGCCGGCGAGCATCTTCGGCATCGACGAGGAGGGCGACGTCGACCTGGCGCGTGTGTACTCCAACACGCGCACGCTGTGGATCGAGCCGGAGACGGGCGTCATCATGAGGAGCCGTGAGGACGTCGACACCTTCGCCGAGTACGACGGCGAGCGCGTCGCCACCTTGACCCAGGCGCTCAGCGAGTTCCCCGAGAGCCAGATTCGCAGGAACGTCGAGGACTACAGGTCCAAGTCGGTGCTGCTCAAGGCGGCCCGCACCTGGTTCCCGTGGGTCGGCGGGATCGTCGGCCTGCTCGCACTGCTCGCAGGTCTCCTCCTGACCGCCCGCAGCCGCGACCGGGTCGCGCCCACGCACGCGGCGACGTCGCACCGGTCCGGCGCCACCGTCTGACCCCGGCCACGCGATCGGGCCGGTTCGCCGGCGACGGCGGGGCCGTCCTGCGTGCCGGCGTCAGGGCAGGTCGGCGACGAAGATCGCCGTACCCGGGGTCAGCAGGCCGCGCTCGCGCGACCAGCCGCCCCACACCCGGTCGTGGTCCTCGGGCCACTCGGGCTCCAGCAGCCGCCGCAGCACGAACCCCCGGTCGGCCAGCAGGGAGACCCAGTCGCCCAGCGTGCGGTGGTGCTCGACGTACGACACGCGGCCGGTGGCGTCGTCGACCTCGACGTACGGCGTCCGGTCCCAGTAGGACTGCGACGCGGTGAGCCCCGGCCGGCCCGGGTCGTCGGGGAACATCCAGCGGGTGGGATGGGTGACCGAGAAGGCGTAGCGGCCGCCCGCCCGGAGCACGCGTGCGGTCTCGTCGAGGGCCGGACCGATCTCCGCGACGAACTGGAGGGCGCCGAAGGAGCAGAACACCACGTCGAAGGAGTCGTCGGCGAAGGGCAGCTCGGTGGCCGTGCCGAGCACGGAGGGCACCGCGACGCCGGTCTCCTGGTCGAGCCGGCGGCTGTGCTGCAGCTGGCGGTGGGACAGGTCGAGGCCCACCGCCCGGCCGCCGCGGCTGCGCACCCACCGCGAGCACTGGCCGGCGCCGCTGCCCACCTCCAGCACGTCGCGGCCGACCAGCTCGCCCAGCGCGCCGGCCTCGACCTCGGTGAGCCCCTCCGGGCCCCAGACGAACCCGACGTCGCCGAGGAAGTCGCCGTGGGTGGCCTGGTACTCGTCGGCGTAGCGGTCCCAGTCGGGGCCGTTGGCGCGTCGCGACTCGGTCTCGGTGACGGGACGGCGCTCGACGCGCACGGACTGGGGGAGGTGGTCCTGCACGGGCCCGAGGCTATCGCTGCCGTCGTCGGTGTCGCGTGACAGCATCAGCCCCGTGCTCGACGACCCCCACCTCACCCCGCTCGCGGGCGGCTGGTCGGGGGAGACGTTCCTCGCCGACGCGGCGGGGGAGCGGTCGGTGGTGCGCATCTACGCCCGGCCCGGCGGCCGCGGGGAGCACGCGGCCGAGATCGACTCGGCGCTGCTGCGGCTGGTGCGCGGCCTCGTGCCCGTGCCGGAGGTGCTCGAGGTGCGACGCGCCCAGCCCGCGGCCGACCTGCCCGCCATGCTCGTCACCTCCTACGTCGCCGGTGAGCGGGGCGACCTGGTCGTCCCCGGCCTCGACGGCGAGGGGCTCGGCAGGCTCGGCGGTCACCTCGGCCGGCTCGCCGCGACGCTGGCAGGCATGCCGACGCTGCGGCCGGGCACCTTCCGCGACGGCACGCTGGCCGTCCGCCCCGTCGATGTCGACCTCGGCGAGTGGGTCGAGGGACACCTGGCGCACCTCGCCCACTGGAGCCCCGAGGAGCGCACCGGTCTCCTCGAGGTCGCCGGCACCGCCCAGGACCTGCTCGACACGACCGGGCGCACCTGCCTGGTGCACAGCGACCTCAACCCCAAGAACCTCCTCGTCGACCCCGCCACCCTGACGGTGCGGGCGCTGGTCGACTGGGAGCACGCCCACAGCGGCCACCCGCACACCGACCTGGGCAACCTCCTCCGGTTCGAGCGCCGGCCCTCCTGGGTCGAGGCCGCCGTCGGGGCCTACGTCGACCGCCTGGGCGGCGAGCCCGGACGCACCCTCGACCTCGCGCGGTCGGCCGACGTGTGGGCGCTGGTCGACCTCGCGGCCCGTCGCGGACAGCACCCCGTGGCCGACCGGGCCCACGACCTGCTCCGGGCCGTCGCGGGCGCCCGCGACGTGCACGCCGTCCCCGGCACGCGCTGGTCGCAACCACCTGCCGGGCACGATGGCGGGCATGAGCTACGTCGATGACGTCCGGGGCCGTCTGGGACACGCGCTCTTCCTCCGCGTGGCGGGGCCCGACGGCGTCGAGCACCGCGACCGCATCCACGGCACGCCGGGGCCCCGCTGGTTCGAGCCGGGCAGCCCGATCACCCGCGTGCACGCCGACGCCTCGATGTTCATCGGCGGGCTGCGGGCGCTGCTCCTCCAGACGCTGCACCCGGCCGCGATGCAGGCGGTGGCCGACCACTCCGGCTACCGCGGCGACATGTGGGGTCGGCTCGCCCGCACCAGCACCTTCCTGGCCACCACCACCTTCGGCACCGCCGCCGACGCGCAGCAGGCCGTCGAGGTCGTCAAGGCGATCCACCGGCGCGTCACCGGCGAGATGCCCGACGGGACGCCGTACGCCGCCTCCGACCCGCACCTGCTGCTCTGGGTGCACGTGGCGGAGGTCGAGAGCTTCCTGCTGGCGCACTCGACGTACGGCAGCGAGCCTCTGGACCAGGCCTGCCGCGACGAGTACGTCGCCCAGCAGGGGGAGGTCGCGCGCCGGCTCGGCGTGCCGGACCCGCCGGTCAACGAGGCCCAGCTGAACGAGGCGGTCAAGGCGTTCCGTCCCGAGCTGAGGGGCACGCCGGCGGCGCGCGAGGCCGTCGGCCACGTGCTGTTCAGGCCGCCGCTGCCGCTGCTCGCCCGCCCGCCGTACGCCGCCCTCGCCGCCGCCGCCGTGGGGCTGCTGCCCCCCTGGACCCGGCTCCCGCTGTGGCTGCCCCCGGCCGTGCCCGTGGCGGACCTCCTGGTCTCCCGGGCGCTGGGCACGGTGTCGACCAGCGCCATCCGCTGGGCGCTGCCCTCCGACGTGCCGCAGCCCGCCGCCTGAGCGACCGACCTCGGTTGGACTCGCCCACGGGCGCGCGCGTAGACTCTCACAGCGCCTGAAGGCCGCCGGTGTCCCACATGGGTGGACGCTCGCTCGCTATCCCGCTCCACGGTAGTGAAATCGGCCTGCGTGCCCGACGACTATCTGACCATCCAAGGAATTCCTTCCCTTATGACGAGCACCATCTCCATCCTCCCGGACTACGACGCGCCCCAGGTGGCCGTCAACGACATCGGTTCGGAAGAGGACTTCCTCGCCGCGATCGACGCGACCATCAAGTACTTCAACGACGGCGACATCGTCGAGGGCACCATCGTGAAGGTGGACCGCGACGAGGTGCTCCTCGACATCGGCTACAAGACCGAGGGCGTCATCCCCTCGCGTGAGCTGTCGATCAAGCACGACGTCGACCCGTCCGAGGTCGTCCAGGTCGGCGACAAGGTCGAGGCCCTGGTCCTCCAGAAGGAGGACAAGGAAGGCCGGCTCATCCTGTCCAAGAAGCGCGCCCAGTACGAGCGCGCCTGGGGCACCATCGAGCAGGTCAAGGAGGAGGACGGCGTCGTCGAGGGCACCGTCATCGAGGTCGTCAAGGGCGGCCTGATCCTCGACATCGGCCTGCGCGGCTTCCTGCCCGCCTCGCTGGTGGAGATGCGTCGGGTCCGCGACCTGCAGCCCTACGTCGGACAGACGCTCGAGGCCAAGATCATCGAGCTCGACAAGAACCGCAACAACGTGGTGCTCTCGCGCCGTGCCTGGCTCGAGCAGACCCAGTCCGAGGTCCGCCACGGCTTCCTGACCCAGCTCCAGAAGGGCCAGATCCGCAAGGGCGTCGTGTCCTCGATCGTCAACTTCGGTGCCTTCGTGGACCTCGGTGGCGTCGACGGCCTGGTGCACGTCTCCGAGCTGTCCTGGAAGCACATCGACCACCCCTCCGAGGTCGTCACCGTCGGCGACGAGGTCACCGTGGAGGTGCTCGACGTCGACATGGACCGCGAGCGCGTCTCCCTGTCGCTCAAGGCGACGCAGGAAGACCCGTGGCAGCACTTCGCCCGCACCCACCAGATCGGCCAGATCGTGCCGGGCAAGGTCACCAAGCTGGTGCCCTTCGGCTCCTTCGTCCGCGTCGAGGAGGGCATCGAGGGCCTGGTGCACATCTCCGAGCTGGCCGAGCGCCACGTCGAGATCCCCGAGCAGGTCGTCCAGGTCAACGACGACGTCATGGTCAAGATCATCGACATCGACCTCGAGCGTCGCCGGATCTCGCTGTCGCTGAAGCAGGCCAACGAGACCACCGCCGCCTCCGACGTCGAGGAGTTCGACCCGACGCTCTACGGCATGGCCGCGACCTACGACGACCAGGGCAACTACGTCTACCCCGAGGGCTTCGACCCCGAGACCGGCGAGTGGCTCGAGGGCTACGACGAGCAGCGCGGTGTGTGGGAGGAGCAGTACGCCAAGGCCCACGCCCGCTGGGAGGCGCACGTCAAGCAGCAGGCCGAGGCCAAGGTTGCCGCGGTCGAGGCGAGCGAGGCGACGTCCTACAGCTCCGGCGGCGACGACACCGCGACCGAGGATGGCGGCGCTGCGGAGACCAGCGGCTCGCTGGCCTCCGACGAGGCGCTCCAGGCGCTCCGCGAGAAGCTCACGGGCGGCGCCAGCTGACCCGCTGAACCCTTTGGTCGAACGGCCCGCCGGCACCTGCCGGTGGGCCGTTCGGCACGTCGGGCCCGTGCCGCGAGGAGCCGCCGTGCCCCGTGCTAGCGTCCCGGCGTGCCTGCCGAGAACACGCTTGTGGGGGGCGAGCCCGAGCTCGGCCGGCAGCGCTACACCTTCTCCATCGTGGGGGTGCAGAAGGCGGGGACCTCGACGCTGTCCTCGCTGCTCGACACGCACGTCAACATCGCGCGGGCGCCGCGCAAGGAGCTGCGCTACTTCGACGACGACTCCGTCGACTGGGCGCGCACCGACCACGCGTCGTACGCCGTGCCGCGCCGCCGCCGGGTGCACCGGCACCTCGGGGACGCGAGCCCCCGCTACCTCGTGTGGCCGCACGCGCTGGAGCGGATGCACGCCTACGACCCGGGCATGCGACTGATCGCGATGTTCCGCGACCCGGTGGACCGGGTGTTCTCCCACTGGGTGATGACGAGGTCCCGCGAGGGGGAGTCGGGCCCGGACTGGCCGCAGTTCATCTCCTGGCGGCCCGAGCGGTTCCCGACGGAGATCCCCGACGAGCTGGGCGGGCCGCAGGCGCGCCGGCGGTTCCGGCTTGCGAACGGCGTGGTGCGCGGCTACTACGGCAGCCAGCTGCGCCGGGGGTTCGAGGTCTTCGGCCGCGAGCAGTGGCTGCTCATGGACTTCACCGCGTTCCTCGCCGACCACGAGGGGCACCTGGACGCCGCGACCGACCACCTCGACCTCCCGCGCTTCACCCGGCACCCGCCGCTGAAGCACCTGATGGCCGCCACCGAGGCGGTGACCGGCACGGCACCCACCGGGGAGGACCTGCGGGTGCTGGCGGACGCGCTGGCGGGCGAGGTGGCGGAGTACGCCGCCCTCTCCGGGCTGCCGGTCGACCACTGGACCACCACGCGGCTGCTCGCCGGCACCCTCGACGCCGACGAGCAGGCGCACAGGTACGCCGTCAGGGCCGGTCTCGCGCCGCGGTGAGGAGGTCGCCAGAGACGCGTCCACCTCTGCTCTTCGTCCCAGAGTCGATGTCCTGAGTCACCTCACCATGAGGGACGAGACCAGCCGATACGCTCCGACCGTGCCCGCCGAGAACACCGTCGACCTCCTGATGAGCACCGCGCGCAGCCTGCGCCGGGCGCTCGCGGCGGCGATGGCCGGCTGGGGCGTCACCCCGCACCACGCCCGTTGCGCCGCGGAGGAGTTCCTTGCAGTGCTGCCCGTGAGCGACCGTCGTACGCTCGACCGGATCCTGCGCGCCCTCGTCGAGGAGGAGCACTGATGGGCATCCGGGTGGGGCTGACCGGTGGGGTCGCGTCGGGCAAGAGCACGGTGTCGGCGATCCTGCGGGAGCTCGGGGCGGTGGTCGTCGACGCCGACCTGCTCGCCCGCGAGGTGGTGGCCCCCGGCACCGACGGGCTGGCCGAGGTCGTCTCGGTGTTCGGCCCCGGCGTGCTGGGCGCCGACGGCGCGCTCGACCGGCCGCGCCTGGGGGCGATCGTGTTCGCCGACGAAGCCAGGCGCCGGGACCTGGAGCGGATCGTCCACCCCCGCGTGCGGGCCCGTGGTGCCGAGCTGGAGGCGGCGGCCGGGCCCGAGGCGGTCGTGGTGCACGACATCCCCCTGCTGGTCGAGACCGGGCAGGCCGCGGCCTTCGACGCCGTGGTCGTGGTCGACGTCCCGGTCGAGCTGCAGGTCGAGCGGATGGAGGGCGTGCGCGGCCTGACCGCTGACGACGCGCGTGCCCGGGTCGCGGCCCAGGCCTCGCGCGAGGAGCGCCTCGCCGCGGCGACGCACGTCATCGACAACACCGGCTCACCCGAGGCCCTGCGGGCCCGGGTGATTGAGGTCTTCGAGGCGCTGCGGGGTACCGTCCCGCCGTGCGACTGACCAGCCCACGCCTGTTCCTGGCGGCCTGCGGACTGGCCGTCGCGACCCTGGTGGCCGGCTGCTCGACGCCGTCCGACGACGTCGCGAGCACCCCGGAGCAGACCACGAGCGCGGAGCCCGGCACGCCCTCCGCGGCCGCCGAGCCTGCCGACGACCCCCCCGGCGACGCGAGCACGACGTGGGGCCCGGCGGAGTCGGAGGTCGCCCGGGCGCGGCAGCTGGTGGCCGACTGGTCGCCCGAGCGGCTGGCGGGCCAGGTGATCGTGGGCCGGTACCTCGGCACCGACCCCGCGGAGGCCGCCTCGCTGGTCGAGGACCTCCACCTGGCAGGCCTCTGCGTCACCTCCGCCAACGTCACCGACGAGGCCCAGGTGCGGGCGACGACGCAGGCCGTCAGCGACGCCGTCGCCGCCGACGGCCGCGACTTCCCGGCCGTCGTGGGGGTCGACGAGGAGGGTGGCTCCGTCGCCCACCTGCGCGGCATCGCCACCACGTTCCCCGCCTTCCAGGTCGCCGGCACGGCCGTCGAGCGCGACCGTGCCCAGGGGGGCCGCGCCGGTCGCCGGGCCGTCCGCGCGGCCGCCCGCGCGTCCGGCCTCGAGCTGCGTGAGCTCGGCTTCACGTGGGTCTTCGCCCCGGTCGCCGACGTCACCATCGGCTCGGCGGACCCCACCATCGGCACCCGGTCCGCCGGCACGGATCCCCGGACCGCTGCGACGGCGACGGCGTCGGCCGTCCGCGGCTACGACGCGGCCGGCATCGTCTCCACCGCCAAGCACTTCCCCGGCCACGGCTCCGCCACCGCCGACAGCCACCTGGTGATGCCTCGGCTCACCAAGTCGATGGCGCAGCTGCGCGGCCACGACCTGCTGCCCTTCGAGACCGCGATCCGGGCCGGTGCGCCGGCCATCATGCTGAGCCACCTCGACGTGGAGGCGCTGGCCCCCGGGGTGCCGGCCAGCCTCGCGCCCGAGGTCTACGGCTTCCTCCGCGACGAAATGGGCTTCCAGGGCGTCACCATCACCGACTCCATGGGCATGGGCGCGGTCGCCACCCGCGAGCTGCCCGGCGTGACCGCCCTGCGGGCCGGGGCCGACCTCCTGCTGATGCCGGCCGACACGCGCGGCGCGCACGCCACGGTCACCAGGGCCGTCGCCGACGGCACCATCGCGCGCGAGCGCATCGAGGACGCCGCGGCCACCGTGGTCGCCCTCCAGCTCTGGCAGCAGCGGGTCGCGCAGGAGAGGCCCGTGCCCGACGACGCGGCTCGCCGGGCCGAGCGGGCGTCGGCAGCGCTCAGCGACGCCGCCTACTGAACCGACGCCGGAGGACACGCAGCGGTACGGGTCGTGCAACCTCAGGACCGGTGCGAGCGTCGGCGACGCCGCCTCGGGCCGGTGCCGTGGCCCGGTCGCTCCGACACATGACGAACGGCAGGGACCCGAGGGGCCCCTGCCGTCGGCAGGTCGTGCGTGCGGGCTCAGGCCGCCAGGTCGGGGTCGCCCAGTCGGCGCAGCTTCTGCAGCGCCTCCCGCTCGAGCTGGCGCACCCGCTCGGCGGAGATGCCGTGCTGGGCGCCGATGTCGGCCAGCTTGTGCTGGCGTCCGTCGACCAGGCCGTAGCGGGCCCGGATGATCTCGGCGGCGCGCTCGTCGAGCTGGCCGACCAGCGAGTTCAGCCGCTCGCGGGCCTCGACGTCGAGCACGGTGAGGTCGGGGCCGGGAGAGGTCTCCTGGGCCATCAGGTCACCGAGCGAGGTGTCGCCGTCCTCGTCGATCGGGGTGTCCAGCGAGACGTGCTCGCGGCCCCACGACATCAGGTCGAGCACCCGGTCGAGGTCCATGTCGAGCTCGGCGGCGATCTCGGCCGGGTCGGGGTCCCGGCCGAGCTGGCGCTCGAGGGTGCGGCGCGCGCCACCGACCTGGTTGAGCTCCTCGACGACGTGCACGGGCAGGCGCACGACGCGCGCCTGCTGCGCGATGCCGCGGGTGATGGCCTGGCGCACCCACCACGTGGCGTACGTCGAGAACTTGTAGCCCTTGGTGTAGTCGAACTTCTCGACCGCACGGATCAGGCCCGTGTTGCCCTCCTGGATCAGGTCGAGCATCGGCATCTGCGCCCGGCCGTACTTGCGGGCGATCGAGACGACCAGCCGCAGGTTGGCGCTGATGAAGAGGTCGACGGCCTTGCGGCCCTCCTCGGCGAGCCACTCGAGCTCCTCCTGCGTCGCCGACATCGGCGCACCGCCCCGGCGGCGACCGATCCGGCCCTGCTCGAGGAGCTTCTCGGCGAGGAGGCCGGCCTCGATCGTTTTGGAGAGCTCGACCTCCGTGGCGGCGTCGAGAAGAGGGGTGCGGGCGATCTCGTCGAGGTAGAGTCCGACGCTGTCGCGCCCCTCGATCTCGCGCACGACCTTCGTTGCGGTGCTGGTAGCCATGGTGTCGCCTCCTCGTCGCGGTGAGCGCCAGACGTCGGCCTGCTCACAAGATCTACAACGGCCCAGTACCCCTTACGATTCCCAATATCACCGGAACCGGAGCCTCGCGCCCTCACCTCCATTGACGCCTGAAGAGGCGCCGGAGTTGCCGAGCGGTTGAAATCTCAGGGACTTCTCAGGGGGTGGGGACTACCCTCAGGAACCGCCGCCGGACGAGGGGTCGGCGCGCACGTGGTCAGCGGTCGGCCAGGCCCATCCGGTCCAGCACCCAGGCCAGCGAGAACGCCCGGTCGTGCCAGGCCTGGTAGCGCCCCGACACACCGCCGTGGCCGGCACTCATCTCGGTCTTGAGCAGGAAGTCGCGGCGACCGGTGGCCGTGGCGCGCAGCCGCGCCACCCACTTGGCCGGCTCGACGTAGAGCACGCGGGTGTCGTGCAGGGAGGTCTCGGCGAGGATCGGCGGGTAGTCGAGGGCCGCGACGTTGTCGTACGGCGCGTAGGAGGCCATGTAGTCGTAGACCGCCGGGTCGCCCTCGGGGTTGCCCCACTCGTCGTACTCCGGGACGGTCAGCGGCAGGCTGGCGTCCAGCATGGTCGTCAGCGCATCCACGAACGGCACCTGGGTGAGGATGCCGCCGAACAGCTCGGGCGCCTGGTTGGCGACCGCGCCCATCAGCAGGCCCCCGGCGCTGCCGCCCTCGGCGACGAGGCGGTCGGCGGTGGTCCAACCCGAGTCGAGGAGGTGGCGGGCGCAGGCGACGAAGTCGGAGAAGGTGTTCTGCTTGCGCAGCAGCTTGCCGTCGTCGTACCAGCGGCGTCCCATCTCGCCGCCGCCGCGCACGTGCGCGATGGCGAAGGCGCCGCCGCGGTCGAGCAGCGAGAGCCGGGCGACCGAGAAGTAGGGGTCCACGGACGTCTCGTAGGCGCCGTACCCGTAGAGCAGGAGCGGCAACGGCTCACCGGTGGCCCGGGCGTCCCGGCGGGCCACGACGGAGACGGGCACCTGCTCGCCGTCGTCGGCGGTGGCCCAGAGGCGGTGCTCCTCGTAGTCGGCCGGGTCGTATCCGCCCAGCACGGGAGTACGGCGCAGCAGCCGCAGCTCGCGGGTGCGGACGTCGTAGTCGTGCACCGACGCCGGCGTGGCCATGGTGGTGTAGCCCAGGCGCACCGTGGGCTGGTCGAAGGACGGGTTGCCGCCGGAGCCGATGGTGTAGACCTCGTCGTCGAACTCCACGAGGTAGTCGTCGGCCACGCCCTGCTGGTCCAGCGGCAGGATGCGCAGCTGGGTCAGCCCCTCGCTGCGCTGGTGGACGACCAGGTGGGTGGCGAAGGCGTCGACGTCCTCGAGACGCACGGCCGGGTCGTGGGGGATCAGGGGCGTCCAGTCGTCGACGTCCGTGGGCCGTGCGGGCGTGATCGCCAGCTCGAAGTCGGGTCCGGATCCGTTGTGCAGCACCAGGAAGCGGTCCTGCCCGCCGATGACGGCGGCCTCCAGGCCGTAGTCGAGGCCGTCGCGGCGCGCGGCGAAGAGCCGCAGCTCGCCCTCGGGCTCCGACAGGTCCAGGACGTGCCACTCGGCGGTGGTCTTGGAGCTGCTCGCCACGAACAGGAAGCGGTCGTTGCGGGTGCGCCCGGCCCCCACGGAGAAGCGCGCGTCGCTCTCGTGGAGCACGACCTCGTCGTCGGCCTGCGGCGTGCCCAGCCGGTGGCGCCACACCTTGTCGGCGCGCCACGACTCATCGACGGTGGAGTAGTAGACCGTGCGGTGGTCGGGGGCCCAGGTGACGCCGCCGAGCACCCCGGTCAGCACGTCGTCGAGCAGTGCGCCGGTGGCCAGCACCCGGAAGCGGACGGTGTAGCGCTCGTCGCCGGTGGTGTCGGTGGAGTAGGCGAGGACCTCGCCGTCGAGGCTCAGCGAGGATCCGCCGAGGGAGAAGAAGTCGTGCCCCTCCGCCAGCTCGTTGAGGTCGAGGAGCACCTCCTCGCCGGGCAGCGCGGGCTCGTCGGGGGTGGCGTCCTCGGCAGGCTGCGGGGGAGTCCAGTCGTCCGGGTCGGTGACGGCCACGCGGCAGCTGGCGCCGTACTCACGGCCCTCGAAGGAACGGGAGTAGAACCACCAGCCGCGGTTGCGGCTCGGGACCGACAGGTCGGTCTCCCGCGTGCGCGCCCGGATCTCCTCGAAGATGGACCCGCGCAGGTCGGCGAGGTGGGCGGTGCGGTCGGCGGTCCAGGCGTTCTCGGCCTCGAGGTGGGAGATGACCTCGGGGTCGTCCTTGGCGCGCAGCCACTCGTAGTCGTCGACGCGCGCGCGGCCGTGGATCTCGCGGGTCGTGGGGCGTCGGTCGGCGATCGGGGGCTGCATGCCGCGAGGCTAGCCGGACGGCGCGAGGGTCTCCGAGGCCGCCTCGATCGACGCCGGGGACAGGGTGTGCTCGACCGCCAGCGCGACGGCGCCCAGCACGCCCGCCTCGCTGCCGGCCCTCGACGGGATGATGCGCAGGTGCTCGGTGGCCAGGGGCAGCGAGCGCGTGTAGACGACCTCGCGGATGCCGGCGAGCAGGTGCTCCCCGGCGCGCGCGAGCTGGCCGCCGATCACCACGACGGAGGGGTTGACGAGGTTGACCATGGTGGCGAGCACGTCGCCGAGGTCGCGGCCCGCCTGGCGCACGACCTGGAGGGCGACCGGGTCGCCCTGGCGGACGAGGCCCACGACGTCCTGGCCCGTCCTCGCGGCCACGCCCTGGGCACGCAGCGCGGCGGCGAGCGCCGGCCCGGCCGCGACCGCCTCCAGGCAGCCGTCGTTGCCGCAGCGGCAGGGCGTGCCGTCGGCGCGCGGCACGCGGATGTGGCCGAGGTCGCCGGCGGTGCCCTGGGCGCCGCGCTGGAGCCGCCCCCCGGAGACGATGCCGGCGCCGATGCCGGTGGAGACCTTGATGAGCACCACGTCGTCGACGTCGGGAAGGTGGGCGCTGCGCTCGCCGAGGGTCATGATGTTGACGTCGTTGTCGATCAGGACCGGCACGGCGTAGTGGCGCTGGAGGTGTCCCGCCACGTCGTAGCGGTCCCAGCCCGGCATGATCGGCGGGCTGATCGGCCGGCCGGTGGAGTGCTCGACCGGACCGGGGAGACCGACGCCGACGGCCGACAGCTCGCTGGTGCGCCGGCGGCTGCCGCGCAGCAGCGTCCTCACCGCATCCACCACCCAGCCGAGCACCTCGTCGGGACCCCGGTCGACGGCGAGCCCGGTCGCCACCTCGCCCAGGATCTGACCGGAGAGGTCGGCCAGCACGGCGCGCACGTGGCTGGCGCCGACGTCGACCCCCACGACGACGCGTGCGGCGGGGTTGAGGGCGAAGAGGGAGGGCGGCCGGCCACCGGTGGACGTGCCGCCGCCGTACGGCGCCACCAGGCCCAGCCGCATCAGCGTGTCGACGCGGGCGGCGACGGTGGACCGGGCGAGCCCGGTCGACTCGGCGAGCTGAGCGCGGGTCCACGGCTTCCCGTCCCGGAGGAGCTCGAAGACGTCGCTGGTTCGCACAGCGGCAGTACAGCAGAACGGACTTTCCACGTCTAGTAGCCAACTTTTGCGCGCCTCTCGACAAAAGTGTGTGGTGCGTGCCACAGTGCTGCTGTGACCCCCACGGACAGCGCTCCCACCGACAGCGCTCCCAGCGACAGTGCTCCCGGCGCCGCCGGCACGCCGGTGCTCACCGCCTCCGGCATGACCAAGAGCTTCCTGGGCCACACCGTCCTGGCGGACGTCTCCATCGAGATGTTCCCCGGACGCGTCCACGGCCTGGTCGGCGAGAACGGCGCCGGCAAGTCGACCCTGATGAAGCTGCTCGCCGGCGTGCACCAGCCCGACTCGGGCCGCCTCGTCATCGACGGCGAGGAGCGCACCTTCAGCCACCCCGTCCAGGCCCAGCACGCCGGTGTGTCCACGGTGTTCCAGGAGTTCAACCTCCTGCCCGAGCGCACCGTCGCCGAGAACATCTGGATCGGACGCGAGCCCCGACGCGGCGGCCTCGTCGACACCGGCCGGATGCGCCGCGACACCGCTGAGCTGCTCGAGGGCCTGGGCGTGCAGGCACTGGATCCCGCCACGGTGGTCCGCAGCCTCTCGGTGGCCGAGCAGCAGGTCGTGGAGATCGCCAAGGCGGTCAGCCACGACGCCCGGATCATCTCCATGGACGAGCCGACCGCGGCGCTCGCCGACCACGAGGTCGAGCTGCTCTACTCGATCATCGCGCGCCTGACCGGCCGCGGCGTCGCGATCCTCTACGTCTCCCACCGGCTCAAGGAGATCTTCCGGCTCTGCGACGAGATCACCGTGCTCAAGGACGGCCGGCTCGTCACCCACCAGCCCACCACCGAGCTCGACGAGGCCTCGCTGGTGCGCCACATGGTCGGACGGTCGATCGAGTCCTTCTTCCCCGACCCGCTGCCCGGCACCGAGCCGGGCGAGACCCGGCTGGTGCTCGAGGGCGTCGGCAACGGCTACGTCGACGACGTCACCCTCACGCTGCGCGCCGGCGAGATCGTCGGGCTCGCGGGCCTCCAGGGCTCCGGCCGGACCGAGCTGCTCGAGGGCGTCTTCGGCGTGCAGCCCTTCACCCGCGGCCGGATGGAGCTCGACGGCCGCGACACGCACGTGAGGTCGGCCCGGGCCGCGGTGCGCCAGCGACTGGCCTTCATCACCGAGGACCGGAAGGCCAAGGGGCTCGCCCTCAACCAGTCGATCCTGGACAACGCCCTCGGCGTCGTCCGGGCGGTGTTCCCCGGCACGACCGAGCGCTCCCGCAAGGAGGTGCCCGGCGTGCTGTCGTCGCTGGAGGTGTCCGCCCGCGGCCTGGACCAGGAGGTGCAGTACCTCTCGGGCGGCAACCAGCAGAAGGTCGTGCTCACCCGCTGGCTCTCCATCGCCCCGCGCGTCGTGCTGATGGACGAGCCCACGCGGGGCATCGACGTCGGCGCCAAGCACGCCGTCTACGAGCTGATGCGCCGCCTGGTGGCCGACGGCGTCGCGATCCTGATGGTCTCCAGCGAGCTGCCGGAGGTCATCGGGATGTCCGACCGCATCCTGGTGATGCGCGACGGGCGCCTGGCCGGCGAGCTGCCGCCGGGCTCGACCGAGGAGCAGGTGCTCGCGCTGGCCACCGGCGCGGAGCTCACGGAGGACGTCGCATGAAGACCCTGACCCGGAGCCACCGGAGCGGCACCGACGCTGCGTCCCAGGGGAGCAGCATCGGGGGCCGGCCACCGCGCAGCCGCGCGCCGATGACCACCACGGGCATCATCTACGTCGTCCTCGCGCTGGTGGTCGTGGTCGGCGCCGTCCTGACCGCCACCCAGGGGCGCAACTTCTTCAGCGTCACCAACATCTCCGCGATCCTGACCGCGCTCAGCGTCCTCGGCTTCATCTCGATCGGACAGACGCTGGTGATCCTCGCGGGCAGCCTGGACCTCTCGGTGCCGTACGTCGTGAGCCTCTCCAGCCTCGTCGGCGGGGGAGTGATGGCCGGGCGCTCGGAGAACATCGTCCAGGGCGTCGCTCTGGCCCTGCTCGTCTCGGCCGGCATCGGGCTGGTGATCGGCCTGCTCGTGACGGTGCTCGACGTCCACGGCTTCGTCGCCACGCTCGGCATCGGCCTGGTGGTCAGCGGCTACCTCGCCGTCAACTACCAGGGCAGCAGCGGCTCGGCGCCCCGCGACTTCCGGCTGATCGGCATCACCCGCATCGGCATCCTGCCGATCTCCACGCTGATCATGCTGGTGATCGCCGCGCTGGTGATCGTCCTGCTGCGCCGCACCCGCCTCGGGCACCACCTGTACGCCGTGGGCGGCAACCGCGAGGTCGCCCGCATGTCGGGCATCCGCACCGCCACGCCGGTGATCGTCGCCCACGTGCTCTGCTCCACCCTGGCCGGCATGGCGGGCCTGCTGCTGCTGGCCCGGCTGAGTGTCGGCAGCCCCACGATCGGCAGCCAGGGTCGCTACGACCTGCTCTCCATCGCGGCGGTCGTGCTCGGCGGCAGCCTGCTCGCCGGCGGCAAGGGCAGCATCCTGGGCACCCTCGGCGGCGTCGCGATCTTCGCCGTCCTCGACAGCACCATGGACGTCATGTCCGTCAACGCCTTCATCCAGGACGTCATCCGCGGCCTGGTGATCGTGCTGGCGGTGGCCGTCTACGCCCGCCGGAGCATGGCCCGCAGGCCGGCCCGGTTCGACCGACCGACGGGCGTCAAGGCCGTCCTGAAGGAGGCACAGTGAGCACCGTGATCCCCGGGGTCGCAGGGGCCCCCGAGCAGCGGCGCGCGATCCCCGCGCACGAGGGCGGCGCCGGCCAGCGGTTGCTGCGCACCGCGGCCACGCCCGGTGGCGGGGTGTTCGTGCTGGTCGCGATCCTGCTGGCCGCGATCATCTGGCAGAACCCCTCCTTCGGCGAGCCCGGGTCGCTGATCCGCTTCATGGGCCGCACCGCGCCGATCGCCATCGCGGCCATGGGCCAGTACTTCGTCATCGTCGCCGGCGAGTTCGACCTGTCCATGGGCGCCCTGGTCACCACGCAGGTCGTGATGGCGGGCAGCCTCATCGGGCAGGACGAGGGCCGGATCCTGCCGGTCATGCTGCTCATGCTGGTCGTCGGCGTGCTGGTCGGCGTGCTCAACGGCCTCGGCACGACGCTGCTGCGGGTGCCCAGCTTCATCGTCACCCTGGGCATGATGCTGGCGCTGAGCGGCCTGGTCTTCTACCTCACCGGCGGCGCGGCCAGCGGCAACCCGGTCGACTCGTTCCGCCAGATCGGCCGTGGCGGCATCGAGGATGTCCCCGTCCTGGACGTCATCCCCTACCCCTTCATCATCCTGGTGGTGCTCGCCGTCGGCGCGACCGTCCTGATGCGCCGCCCCTTCGGCCGCACGCTCATCGCGGTCGGGGACAACCCCGACGCCGCCGAGCTCGCCGGCTCGCCCGTGTGGTGGGTCAAGGTCCGGGCGTTCGTGCTGTCGTCGCTGGCGGCCACCGTCGCCGGGATCATCCTGGTCGGCTACGCCGGCGTGCACCCCTCCGTGGGCCGGGGCTATGAGTTCACCGCCATCACCGCCGTCGTCCTCGGCGGCGTGGTCCTCGGCGGCGGGCGCGGGTGGGTCCTCTCGGCCGCCGCCGGCGCCTTCGCCCTGGAGCTGCTGTTCACGCTCCTCAACTTCATCGGTGTCGAGTCGACGTGGCGCGACACCGTGCAGGGCCTCATCATCATCGCCGCCGTGGCCCTGGCGTCTCGGGCATGGCGGAGGGGCCGCCGGCCCAGCCGGCCGACCCCCGAAGCAACCGCACCACACCACCCTGCCTCCGGGCACTGAACACAGGAGAAGAAGTCCATGCGCATCACCTCACGATGGGCACCGCTGGCAGCCGGGGCAGCCCTCGCGCTCACCCTCAGTGCCTGCAGCACCTCGACCGACGAGACGGCCGAGGAATCCCCGGACGCTGCCGCGAGCCAGGACGGCGGCGTGGAGGAGGCGAACACCGACTCCGCCGAGTGGTTCGTCCAGGCCGACTTCGACGAGCAGGACCAGCAGCGCGGCGCGACGTTCGAGGGCGACGAGGCCCAGCCGTACCTGCAGTACCTCGACGGCGAGATGACCGACACCTCGCAGTTCAAGTCGACGGGGGCCAAGAAGGCGTGCTTCGCCAACGCCTCCATCAGCAACCCGTGGCGGCAGACCGGCTGGATCACCATGAACCAGCAGCTCGAGGCGCTCCAGGAGTCCGGCGTGATCTCCGAGATGGAGACCCGCGACGCCCAGGACGACGACAACACCCAGATCGGCGACATCGACTACCTCATCACCGAGGGCAACTGCGACGCGTTCATCATCTCGCCCAACTCCACGGCCGCGATGACGCCGGCCGTCGAGCGCGCCTGTGAGACCGGCAAGCCGGTCGTGGTGTTCGACCGCGGCGTCGAGACCGACTGCGCCACGACGTTCATCCACCCCATCGGTGGCTACGCCTGGGGCATCGACACCGCCAGCTTCCTCTCCGAGAACCTCGAGGAGGGCGACAAGGTCGTCGCGCTGCGCATCCTGCCCGGCGTCGACGTGCTGGAGACCCGCTGGGCGGCGGCCGAGAAGATCTTCGAGGAGAACGGCATCGAGGCGACCGACTACTTCACCGGCGCCGACCCGACCGAGATCAAGAAGATCATCTCCGACGAGCTCGCCCAGGGCGACGTCCAGGGCGTGTGGATGGACGCCGGTGACGGTGCGGTCGCGGCCATCGAGGCGTTCGAGGACGCCGGCAAGGACTACCCGGTCATGACCGGCGAGGACGAGATGAGCTTCCTGCGCAAGTGGGAGGAGACCGGCCTGACCGGCATGGCGCCCGTCTACTCCAACTTCCAGTGGCGCACCCCGCTCCTGGCGCTGGAGAAGATCTTCGCGGGCGAGGAGGTCCCCAAGGAGTGGGTGCTCCCGCAGACCCCGATCCTGGAGGACGAGCGGTCGCAGTTCCTCGAGGCGAACGACGGCATGCCCGACGGGCACTACGCCAAGTTCGGTGGCGAGGACCTGACCGGCTACCCGGAGGTCTGGCAGGAGCGCCAGATCCCCTGACAGCACTCGTCCCGACGAAAGGCGATACCCACATGAGAGCCGTGGGAGTGAACACGTGGGTGTGGGTCTCACCCCTCACCGACGACAACGTGGCCACCCTGCTGCGCACGGTCGCGGACCTGGGGTTCGACGCGGTGGAGATCCCACTGGAGAACGTCGGTGACCTCAGCGCCGAGACGGTGGGTGCCGCCCTCGCGGACACCGGCCTGACGCCGTACGTCGTGGGTGCGATGGCCCCGGGGCGGGACCTGGTCTCGACCGATCCCGCCTCGGTGGCCCGCACCCGCGACTACCTGCGGGGCTGCATCGACCTGGCGTCGTCCGTCGGCGCCAGGTCGGTGTGCGGGCCGTTCTACGCGGCCACCGGCCGGGTGTGGCGGATGGACCCCGCCGAGCGCACCGCGGCGTACGCCGGGATGCGCGAGGGCCTCGCGCCGGTGGTCGACCACGCCGGCGAGCGCGGGGTCACGCTCGGGATCGAGCCGCTCAACCGCTACGAGACCTCGCTCGTCAACACCGTCGACCAGGCCCTCGAGGCCTACGACGCGATGCTGGGGCCGGCCCTGGGCCTGGCCCTGGACACCTACCACCTCAACCTCGAGGAGCGCTCCACCGCCGACGCCGTACGACGCGCCGGCACCCACCTCGTCCACCTCCAGGTCTGCGGCAGCGACCGGGGTGCGCCGGGTGGTGACCAGACCGACTGGCCGGCGCTGCTGGCCGCTCTCGACGACGTGGGCTACGACGGGCCGCTGAACATCGAGAGCTTCACCGCGGAGAACGCCTCCATCGCGACGGCGGCGTCGATCTGGCGGCCGCTGGCAGCCAGCCAGGACGCCCTCGCCCGCGACGGCCTCGCGTTCCTGCGCTCACTGACGGCCGCCCCGGCGGCCAGGGAGAGAGAAGCCTCATGACGACCCCGAGTCTCGGTGTGGCCGTCATCGGCCACGCGTTCATGGGCAAGGCCCACTCGCACGCCTGGCGCAACGTGGGGGCGTTCTTCCCCGAGGCGCCCCGCGTCCGCCAGCAGGTGCTGGTGGGCCGCGACCCGGCCCGGGTGACGGCCGCCGCACGCGACTACGGCTGGACCGACGTGGCGACCGAGTGGACCACCGTGCTGGACCGCGACGACGTCGACATCGTCGACGTGTGCGTGCCGGGTCACCTGCACGCCGAGATCGCGCTCGCCGCCCTCGCCGCCGGCAAGCACGTCCTGGTCGAGAAGCCGCTGGCCAACACCGTCAAGGAGGCCGAGCAGCTAGCGGCGGCGGCCGCCGAGGCGCACCGGCACGGCGTGGTCTCGATGGTCGGGTTCAACTACCGACGGGTGCCGGCCCTGGCGCTGGCCCGCCGGCTGGTCGCCGAGGGGCGGCTGGGCGTGGTGCGCGAGGTCCGCGCGGCGTACCTGCAGGACTGGCTGGCCGACGACGACGCCCCCATGAGCTGGCGGCTGCGGCAGGACACCGCCGGCTCGGGGGCCCTGGGCGACCTCGGCTCGCACGTCGTCGACCTGGTCCGCCACCTGCTCGACGACGAGGTCGCAAGCGTCTCCGGCGACCTGCACACCTTCACCCGCGAGCGCAGCGGTCCCGACGGGGTCGAGCGGGTGACGGTCGACGACGCGGCCTGGGCCTGGCTCGGCATGGCCTCGGGCGCCCGCGCCAGCGTCGAGGTCAGCCGGGTGGCCACCGGCCGCAAGAACGGCCTCTGCCTGGAGCTGTACGGCACCGAGGGCGCCCTCACCTTCGACCTCGAGCGGCTCAACGAGCTCCACGTGACCGGTCGCGACGGCGGGTTCGAGCGCATCCTGGTCACCGAGCCGACCCACCCCTACGTCGGTGCGTGGTGGCCGCCCGGCCACACGCTCGGCTGGGACCACACCTTCACCCACCAGGCCTCGGAGCTCCTCTGCGCCATCGCCGCCGGCGAGGCAGTGCGGCCCTCCTTCGACGACGGCCTGGCCGTGCAGCGCACGCTGGCCGCGGTCGAGGACAGTGCCCGCGACGCCGGTCGGCGCATCCACCTCGACAGCGCGATCGGAGCCGCTCCATGACCAGGCCCTACACCCTGTTCACCGGCCAGTGGGCGGACCTCACGCTGGAGGAGGTGGCGGGCCTGGCGGCCGGCTGGGGCTACGACGGCCTGGAGGTGGCCGTGTCGGGGGAGCACCTCGACGCCTGGCGCGTCGACGAGGACGGCTACGTCGAGGAGCGCCTCGCGCTGCTCGAGCGCCACGGGCTGAGGCTGTGGGCCATCTCCAACCACCTGACCGGCCAGGCCGTCTGCGACGCCCCGATCGACGACCGCCACCGCGCCATCGTGCGCGAGAGGGTGTGGGGTGACGGTGACGCCGAGGGGGTGCGGCAGCGCGCCGCCGAGGAGATGAAGCTGACCGCGCGTCTCGCGCAGCGGCTCGGCGTGGCGACGGTGGTCGGCTTCACCGGCTCCTCCACCTGGCCCTACGTCGCGATGTTCCCGCCCGTGCCGGCGTCGACCATCGAGGCGGGCTACCAGGACTTCGCCGACCGGTGGAACCCGATCCTCGACGTGTTCGACGAGTGCGGCGTGCGCTTCGCCCACGAGGTGCACCCCTCGGAGATCGCCTACGACTACTGGACGACCCGGAGGGCCCTCGACGCCATCGGCAACCGCCCGGCCTTCGGGCTCAACTGGGACCCCAGCCACATGATGTGGCAGGGCCTGGACCCCGTCGCATTTCTCACCGACTTCGCCGACCGGATCTACCACGTGGACTGCAAGGACACCCGGATGCGGATGGGCGGGGGCCGCAACGGCATCCTGTCCTCCCACCTGCCGTGGGGCGATCCGCATCGCGGCTGGGACTTCGTCTCCGCGGGCCGCGGCGACGTGCCGTGGGAGGACTGCTTCCGCGCCCTGTCGGCGATCGGCTACGACGGCCCCATCTCGGTGGAGTGGGAGGACGCCGGGATGGACCGCCTGCACGGCGCCCCCGAGGCGCTGGAGTTCCTGCGGCGCTTCGACTACCCGCCGCCCTCGGCCGCCTTCGACGCGGCGTTCTCGCAGTAGCCACCGGCGGCGTACGACGCCCGGCGGTCACCGCCGGACGCGGAAGGTCCTGCTGCCCCTGAACCGGCTGACCGGGGTCGGATCGTCGGCCTCGGTCATGAGGGGGCCGGCCCGCTGGCCGGCGAGTGCTCCCGACGACGCGGCGGTGCCTGCGGACGCGGGAGCAGCGAGCGCCGAGCGCCAGCACGAAGGGCCACGGCCAGGGCGGAGGAGGTGATGCGCGTGCTGCACCGCACCCGCCGGCCGTCCACAGGCAGAGCGCCCGGCTGGGGACGAAGGACCCCGTCCTGTGGAGGAGCGGGAGCGCTCCTGTGCACGAGCTGTGGAGGACACGCCGTTCCGGAGAAATGTCGGGGGAAGGCGGCCCGAACCCCTTGTGCGTCGGGGCCTCGCGGGCATAGAACTCTCTCTACCAGCACCGCTCGCGGGGCTGGGGGTCGGACAGGAGAGACGGTCCAGACGGCGACTTCGGTCGTCGCGCAGCACCGGTGACGGGCGCTGTGGGACTCAGGAGGCCTGATCGATCGACCGGGCGTCACCACTGGTCACCCCGAGGGGCTCCTGATGCTCATACCATCAAGAGCCCCTCACCCTATTTCCCGTGCGTGACGAGACCCTGCCGACTCTGGCGGGCACCGCGCCGGCCGTCAACCAATGCACGGTGACGACCGGGTGACGTGCTCACTCGCCGGCCGGCCGGACCAGCGGCGAGAGCGCCGGGTCGTCGGCCGGGAACGACCGCACCGGACCCGGCGGGGTGTCCCGGGTCTCGAACCGCACCGTCACCACCCCCCGGCCCGATCCCCACACCCAGCCCTGGCCGTGGTCCTCGTGGACGACGTCCATGCCGGGCGCCCACGTCGTGCGCCCTGACGCCAGGATCCCCGGCAGCGAGGGGTGCTCCTCGTCGGCCTCCTCGTCGGCCTCGCCGAAGAGGTCCTCCTGGATCCAGTCGGCCAGACCCGAGACGCCGACGCCGAGGAGGCGCACCCCGCCCGAGGTGTCGAGGTCTGTCAGCAGGCCGCGGGCGAGCCGGCCCACCGCCGCGGCGCTGTCGGTCGGCGCCGGCAGGGTCGTGGAGCGGCTGAGCGTCGTGAAGTCGTGCAGGCGCACCTTGATGCTCACGGTCCGGCCCGAGAGCCCGTGCTTGCGGAGCCGCTCGGCCACCTGGGCCGCCTGCCTGGTCAGCAGCCCCTCCATCAGGCGGCGGTCCACGAGGTCGGTGTGGTAGGTGTCCTCGACGCTCACCGACTTGGCCTCGCGCTCCGCGACCACCGGCCGGTCGTCGTCGGCGCGCGCGAGCCGGTGGAGCCCGTGACCGTGCGCCTTGCCGAGCAGGCGGACCATCTCGTCCTCGCTGACCGCCTCGATGTCGGCGACGGTGGTGATGCCGGCACGACGCAGGCGCTCGGCGGTGGCGGGCCCGACCCCGGGGATGACCGTGGCGCTCATCGGCCGCAGCAGCTCGCGCTCGGTGCCGGGCAGCACCACGGTCAGCCCGTCGGGCTTGTCCAGCTCGCTGGCCACCTTGGCGATGAACTTCGACGAGCCGAGACCGACCGACGCGGTCAGCCCACCGGTGGCCTCCGCGACCGCGGCGCGGAGGCGTTCGGCACAGGCGGTGACGGTGGTGACCTCGTGGTCGGGGAGGTCGGCGGCGAGGAGGTCCACGAACGCCTCGTCGAGCGAGAGCGGCTCGACCAGGGGCGAGGTCGTGCGGAGCAGCGCCATCACCTGGTCGCTGCTCTCGCGGTAGGCGTGGAAGCGGCCCGTCAGGAACGCGGCGTGCGGGCAGCGGGAGCGGGCCTCGCGCGTCGACATGGCCGAGTGCACGCCGTACGCCCGCGCCTCGTAGGACGCGGTCGCCACGACGCCCCGGCCGCCCACGCCGCCCACCACCACGGGCCTGCCCCGCAGCGAGGGCTTGTCGCGCTGCTCGACGGAGGCGAAGAACGCGTCGAGGTCCAGGTGGAGGACCGAGGCGGAGGCGCGCACGCGTCGATTCTGCGGGATGCGGGCCGCAGCTCGTTCACAGACCTGCCGGTACGCCGCTCGTCCACAGCCCACGAGCCGGCCCCGCGCGGTCGTCGGCGTCCGCGGGCAGCGTGGCCGCATGAGCCGACACCCCAGCCCTCGCCCCGATCCGCCCCCGCCCCTGGCCTCGATGACGGCCCGCTGCCCCGAGGACCTCCTCGCCTTCGTGCCCGTCGCCCTCGGCTTCGTGCCGCAGCAGTCGGTCGTGCTGCTCACCTTCGGCGCCGGGCCCTCCTTCCATGCCCGCGTCGACCTGCCGTCGCACGAGAGCGACGTCCCGTTCGTCATCGAGGCGCTCGTCGACCCGTGCCTGCGCCACGACGTCGAGCGGGTGGTGATCGTGCTGTACGCCGCCGCTCCCTCCCTCGTGCGTGACCTCGCCGACCGCCTCGAGCGTGCGCTCACCCGGGAGGGCATCGAGGTGCTGGAGCTGATGTGCGCCGACGGCCGGCGATGGTTCCCCATGCTCCCCGGCCGCGCGGACCAGCCCCGCGGCGTCCCCTACGACGTCTCGGCCCACCCGTTCGCCGCGGAGGCGGTGGTCGCGGGCCTGGTGACGCACTCCTCCCGCGATGCCCTGGCCGCCACGCTGTGGCCCGATCCCGTCGCGGTGGCCACGGTGTCGGACGTCCTCGGCGGCGTCAGCCCCGCGGACGCCGGATGGGTCCGGGCCCTCACCCACCGACACGCCGGCCGTGGCACCGTGCCCGAGCCGGCCGACCTGGCACGGCTGCTGGTGTCGATCGCCGACCCCGTGGCGCGCGAGGGCGCCTGGTGCGCCATCGAGCGGGCCGACGCCCGCGAGCACGTCGCCCTGTGGACCTGCGTGCTGCGCTCGGCACCCGAGCGGCTGGTGGCCGGCCCGGCGGCCGTGCTGGGCTTCGCGGCGTGGCTCGCCGGACACGGCGCGCTGGCCTGGTGCGCCGTCGAGCGCGCCCTCGAGGCCGATGGCTCCTGCAGCCTGGCCGACACCGTCTCGGGGCTGCTCGTCTCGGCCGTCCCGCCCAGCCGGTGGCGACCGCCCGGCCCGCCGCCCCCGGGCGGTGCGGCAGCCCACGCCTCGGGAGGGGCCGCGTGACGGCTGCTCGTCCGACCCCGGTTGCCCTATCGTGCCTGCATGGGTGAAGAGGTCGAGGCACAGGAGTTCTCACGCGCCGACCGCACGCGCCACCGCGAGAAGGTGCGACGCTGCCTGGACGTGTTCGCACGGATGCTGCGGGAGGAGCGCTTCGACACCGACGACCCGATGACCGGGCTGGAGGTGGAGTTCAACCTCGTCGACGAGCTGGGCGACCCGGCCCTGAAGAACGCCGAGGCGCTCGAGGCGATCGCCGACCCCGACTTCCAGACCGAGCTCGGGCAGTTCAACATCGAGATCAACGTGCCTCCGGCGACCCTGCACGACGGCGGCCTGGCGCAGTTCGAGGCCAACCTGCGCCGCAGCCTCAACGACGCCGAGGCCAAGTCGGCCCGGGTCGGCGCGCACCTGGTGATGATCGGGATCCTCCCGACCCTGGCCGAGGGCCACATGAGCACGCACGCGCTGAGCGCCAACCCGCGCTACAAGCTGCTCAGCGAGCAGATCCTGGCCGCCCGCGGGGAGGACATCTCCATCTCCATCGCCGGCACCGAGCGCCTCGACACGACCGCCGACTCCATCGTGCCGGAGGCGGCCTGCACCAGCACGCAGTTCCACGTGCAGACCTCACCCGACGACTTCGCCGACTACTGGAACGCCTCCCAGGTGATCGCCGGGGTGCAGCTCGCCGTCGGTGCCAACTCGCCGTACCTCCTGGGCCGGCAGCTCTGGCGCGAGACCCGGATCCCGTTGTTCGAGCAGGCGACCGACACCCGCAGCGAGGAGCTCAAGGCACAGGGCGTCCGGCCCCGGGTGTGGTTCGGCGAGCGGTGGATCACCTCGGTGTTCGACCTCTTCGAGGAGAACGTGCGCTACTTCCCGGCGCTGCTGCCCATCACCGACGCGGAGGACCCGCTCGACAAGCTCGAGGCGGGCGACACCCCGGGCCTGCCCGAGCTGCGCCTCCACAACGGGACGATCTACCGCTGGAACCGGCCCATCTACGACGTCGCGGGCGGGGTGCCGCACCTGCGCGTGGAGAACCGCCTCCTCGCAGCAGGCCCCACCGTGGCCGACACCATCGCGAACGCGGCGTTCTACTACGGGCTCGTCCGCGGCCTCGCCGAGAGCGAGCGGCCGCTGTGGTCGCAGATGTCCTTCAGCGCCGCTGAGGAGAACTTCCACGCCGCGGCACGCCACGGCATCGACGCGCAGGTCTACTGGCCGGGCATCGGGGGAGCGGTGCGCGCCACCGAGCTGGTGCTGCGACGCCTGCTGCCGCTTGCCCACGAGGGGCTCGACTCCTGGGGGGTGCCGTCCGTTGACCGGGACCGGCTGCTCGGCATCATCGAGCAGCGGTGCCTGACCGGAGTCAACGGTGCGGAGTGGTTCGTGCGCCGGATGGAGGACCGCTCCTCCGAGGACCGCGCCGACGCGCTGCGAGCGACCCTGCTGGAGTACCGCGAGCGCATGCACACCAACGAGCCCGTGCACACCTGGGTGTAGCCCTCAGCTGCGCCGGCGCAGGCGTCGCCACGCCTGTCCCGCGCCCGTCACCGGGTCGAGCCAGCCGTGGCGGGTCACGACCACGAACCGCAGCGGCAGGTCCGCCTCGGCGAGCGCCGCCCGTCCCGCGGCCGACCACGCGAGGTCGGCGTCGCCCACGCACAGCGGCCCCGGACGCGTCGTCCACGCCCACGGGTGGGCGGTGTGCGACCGCGCCCGGTGCAGCAGCGCGGCCGCGACGTCGGTGCGCACCGTGTGGTCGAGGTGGTCGTCGCGGCCCGCCTCGAACCAGCAGTCGGCACCACCGGGCAGCCCGGCGTGCACCCGGAGCGTGAACCTGCCGCGGGGCTCGCGCTGCTTGAGCTCCAGCACCGCCGCCCGCAGCGTGCGCTGCTCGGCGCGCGAGGAGGCGTCGGTCACGATCATCCGGTTCAGCCTGCCGGACGGCGGCACGCCGGGCCCTCGCGGGTCCACAGGCTCCCACTGGCGGGTGGGATTGGGTACCGTGCCCACGGAGCGGTCCGACGAGGAGCCGCCGCAGTGCAGCGAAGGAGGCCGTCAATGGGGACTGTCGTGGTGGGCTATGTTCCGAAGCCCGAGGGAGATGCCGCGCTCGACACCGCGATCGCCGAGGCGAAGCTGCGCGATGCGAAGCTGGTCGTGGTCAACTCCCACCGGGGCGGCACGGAGTTCGACGGCCCCGCGGCGCGCCAGGCCGAGTCGGAGATGGACGACGTCCGCAGCCGTCTCGACAAGTCGGGCGTCGGCTACGACCTGCGCCAGATGGTGCGTGGCTTCGAGCCCGCCGAGGACCTCATCAGCATCGCCGAGACCAGCTCCGCGGAGCTCATCGTGATCGGCCTGCGCCGCCGGTCGCCGGTGGGCAAGCTCATCCTGGGCAGCAACGCCCAGCGCATCCTGCTCGACGCTCCCTGCCCGGTGCTGGCGGTCAAGGCGGGCTGACGCAGCCCCGAGGCTCCGTCCCGCACCCCGGCGGGTGTGCGGGCCTCAGGCCAGCGCCTCCGGGCGTCGCCGTCGAAGCCTTGCCTCTGTATCCCTTGCCTCTGTATCCCTTGCCTCTGTGTCCCTTGCCTCGACGGGGTCGCCGCACCGCGCGCCGGCCGCGACACTGCGCCCATGGCACTCCACATCACCGGTGATCCGGCGGCGGACGCCGTGCTCGACGGGTCGCCGTTCGCCCTCCTCGCCGCCATGATCCTCGACCAGCACATCCGCTAGCCACGAACAGCAGATATCCAGCGGCAGGTCGAGGCAGACCCGTGATCCACTGGTGCAGTTCCACCCCCGAAGCACCTGGGCGACTACCCCCACGGTGCTTACTGGGTGGCGTACCCGCCACCGGGTCACGTGGAGCCCGACGAGCCCAACTACACGGTCGACGGGGACACCACCAGGTTGATGGGGGACTACGGCGCCTCGGTGCCGCTCTGGACCAAGGGAGACGGACTGGTTCCCGATGATCCGGAGTGGCTGCGGAGGGCGCTTGCGTCGAGCGACTCGCTGATCGACGCTCGCAGCGAGTGGGGCAACGCCATGGAACATCTGGACGCCAACCCGCCACTGCGCACCGGGGAGGCGTTCCGCGACCTGGATGAGCGTGCCCGGGACCTCGTCAGTCGCCTCCAGCAAGAAGTCGGGTCGCGCTTCACCATCACGTACAAGCCCTGCTGACTGGCGCACCGCCCGGGACGTCATACGAATCGTGGGTCGGAGCGCTCCGTTCGTATGACGTCCCGAGGGCCTGGCGGCATGATGAGCGGCATGGGCTTTCACATCACCGGCGACCCCGCGGCCGACAAGGTGCTGGACGACTCACCTTTCGCGCTCCTGGCAGCGATGATGCTCGACCAGCAGTACCCCATGGAGCACGCGTTCCGCGGGCCCGCCAAGGTGATCGACCGGTTCGGCACCTTCGACCCCGCCGCCATCGCGGCCGCGGACCCCGACGAGTTCGCGGCCATGGCGGCCGTGACGCCGGCGATCCACCGGTTCCCCGGCTCCATGGCGGCCCGGCTCCAGGAGCTCGCCCGCATCGTCTCCGAGGAGTACGACGGCGACGCCTCCCGCATCTGGACCGGGGCGGCCGACGGCAGGGACCTGCTGAAGCGTGTCATGGCCCTGCCCGGCTTCGGCAGGCAGAAGGCCCAGATCTTCGTCGCGCTGCTCGCCAAGCAGCTCGGCGTGCGCCCCGACGGCTGGGAGAAGGCGGTGGGCGCCTACGCCGAGGCCGGTCACCGCTCGGTCGCCGACGTGGTCGACGCCGCCTCACTGCAGAAGGTCAGGGACTTCAAGAAGGCCCAGAAGGCCGAGGCGAAGGCCGCCGCCCGGACGGACTGAGCGCCACGCGCGGGGGCGTGCCCGGTCCCCTTGAGGGCCGTGGCATGATTGCGACCGCGGCTCTTGACGTAACCGGGCCTTGCCGCGCCCCGATGTCGTTCACGAGAGGTGTTCGTGTCTTCGAACGCACGCAAGCTGCTCCCCGCCGAGGTTCTCGCCCATCCTGCCGTCGCCGCCCTGGTGCAGCGCGGCACGAGCACTGGCACGGTCTCGCCCGAGGAGGTGCGCACCGCCAGTGACGACGCCGCCGTCGATCCTCGCCACCTCAAGGCGCTGCTGACGCACCTGAGCGGGCTCGGCATCATCGTCGACGTCTCCGCCGCCGGCGGTCGTGCCGCCGCTGCCACCACGGCGCGGAAGACCACGACGGCCAAGGCGGACGAGGGCACGGCCACCCAGGTCGCGGCCCCCGCCAAGAAGGCTGCTGCGAAGAGGGCGCCGGCGAAGAAGGCCGCCGCCAAGAAGGCCGCCGACGTCCCGGTGGCCGTCGGCCCCGACGGCACGAAGCTGCTGCCCGACATCCCCGACGAGGAGTTCGAGAAGGACGTCGTGACCGACCCGACGATCAAGGAGGACGAGAAGTCCGCCTCGTTCGTCGTCTCCGCCGCCGACGAGACCGACGAGCCCGAGCAGCAGGTCATGGTCGCCGGCGCCACCGCCGACCCGGTCAAGGACTACCTCAAGCAGATCGGCAAGGTCCCCCTCCTCAACGCCGAGATGGAGGTCGAGCTGGCCAAGCGCATCGAGGCCGGCCTCTTCTCCGACGAGAAGCTGGCCAAGGGCGGCAAGGTCAGCCCCAAGGTGCTCGAGGAGCTCGAGTGGATCGCCGAGGACGGTCGGCGCGCCAAGAACCACCTCCTCGAGGCGAACCTCCGCCTCGTCGTCAGCCTGGCCAAGCGCTACACCGGCCGCGGCATGTTGTTCCTCGACCTGATCCAGGAGGGCAACCTCGGCCTGATCCGCGCGGTCGAGAAGTTCGACTACACCAAGGGCTACAAGTTCTCGACGTACGCCACCTGGTGGATCCGCCAGGCGATCACCCGGGCGATGGCCGACCAGGCCCGCACGATCCGCATCCCGGTGCACATGGTCGAGCAGATCAACAAGCTCACCCGGGTGCAGCGCGAGATGCTGCAGGAGCTCGGCCGCGAGCCGACCCCGGAGGAGCTCGCCAAGGAGCTCGACATGACGCCGGAGAAGGTCGTCGAGATCCAGGGCTACGCCCGCGAGCCGGTGAGCCTCGAGACCACCATCGGCGACGACCAGGACTCGAGCCTCGGCGACTTCATCGAGGACGCCGACGCGCCGATCGCCGCGGAGGTCGTGTCGTACGGCCTGATGCAGGAGCAGCTCGGCGAGGTGCTGCGCACGCTGACCGACCGCGAGGCCGCCGTCGTGAAGATGCGCTTCGGCCTGGTCGACGGCCAGCCGCGCACCCTCGACGAGATCGGCCGCGAGTTCGGGCTGACCCGCGAGCGCATCCGCCAGATCGAGAGCAAGACGCTGTCCAAGCTGCGCCACCCCTCGCGGTCGCAGAAGCTGCGCGACTACCTGGACTAGGCGTGCAGCCGGTGTCGCCGGCGGAGTTCGAGGGCTACGTCGCCGACGCGCTCGACGAGCTGCCGCCGGAGCTGGTCGCGCAGTTCAGCAACGTCGTGGTCGTCGTCGAGGACGAGAACGCCGAGGACCCCGACCTGCTGGGGCTGTACGAGGGGGTCGCCCTCACCGAGCGGGACCACTACACCGGCACGCTGCCGGACCGGATCAGCCTCTACCGCATCCCCCTGTGCCTCATGGCGGAGGACCTCGACCACCTGGTCGAGGAGATCCAGGTGACGGTGGTGCACGAGTTCGCGCACCACGTGGGGATCGACGACGAGCGGCTGCACCAGCTCGGGTGGGACTGAGCGCAGGCGGGTAGGTGCGCTGTGAGCAGCCTCACCCGCCCAAGTGCTACCGGAACAGCGGGCGTGAGAGGATCGTTGGGAACTTCGCAGGCGCCTGGACGACAGGTGCCGGCTACCGGGACGTCACGCCGTCTCCGCACGTCGCCCCCGAGGCGCCGCAGCGCGGGTGTGGGCTGACCGGTCCCGATGCCCCCGCACTGACCCAGGAGATCATCCATGTCCGCCCCCGCACGCCCCGCCGACGTCGTCGACGCGCTGGTCGAGCGCTCGCGCACCGAGGGACGCCTGTCCCTCGAGCAGCTCCGCACCGCGTTCGACCACGCCGGCGTCGGCCCTGCCGAGGCGCGCACCGTCCTTCGCCAGCTCTCCGAGCAGGGGGCGGTGCTCCTGTCGGAGGACGCGGCCCCCACCACGACCCGGAGCCGTCGCGCCGCGGCGAAGCCGGACGGAAGCAAGGCACCGGCCGCCCGGCCGGCCAAGCGGGCCGCCGGCCCGCAGGAGAAGCGTCCGGCCGGACGCACCGTGGCAGACGGCGCCGCCGCCGAGCCGCTCGTTGAGGAGTCCAGCGTGCCCGTTCAGACCACCCCGCCCACCGCCGCCACCAAGGCTGCGGCTGCCGCGAAGCCGGTCAAGCAGACCAAGGCCGAGGCCGAGGCCGCCGTGCTCGAGTCGCAGCAGCCCGACGGCGACACGGTGTTCGCCGAGCCCGTCGCCGCACCCGTCGTGGTCGCCGACGAGGACAAGCCGCTCGCGCTCGACGAGCCGCCGCCCGGCATCGACCTGGTCAAGGCCTACCTCCGCGAGATCGGCCGCGTCGCGCTGCTGACCGCCGAGATGGAGGTCGACCTGGCCAAGCGCATCGAGGCCGGCCTGTTCGCCACCGAGAAGCTCCGTCAGCACAACGTCGGCGAGACCAAGATCCCGGCCGCCATGCGCCGCGACCTGGTCGAGATCG
>NZ_CADCUP010000109.1 GCF_902805925.1 uncultured Nocardioides sp.
GAACTCCACATCGGCGAACGCCTCCCGGGCCCGGGCCAGCGACACCTCGCCGTCGGCGGCGCCGTCGGTGTAGTCGAACGCCGGCTTGGGCGTACGCCGCCGGGCGATGCGGCGGAGGTCCTCGATGGTCAGCGCCCGGACCAGGCGCCGCTCCTTGGGTGACAGCACCGGCCGCTTGAACCTCAGCAGCGGGGCGAGGTCGTGACGCCGGGGCAGCTGGCGCTTCATCAGGGATCCTTCGGCTCGTAGCGGGTCGGGGGAGAGGTGGTCGACATCTGGGTGCGCAGGCCTCGAGAGTGCCCGACGCGAGGCCGAGCCCGCGAGCCTGCACCAGCACGTCGCCGGTCGCGGTGGCCTCGTCGGTGCCCCGGGCGGCGTTCGACGTGAACGACCTGCTCGCCCTCGGAGCCCGAGCTGGTCGTCCGGGAGTCGACGCGGCGCGGGGCCGATGGGGCCCGCAGGTGCTGGAACTTCCCTCTGATGTGGTCCACGATGGGCTGATCCGGGGTCCGCTCCCGGCGAGCGAGGGAGCGTCCATGAGCACCAGCCAGAGCCCGATCGACGTCGACGACGCTCAGGAGCAGCGGCTCATCCGCGTGATGGGCCCCAAGCTGCTGCTCCTCTTCATCATCGGCGACATCCTCGGCGCCGGTGTCTACGCGGTCACCGGCCAGATGGCGGGCATCGTCGGCGGCATCGTGTGGCTGCCGTTCCTGACGGCCTTCATCGTGGCCACCCTGACCGCGCTCTCCTACCTCGAGCTCGTCACGAAGTACCCCCAGGCCGCCGGCGCCGCGCTGTACTCCCACAAGGCCTTCGGCATCCACTTCGTCACGTTCCTGGTCGCCTTCGCCGTGGTCTGCTCCGGCATCACCAGCGCCGCGACGTCCTCCAACGTGCTCGCCCAGAACCTCACCGGCGGCCTGGTCGTCAACGGGTGGCTCGACGCCACCCCGGGCACGGGCACCACGACCGCCATCGCGATGGCCTTCATGCTCCTGCTCGCCCTGATCAACCTGCGCGGCGTCGGGGAGTCGGTGAAGTTCAACGTCATCCTGACCCTCGTCGAGATGACCGCGCTCGCCATCGTGATCCTGATCGGCTTCTGGGCCATGACGCAGGGCGACGGCGACGTCGGCCGCATCACCACCTTCACCGACGCCGGCGACAAGGGGCTCTTCCTGGCCGTCACGGCCGCCACCTCGGTGGCGTTCTTCGCGATGGTGGGCTTCGAGGACTCCGTCAACATGGTGGAGGAGACCCAGGAGCCGGAGAGGATCTTCCCGCGCACCATGCTCACCGGGCTGGGCGTCGCGGTGATCATCTACATGCTCGTGGCCGTGGCGGTGGTCGCCGTGCTCACCCCGACCGAGCTGGCGACCATCAACGAGGCCGAGGGCCGGGCGCTGCTGGAGGTCGTCAGCAAGGGCGCGCCCGACCTCCCGATCGACCGGATCTTCCCCTTCCTGGCCGTCTTCGCGGTCGCCAACACCGCGCTCATCAACATGCTGATGGCCAGCCGGCTGCTCTACGGCCTCGCCCGCCAGGACGTGCTGCCGCGCTCGCTCGGCAAGGTGTCCGCGCGCAGCCGGGCGCCGTACGTCGGCATCGCGTTCTCGACGCTGCTCGCCCTCGGCCTCATCGGGTACGTCGCGACGCAGTCCGACAGCGAGGTGGTCCTGCAGCTCTCGGGCACCACGTCGCTGCTGCTCCTCGCGGTCTTCGCGGTCGTCAACGTCGCCTGCCTGGTGCTGCGCCGCGACTCCCGCAAGGGCTTCTTCCGCTCGCCCGGTCCGACGCCGGCGATCGCTGCGCTCCTGTGCCTGTTCCTGATCGGCCCCTGGGTCGACCGTGACGCCCTGCAGTACCAGATCGCGGCCTACCTCCTCGGCATCGGCATCGTGCTGTGGGCGCTGACCTGGATGACCAACCGCGGCGTCCGGGCCAAGAAGACCGGCTTCCGCGACATCGAGCACCTCGAGGACACCGACGACCACCGACCCGACCGCTGACCCGGCCACCGGGCCGACCACGCAGCGGCACGAATCGGTCGGCGGGCGCGGACCGCCGTACGCTGGAGGACGTGAGCACCGTCCCCACCCTCGAGCAGCTGCACGCGATCGGCGCGAGGCAGCAGCCCTCCTACCCCGACGCGGTGGCCGTCGACTCGGCGGTCACCCGCCTGCGCACGATGCCGCCGCTCGTGTTCGCCGGCGAGTGCGACGACCTGAAGTCCAAGATGGCCGCGGTCTCGCGCGGTGAGGCGTTCCTGCTGCAGGGCGGCGACTGCGCCGAGACCTTCGACGGCGTCACCGCCGACAACGTTCGCAACAAGCTGCGCGTGCTGCTGCAGATGGCGGTCGTGCTGACCTACGCCGGCTCGGTCCCGGTCGTGAAGCTCGGCCGGCTGGCGGGGCAGTACGCCAAGCCGCGCTCCTCCGACCTGGAGACCCGCGACGGCATGACGCTGCCGGCCTACCGCGGCGACATCGTCAACGGGTTCGACTTCACCGAGGAGTCGCGGCTGCCGAACCCGCAGCGGCTCCTCGACGCCTACAACGCCTCCGCTGCGACCCTCAACCTGGTGCGCGCCTTCGTCACCGGCGGGTACGCCGACCTGCGCCAGGTCCACACCTGGAACACCGACTTCGTGCGCACCTCGGTCGCCGGTCAGCGCTACGAGCTGCTCGCCGCCGAGATCGACAAGGCCATGTCGTTCATGACCGCGATCGGGGCCGACCCCGATGCCCTGCGCCGCGTCGACTTCCACTCCAGCCACGAGGCGCTGCTGCTGGAGTACGAGCACGCCATGACGCGCATCGACTCGCGCACCGAGCTGCCCTACAACGTCTCCGGTCACTTCGTGTGGATCGGCGAGCGCACCCGCCAGCTCGACGGCGCCCACGTGGAGTACTTCCGCCACATCCGCAACCCCATCGGGGTCAAGCTCGGCCCGGCCGCGACCGCCGACGACGCCCTGGCCCTGGCAGCCCGGCTCAACCCCCGCAACGAGCCCGGGCGGCTGACCTTCATCACCCGCTTCGGCGCCGGCCGGATCCGGGACGGGCTGCCGGGCCTGGTCGAGAAGGTCACCGCCGAGGGCGTCGAGGCGGCCTGGGTCTGCGACCCCATGCACGGCAACACCTTCGAGTCATCCACGGGCTACAAGACCCGCCGCTTCGACGACGTCGTGGAGGAGGTGCAGGGCTTCTTCGACGTGCACCGCTCGCTCGGCACCTGGCCCGGCGGCATCCTGGTGGAGATGACCGGCGACGACGTCACCGAGTGCATCGGCGGCGGCGAGGAGATCGACGAGGCCGGCCTGGCGCACCGCTACGAGTCGGTCGTCGACCCGCGCCTGAACCGCGTGCAGTCCCTCGAGCTCGCCTTCCTCGTGGCGGAGATGCTGCGGAAGGCCTGAGGCCGGCACACCGCGAGCCCGCGAGCGGGGCTCGGTACGCTCGCTGGCGCTCGCCACTCGACCACCGAAGGAACGCCGTGATCGACCTCCGCTCCGACACGCTCACCCAGCCCTCCGACGCGATGCGGGCCGCCATGGTCGCGGCCGAGGTGGGCGACGACGTCTACGGCGAGGACCCGACCACCCGGCGCCTGGAGGAGCGCGTCGCCGACCTCCTCGGGCACGAGGCGGCCCTGTTCACGCCGACCGGGTCGATGGCCAACGTGCTGGCGGTGCGCACGCTCGTCGCTGCCGGGCAGGAGGTGCTCTGCGAGTCCTCGGCGCACATCGCCCGCGCGGAGCTCGGGGCGCACGCCGCCTACAGCGGCATCACGATGCGCACCTGGACCCACCCCACCGGTGGCATCGACCTGCCGGCGATCGAGGCGATGTTCGCCCCCGACATGGGGCCCTTCTTCGTCCGCACCACGGCGATCTCGATCGAGAACACCCACAACTTCGCCGGTGGCACCGTCCTGCGGCCGGCCGACCTGGACCCGCTGGTCGGCTTCGCCCGCGACCGCGGCGTCGCCCTGCACCTCGACGGTGCCCGGCTCTGGAACGCCCACGTCGCCACCGGCGCCCCGCTGCACGAGTACGGCGCGCGCGTCGACATCCTGTGCGTCGCGCTGTCGAAGGGCCTCGGCGCCCCGGTCGGCTCACTGGTCGTCGGTGGCCGCGAGGCCGTCGAGGAGTCGCGGGTCTGGCGCAAGCGGATGGGTGGCGGCATGCGGCAGACCGGCATGCTGGCGGCCGCGGGCCTGCACGCGCTCGACCACCACCTCGAGCGGCTGGCCGAGGACCACGAGCACGCCCGCCTTCTGGCGCAGGCGTGCGGCGTCGACCCGGCGACCGTGGAGACCAACATCGTCGTGGTCCCGCGGGAGGACGCCGCCGCCTACGTGGCCGCTGCCGCCGAGGAGGGCGTGCGGATCTCCGCCGTCGGGCCGCGCGCCGTACGCCTGGTCACGCACCTCGACGTCTCCCGCGAGGACGCCGAGCGCGCGGCGGCGGTGCTGGCCCGCCTGGGGTGAGCGCCGACGGTCGGGGTAGTTAGGCGCGAGATGGCTGTCCGAACCGCCGTACGACAGCCATGTCGCACCTGACTACCCCGCCGATCGCGTCAGTCCGACACCCCGATCAGGCGCACGTCGCTGACCGGGGTGAAGTCGCGGCCGTCCTCGGCACCGGGCGCCGACACCGACGTCAGGGTCAGGGTGACCGAGGAGGTCACCACGTCGTCGACGGCCACCGTCTGCATCGAGGGGTTCTCGATGAGGTCCTGCCGCAGCGTGGTGCCGTCGTCGAAGCCCCAGGTGACCGCCTCCACCCGGCGGTTGCGGGGATACCAGTCCACCGGGCCGTCGACCTTGGCATAGCCGTTGACCAGCCCGACCGACGCCAGCCGGGTGGGCCCGGGCAGCCGGAAGGTGAGCACCGCGCCGGTGCCGTCGCCGGGCATCCGCCACGCGGTGGCGGGGTCGCCGTCGAGCAGGTGCGCCGCGTCGTACGTCACCGGGTCGCCGTCGATCGACCGGTTGGCCGGCGCCGTCTCGGGCACGTCGGGGGTGGCGGTCCCCGTGACGTCGCCCAGGTCGCCCGCATCGCCCGCATCGCCTGCGTCGGCGGGCAGGTCGGTGCTCCCGGCGCCGGAGCGCGAAGGCGCGTCCGGGTCGCTGCCGAGGCTCCAGCCGACCATGGCGGCGACGACGGCGAGCACCAGCCAGCCGAGCAGCCACGGCAGCCAGCCCGGCACCCCCCGCCGTCCCGCAGCCGGCACCCCGGTCGGCGCGGGCGACACGGGGAGGACCGCGGGCTGCACGGCGGTGGCGCTCGCGTCGCGGGTCGTCGCGGGGGCGACGGGGGCGCCGCAGCCGCTGCAGAAGCGTCCCTCGCCCTGCTCGTGGCCGCAGCTCGCACAGGTGGTCATCGAGGGCAGGGTAGGCAGCCCAGCCGCGGTTTGCCCAACCGGGCACCCCGCGTCACACGACGATGTGGGGGACCTCGCCCTCGATGACGCGGCGACGCGGCGCCAGCTCGACCACGAGCATCGCCCCGAACACCATGGCCCCGCCCAGCAGCAGCCGCACGGTGATCGACTCGCTGCCCAGCAGCACCGCGAAGAAGGCGGCGAAGACCGGCTCCATGCTCATGATGATGGCGCTGCGGGTGGGAGGCAGGTGCGCCTGCGCCCACGTCTGGCCGAGCATGGCCAGGGCCCCGGCGAAGACGGCCATGTAGACGACCGAGAGCCAGTCGCGGCCGGTGCTCGGCAGCACGATGCCGTCGGGGACGGTCGCGATGAGGCAGACGACCGTGATGACCATGATCTGCACGATCGTCATGCCGACCGCCTCCCGCGGCCGCGACCACGCCCCCAGCCCGACGATGTGCAGCGCGTAGAGGACGGCGGCCACCAGCGTCAGCGCCTCGCCGTACCCCACGGCGAACCCCTGGAGCGTCAGGACGGCGAGCCCGGCGGTGGCCAGCGCGACCGCCAGCCAGGTGACGGCCGAGATGCGGGTGCGCAGCAGCAGCGCGGCCAGGAGCGGGGTCAGCACGACGTACATCCCGGTGATGAAGCCGCTCACGCTCGCCGCGGTGTGCGCCAGCCCGGCCGTCTGGAGGATCTGGGCGACGCCGTAGACCAGGCCGAGGACCAGCGCGTGCCTCCTCGACTCCGCGGAGAGCCGTCCCAGCGCCCGGGGCGCCATCAGGACCAGGGCCACGGTCGCGATGGCGAAGCGCACCGCCAGGAAGTCGAGCGTCGGCACCCGGTCGAGCAGGTCCTTGATGAGGAAGAACGTGGACCCCCAGCACGCCGTCATGGCCAGCAGCGCCAGCATCGCCAGGAGGGTCGTGCGCCGGGAGGCGGTCTCGTGCGCGCTCATCGTCCCGCCTCCTTCCGCAGCCGCCGCAGCACCGCGAAGTCCTCGCTGCCGGGGTCGCGGGAGCCGGGCGTCTCGAGGACGAACGGCACGCCCTCGGTGGCCGGGTGGGCGAGGAGCTCGCCGAAGGCGGGCTCGCCGATGTGTCCCTGCCCGATGGACTGGTGCCGGTCCCGGCAGGCGCCCCGCACGTCCATCGAGTCGTTGGCGTGCACGAGCCGCAGTCGACCGGGGCCGCCGATCTCCACGAGCCGGTCGAGGGTCTCGGTCGCGCCGCCGGGCCGGTCGAGCGGGGCCCCGGCCGCGAAGACGTGGCAGGTGTCGAGGCAGACGCCGGCCTTGGGGTGGTGCTCGAGCGCGTCGAGGTACGCCGCGAGGTCGTCGACCCCGGCGCACAGCGACCGGCCCTGGCCGGCGGTCGGCTCGAGCAGGAGGTACGGCGCGTCGTCGGCCGCCACCGCGTCGAGCAGCGGAAGCAGCCCCTCGCGCACCCGGCCCAGGGCGGACGCGTGCTCGGTCTCGCTGCCCGAGGCGTCGACGTAGGAGCCGGTGTGGACGACCACGCCCTCGGCGCCGATCTCGACCGCCCGGCGCAGGTTGTGGGCCACGATCCCGACCGACCGCTCGTACGTCGTGGCCGTGGGCGACCCGAGGTTCACCAGGTACGGCGCGTGGATCACGACGCGGAGGCCGCGGCTCTCGCAGCCCGCGCGGAAGCGGGCGTCCTCGCCCTTGTCGCCGGGGGAGGGCGCCCACCCCCGGGGGTTGCCGGAGAAGATCTGCACGACCTCGCAGCCGAGCTCGTCGGCATCGGCCAGTGCGCCGGCCACCAGTCCCCTCCCGACCAGGACGTGGGTGCCGATCGGGCGCGAGGACATGGCCGAAACCCTATGCGCGAGCCCGTGGGGCGCGGTCGGGAGGGCGGCTAGATGAGGTAGAGCGTGACGGTCGAGCCCTTGGGCACCATCTCGCCGGCGCCGGGGTCGGAGCTGAAGACGAAGCCGACGCCGATGTACTGGTCGGAGTTGCGCACCTCGACGTCGAAGCCCAGCGACTCCAGCCGCTCGGTCGCCGCGTCCACGCCCACCGCCACGACGCTGGGCATCTCGACCAGCTC
>NZ_CADCUP010000110.1 GCF_902805925.1 uncultured Nocardioides sp.
ACGGCCCGTCGTGCGGCCCTGTGGGCGCTCGGGGGGGCGAGCGTGCTGTGGCTGGCGTGGAGCACCATCAGCTGGGGCACGCTCGGCGAGCACCTGCCCCTGCTCAACCTGGTGCCCGGCCCGCGCGCCGCCCAGACCGTCGGCTACCCCGCGAGCCTGCTGCTGTGCGTCGTGCTGTCCCGCGTGCCGGCCGTCGGCCTGCGCGGGGCCCTGCCGGTCGCGGCCACGTGCGCCCTCGCCACGGCGTACGGCGTGAGCAGCCTGCAGGAGGCGCTGCCGGCGATCGGGACCGCGACCGTCCTGCTCAGCGGCGCGCTGGTCGGCGCTCTCGTGCTGGCCACGACGGTGTGGCGCTCGTGGGTCCCCGTGTCGGGCGTGGTGGTCGCCCTGCTGGTGTCGGGGTACTTCGTCAACCCGGTCACCTTCGGCCTCGGCGACCTGCGGGAGAGCGGCGCGGCCGGCGCCGCACGCGTGCTCGCGGATCAGGCCCGCGAGGGTGGCACGGTGGTGGCCGCCGACTCGCCCTTCGTCTCCGCCCTGCTGTTCGGCAACGGCGTCCCCTCGCTGACCGGCTACCAGTCCAGCGGCCCCGACGAGGACGCGTGGCGGCTGCTCGACCCCGACGGTCGCTACGAGGAGCAGTGGAACCGCGGGGCCAGCTTCCTCAGGGTGTCGTTCGACAGGCGGCCGGGTGCGGCCGCGACGATGGCGAACCCGAACCCCGACATCATCGATGTCAGCCTGGACCCCTGCGAGGTCGACCCGCGGCTCCGCCTCGGGCACATCGTCACCGGCGCGCCGGAGCTGCCCTTCGCGTGCCTCACCCGGACGTCCAGCTTCACCTGGTCGGGGGTCCGGCAGTACGTCTACGCGGTGCGGTCGACCGATGGCTGAGCGCTGGAGCCCGCGGCCCGGTCGGCTCGCCGACGTCCTGGTGTGCCTCGGGCTGCTGTTCGCAAGCCTCACGTTCACCGTCGAACAGGTCCTGGAGCACGAGAAGCTGTCACCGATCGACGAGTACCAGTACATCGACAACTACGCCAAGGTGCTCGACCAGGGCATCGTCCGACAGGGCGAGGAGACCGGTCTCACGGCACGCAGGATGATCGTGTGCAACGGGCTGCGACTCGACGACGCGCCCCTGAACGCCGAGGCCTGCCGGGCCGACGACGCCGGCGGCATCTTCGCGCTCGGCGGCGGCACCACCGGCGACCTGTACACGCCGATCTACTTCTTCACCACCCGCGTGGTGGCCCAGCCCTTCGAGTGGGCCGGGGCCGATCTCGTGCAGGGTGGGCGGCTGGCCGGCGGGATCTGGCTCGCGGCCGGCGCCATCGTGCTCTACCTCGCCCTGCGTCGGGCCGGCACGCCTCCGGCCCTCGCGGGCGCGGCGGGGCTGCTGACCATCGGCTCGCTGCCGGCCTACTGGGCCAACACCTACATCTCGACGGACGCCCCCGCCATCCTCGCCGGGTCCCTCGCCCTCCTGCTGGCCGTCGAGGGACGCAGCGGCCGCCTCCGCCCCCTGCTGCTCCTGGCGCCGGTCGCCTCCGTCATGACGCTGGTGAAGGTGCAGAACCTCGTCGGCTTCGTGGCCGCCGGCCTCTACCTGGTGGCGCTCGCGGCCTACGACGCCCGCCGCTCCGACCCCGGGGGCGGGCGGGTACGTCGATGGCTGCTCGATCGTCGCTCGCTGGCTGCTGTGACGGCGGTCGTCACGGCCGTCGGCGCCCAGGGCGCCTGGCTGTGGGTGCGGTCGCGGCTGGCCGTCGGGCCGTCACCCGACGACGGTGTCGGTGGCCCCTTCGCCTGGACCGCGCTGCTGGCCGAGTCGTCGTCATTCCTGCAGCGGACCGCGATGGGCGCGTTGCCGCCTCCCGTCACGGGCGTCTACAGCGAGCCGCTCTTCGTGATCGGGCTGGCGGTGACGTTGGGGGGCGTCGTGGGCCTCGCGCTCGCACAGGGCGTGCCGGTCCGTGATCGCCTCCTCGCCCTGTCGGCCGGAGCGGTGGCGATCGTCGCCGCACCTGCCCTCGCCCTGTCGGTCGTGGTCAGCGAGGGCGAGCACTTCACCCTGCCGTGGCGCTACGGCATGTCGCTGCTGCCGTGGATGATCGGCTGCTGCGCGCTGCTGGCCGACGGCAGCAGCCGCACGGTCCGGAGGTCCGCCGTGGTGCTAGGGCTGGTGGCGTTCGGGCTGTCGCTGCTCCTGGGCGAGGGCTAGCCTCGCCGGGAGCCGCCGGCTCCTCCTCGAGGTCGCCGGCCGGGTGTAGTCGTCGTCACGGGGCACGCCCCAGCGGCTGCGGACCAGGTCACGCTCCCAGTCGTGCACCATCCGCTCCCGGCTGCGTGACTCGAAGTGGTAGAGCTCGCACCCGGCCACCCACACGATGCGGCAGCCGGTGGCGCGCACCTTGTAGCAGAGGTCGACGTCGTTGAAGTTGGCGGGCAGCTCCTCCGCGAACCCACCGATCTCCAGGAAGGTGCCGCGGCGCATGGCCGCGCAGGCGGCGGTCACGCCGCTGACCTCGCGGTTGATGACGAGGGCACCGAAGGCGCCGTAGGAGCCGCTCGGCTCGAAGATGTGCGGGTGCAGGTAGTGGCCGCCGGCGTAGGCGTGGCCCGCGTGCTGCACCGACCCGTCGCTGAAGCGCAGCATCGCTCCGGTGAGGCCGACGTCCGGCTCGTCGAGCGGTGCCACCAGCTGCTCGAGCCACCCCTCGGAGATGACCTCGACGTCGTCGTTGAGGAAGACCAGCCGCTCCCCCGACGCCCGCAGGCAGCCGACGTTCATCTTCTCGCTGTAGTTGAACGGCTTGTCGAACGGCTGCAGCACCAGCCGGTCGCCGGCCACCTCGCGCAGCCGCTCGAGCACCGCCGGCGGGGTCGGCCGGTCGTGGACCACCACGATCTCGAGGTCCTCGTGCGACGTCTTCTCGATGAGGGAGCGCACCGCCTCCACCACCATCACCCTGCGCGCACCCCAGATGAGGGCGGACTGGCCGATGGTGGGGATGACGACCGACACCCGCACCGACGGGTCGAGCCGTCGCGTGACCCGGTAGTGACCGGGGGCCGGGCCCTGCTCCACCTCGGCGGGGATGCCGAGGCGGTCGAGGTGGTCCTGCACGGCGTTCTGGCCGGCGATGGTCGCGTACGGCTTGGCGTGGATGTCGGCCGACGCCGACCCGACCACCGCGCGCCAGTGGTAGAGCACGTGCGGGACGTGCACGACGCGGCGTGCGACCTCACTGACCCGCAGCGCGAGGTCGTGGTCCTGCGAGCCGTCGTAGCCGTGGCGGAAGCCACCGACACGCCGCACCACCTCGGTCCGCATCACCGACAGGTGCGACGTGTACATCTGGCCCCGGAGCCGCTCCGGCGACCAGGCCGGCTTGGCGAACTCGTCGTACAGCCTGCCGTCGCCGTCGACCTTGTCCTCGTCGGAGTAGAGGTAGTCGACCTCGGGATGCTCGGCGATCAGCTCGGCGTTGCGGCTCAGCGCGTCGGGCGTGAGCAGGTCGTCGTGATCGAGGAACACGAGGAACTCGCCGGTGGCCTGCGCCAGCCCGTCGTTGGACGCGGCCACGATGTGGCCGTTCACCTCCCGCTCGTGCAGGCGGATGCGCGGGTCACGGGCGGCGTGGGCCCGGATGGTCTCGCGGACCGCCTCGGTGGGCGAGAGGTCGTCGACCAGGATCCACTCCCAGTCGTCGAGGTCCTGGTCGAGCACCGAGGCGATGGTGTCCTCGAGGACGTCGATCGGCGGGTCGTAGACGGGCGTGACGATCGAGAAGAGCGGGCCGCTCGTGCTCTCGGTCACCGCGAGCCGCCCCGCAGCCTGCGCACGGCACGCTGGGCCACCGACGGCGGGGGTACGGCGAGCGCCGGCGTCGACCGGGCGCGCTCGAGGCGCCGGGCCAGCCGGTTGGCACGCTGCCGGGCGGAGGCCAGCTTGGCGCGCACCGTGGCGAGCTGCTTGCGGCTGCGCACCAGCTCGCGGCTCAGGCGCACGTTCTCACGCGCGAGCTGCGACACCTGGGCCTCGGTGCCCACGACGTGGTCGCGGGTGGTGAGCAGCTGGTGCCGGGCCTCGAGGACCTCGGCCTCCCATTTGTGCACCAGCGCCTGCAGGTCGGCCGAGGCGGGACCTTCCTGCTGCAGGGCGCTGATCTCGCGGTGCGCCTCGAGGAGGGCGCTGCGCTTGGCGACCAGCTCGGTGTTGACCTGGGCGTACTGCTGCTCGTAGCGCTGGACCAGCGCGCGTGCCGGCAGCTCGGCGCGCTCCAGCAGGACCGCCCAGGGGGTGAGGAAGGAGAGGTCGACATCGACGCGGCGGAAGAAGCCGCGCTCGGCGAACCACGTCGCCCAGGTGGCCGTCGGCCGCGTGCCGACGTGCGTCGGCTCGGCGTGGTCGTCGGGGCTGGAGGAGAACAGCACGAGGTCGGTGACCGCGCACATCCGGTCGATGGCGGTCTGCGCGTCGGCGGGGGCCATGTGCTCGAGCACCTCGATGCAGGTGACCAGGGAGTAGGTCCCCTCGAGCTCCTCGGTAGCAGAGGCCACCCACAGGTGCTCCCGCACGTCGGGGTGCGCGGTGGCCACGGCGTGGTCGGAGAGGTCGAAGCCACGGGCGTCGACCCCCTTGGCCCGCAGGGCCTGCACCAGCATGCCCTTCGCGGCGCCCACGTCGAGCACGGACGCCGGATTGGCGAGGGCGACGATGCGGTCGGCGGCCATCTCGAAGAAGCCGCGCCAGTGGCCGTCGTCCCAGGAGTAGTCACCCTCCCCGCCGAGGTGGCCCTCCTGGTAGTAGGAGGCGGTGTAGTCCTCCGCGATCGTGCCGCCCGTGCCGCGGGTCTCGCCCGACATCCCTGTTCCTTCCCGTCGACCACGTTCTCGTCGCGCGGCACGCCACCATCGCGCTCCTCCGCGGCCGGTCAGGCTACCCGACCCGACTCAGACGACGGCCAGCGGCAGCAGCTGACGTCCCGTCGGGCCGATCTGGATCTCGGTGCCCATCTCGGGGCAGACACCGCAGTCGTAGCAGGGGGTCCAGCGGCAGTCCTCGACATCGGGCACGGAGCCGGGGTCGGCCGCGACCGACACGGCGTCCTCCCAGTCGGCCCACAGCCAGTCCTTGTCGAGCCCGGAGTCGAGGTGGTCCCACGGCAGCACCTCGTCGTAGCCGCGCTCGCGGGTGGTGTACCAGTCGAGGTCGACGCCGGTGCCCGAGAGGGCCGTCCCGGCAGCCGCGACCCAGCGGTCGTAGGAGAAGTGCTCGCTCCACCCGTCGAAGCGGCCGCCGTCACGCCACACCTGCTCGATCACCGCGCCCACGCGACGGTCGCCGCGAGAGAGCAGTCCCTCGATGGTGCCGGGCTTGCCGTCGTGGTAGCGGAAGCCGATCGCCCGGCCGTAGCGCTTGTCCTCGCGCACCGTGTCGCGCAGCTTCTTGAGCCGCTCGTCGGTGGTCTCGTGGTCGAGCTGGGCGGCCCACTGGAACGGCGTGTGGGGCTTGGGCACGAAGCCGCCGATGGAGACGGTGCAGCGGATGTCGTTGCGGCCCGACACCTCCCGCCCGGTCGCGATGACCCGCTTGGCGAGGTCGGCGATGGCCAGCACGTCCTCGTCGGTCTCCGTGGGGAGCCCGCACATGAAGTAGAGCTTCACCTGTCGCCAGCCGTGGGAGTACGCCGTGGCGACGGTGCGGATGAGGTCGTCCTCGCTGACCATCTTGTTGATGACCTTGCGCATCCGCTCGCTGCCGCCCTCGGGAGCGAAGGTCAGGCCGGAGCGACGGCCGTTGCGCGAGAACTCGTTGGCCAGGGTGATGTTGAAGGCGTCCACGCGGGTGGAGGGCAGCGACAGGGAGACGTTCTGCCCCTCGTAGCGGTCGGCGAGCCCGGTGGCCACCTCCGCGATCTCGGTGTGGTCGGCGCTCGAGAGCGACAGCAGCCCGACCTCCTCGAAGCCGGTCGCGCGGATGCCGTTCTCGACCATGGCGCCGATGGTCTCGATCGACCGCTCGCGCACCGGGCGGGTGATCATGCCGGCCTGGCAGAAGCGGCAGCCGCGGGTGCAGCCGCGGAAGATCTCCACCGAGAAGCGCTCGTGCACCGTCTCGGCCAGCGGCACCAGCGGCTTGGCCGGGTAGGGCCAGGCGTCGAGGTCCATCAGCGTGTGCTTGCGGACCCGTGCCGGGATGCCGGGGCGGTCGGGCACGACGGCCCGGATGGTGCCGTCCTCGGCGTAGCTGACGTCGTAGAACTTGGGGACGTAGACGCCGCCGCTCACCGCGAGGCGCCGGAGCAGCTCGTCCCGACCGGTGGGCATCTCGCCGGCGGGGCAGCCCTGCGCCTTCCACTCCCGGACCACCTCCGAGATCGCCAGGACGACCTCCTCGCCGTCACCGAGGACCGCGGCGTCGATGAAGTCCGCGACGGGCTCGGGGTTGAACGCGGCATGGCCGCCGGCGAGCACGACCGGGTCGTCCTCGCCACGCTCGGCCGCGTGCAGCGGGATACCGGCCAGGTCCAGGGCGTTGAGCATGTTGGTGTAGCCGAGCTCGGTCGAGAACGACAGGCCCAGGACGTCGAAGGCACGCACGGGGCGGTGGGCGTCGACGGTGAACTGCGGGATGGGACCGTGGTCGTCGCCGGCCCGCAGCACGGCCTCGAGGTCGGGCCACACCGAGTAGGTGCGCTCCGCGAGGATCCAGTCGCGCTCGTTCAGCACCTCGTAGAGGATCTGCACGCCCTGGTTGGGCAGGCCGACCTCGTAGGCGTCGGGGTACATCAGCGCCCAGCGGACCGTCGGGCCGTCCGGCGCGCAGTCCCACTCCTTGACCGTGGAGTTGAGCTCGCCGCCGACGTACTGGATGGGCTTCTGCACCGAGGGCAGCCGGCCCTCCAGGCGCGGGAAGACCGACTCGGCAGTGGGGCTGGGCATGCGTACCTCACGGGAGCAGGGGGTGGATCAGTCCAGCGTACGCAGGTTGTGCACTTCCGCCCAACCGCGCGATGTGCGTCAATATGCTGAACCCGACCGGGGGACGCAGGGGGTGTGCGCCCGGTCGACGACAGGCGCCGGGGGGCGCCTGGGGGGAGGTGTCCCATGCTCGGTCATGCGCCGGTGGGGTTCCAGCACGACGCGGTCTCGCGTCGGGTCCTCGCGCGCCTGTGGTGGCTCTCGGCGGCCGCCTTCGCGGCCTCGGTCGTGCTGGGCGGCGCCGTCACCTCCGACGGCCAGCCGGCTCTCTGGCTGGCCCCGCCGCTGGCCTTCGTCTGGCTGAGCCTGACCTGGCGCGGCTCCGCGCCGCACCCCGACCCAGCCCTCCTCGTCACCGGCGGCGCCATCGTCGTGCTCGCGGTGGTCGGCTTCC